>NZIP01000018.1 GCA_002691645.1 Flavobacteriaceae bacterium
CTTTGATAATTTGCCTTAGAAAAACAGAGGAAACTCCGGCTTTTTGACACTTTTCAGTAGAGGGGTAAA
This sequence comes from Flavobacteriaceae bacterium, assembly GCA_002691645.1. Taxonomy (GTDB): domain Bacteria; phylum Bacteroidota; class Bacteroidia; order Flavobacteriales; family Flavobacteriaceae; genus UBA3478. The sequence goes on from NZIP01000018.1 coordinate 70, forward strand.
TAGGGAGTATTCCATCCGATGCTTTTCGTTTAAATGTACTCAAAGATTCTATTTCTGGATGTACAATAGATAATGAATTTCCAAATGCATTCAGTTTTCCATAAACGACAAAGGTTTCGTTTGGTTTGAGTTTTTTTTGCACATAACCTATGCCTTTGAACCAAACCAATTCTATATTCCCTGTCTCATCGCTAAAAGTTGCTTTAAGACGCTCTCCTGAAGCACTTCGAACCTTTTGGATGTCGGTTATTTCACCGATAATTTGAACTTCAGCAGTGCTTGCCGCTAGGGTGTTAATTTTATAAAATTTTCGGCGATCGACATATCGATTGGGGATGAAGTGAAATAAATCAGCAATGCTATGTATATTTAAATCTGATTTTAAAACCTCAATTCTGTATCCTCCTAAACCTTTTAATTTTATATGGGGTGAATCAAGATTGATTTTTAAATTCATTTAAGCCTATTATATATGTCTTTTGAATGTTTTAAATCGTCCTTAATATACTATTTTTTATGAGAGCATTAGTTATTTCAGGTGGAGGAAGTAAAGGCGCTTTTGCCGGAGGTATTGCCCAATATTTAATAGAAAAGAAGCAGTTACAATACAATTTGTATGTGGGTACTTCTACAGGCAGTTTGTTATTACCACATTTGGCACTTGGAGAAATTCAAAAACTACATGATTTATATGGAAATGTTAGTCAAAAAGATATTTTCAATTTAGATCCATTTATTATAAGCAGAGATCATGGCACTTTTAGCACTAGTATTAACCATTTCAATGTAATTAGGAGTTTTTTAAGAGGAAACTCTACATTTGGAGAGAGCAAAAATTTAAGAGCTTTATTACAGAAAAACTTTTCTGTTTTAGATTTTAATGCTTTGAAAGAAAACAAAACCAATATTTACGTCACAGTTTCTAATTTAAGTACTCAGAATGTCGAGTACAAGAGCTTAAGGGATTGTGATTACGAAGATTTTTTAGATTGGATATGGATTTCTGCCAACTATATTCCTTTTATGTCTTTGGTTAAAAAGAATGGATATGAATATGCTGACGGAGGTCTAGGTAGTGTTGTACCCGTTAAAAAAGCAATTGAACTAGGAGCAAAGACAATAGATGTTATTGTTTTAAGCCCCGAACATTCTATATACAATAAACTTGGCGTCAAAAATCCTTTTGAACTCATGATTAATATGTTCAATTTCAGTTTAGATCAAATTGAAAAACAAAATGTTCAGATTGGTCAACTTATGAGCAAAGAAGGTGAGGTCAGCATTAATACGTATTACACTCCAACAGTTTTGACTACAAATCCTCTGGTATTTGATTCTAAATTGATGCGCAAATGGTGGCAAAGAGGTTTTCTGTATGCTAAATCAGTCAATCAAAGAGCTGAGTAGTTTTAGCGCAATATTTGCTTGGTTAGCATATAAACATTTGTAAAATCAGGAGATAACTTTAAAAAGGTAAAGTTGAGATTTTCTGAAGGAGCAATTTTTAAGCGATCGGGTTCAATAGCGTAAACATTTGTAAATAAATCATACAATTGAAAGGCGATGCTATCGCTACCATCTTCTAATTTATCTAAATTTCCAGTAATGGTCAATTGATAACCTTTGAAGGAATTCATAACTTCATTAACTGCAACCAACTTTGGTTCCAACGCAAGAGAGTCAGACATTTCCAAGATTAAATTAGCAATAGGAAATTGTATAGAAGCCTCTTCAATTTTTAAACCTTGAGCCGCACTGATTGTTTGGTTTAATCCTGCAGCTGCTGTGATATTTATACTGTCTACATCCAACATCAAACCTCTAATTTGCTCTGCTTTCTCTTCAATATCATTGATGTTTGCAAGCTTGTTATTCACTTTCATCGTATTAGCTACAGACTCTGAAGTGAATTTACCCATGGTATTCATCAAATTAGTGTTTGTCTCACGCATATCTCTTAAATCATTGGAGTATGTCTCAATTAACACTGATTTACTTAAAAGTTCCGATCTGAGTTTTCTTATGGAGTCGTTTTGCTGTTCAATATTTGTCTTGAGTTGCTGAATCTCCATCAATAAATCACTTTTACGTTGCGACCATGATAATGCAGAGAAGAGCAAAAAACTTAGGGTAATAATTTGAAGACGCATAGATTTTTAATTTATAAAGTTAGCTTGAATTATCTTGCGTTTAAATAATTCAATGTGATTTCTGTCATTGATTTTACACCAAAAATTAGACCACTTTCATCAATGAAAAAATCAGGGGTGTGATGTGGATAGGCTTCTGTACTGTTTTTAGACATTCCTCCTAAGAAGAAATAAAAGCCAGGTACTTCGTTTTGAAAATAAGAAAAGTCTTCTGCACCAGTAATGGCCTTTGAAAGAACTACGTTTTCCTCTCCTAAGACCTTATTTAGTGTAGGAATTAAAGAGGCTGTAAGTTCAGGATCATTATAGGTGATATCGGTAGTGTCGAAAATTTCGATTTCAGCTTTACCTCCATAAGCTTCCGCTACGGTTTGAACCATTTTGGTCATTCGCTCTCGCACTTGTTCTCTCATGCCGTAATCAAGTGTTCTAATTGTTCCAATAAGTTCAGCATCTTCAGGAATGATATTGAAACGAACACCACTTTTAATCTTACCAACAGATATTACAGCTGCCTCTTGGGTTAAGTTAAGTTCTCGACTCACTATACTTTGAAGTCCGTCGATGATCTTGGCACTTATATAAATAGGATCAACTCCAGACCAGGGCTGTGAACCGTGGGTTTGTTTTCCTTTGACATTAATAACAAATCGCTGTGCCGCAGCCATAGTTCCTTCTGGCTTATAACGAACTACACCGATAGGTGTTTGTGAGTTGATGTGTAAACCAACTATAGCGTCTACATCAGGATTTTTTAAAACACCTTCATTGACCATTGTTCTTGCACCACCATACTCTCCTTCAGGAGCGCCTTCTTCAGCAGGTTGAAAGATAAATTTTACGGTTCCATTAATCTTATTTCTGTTTTTTGCAAGTATCTCTGCCACTCCCATTAAAATGGCTGCATGGGTATCATGTCCACAGGCATGCATAATTCCCACTTCTTCTCCTAAATAAGTTGTTTTTTTTGTTGATTTAAAACTCAAATCATTTCTTTCAACAACAGGTAATGCATCTATGTCTGCTCTCAGCGCAAGTACTTTACCATTTTTCTTTCCTTTTAAAATCCCTACGACTCCGGTTTTGGCAACTCCTGTTTGAACTTCAATACAAAGGGACTCAAGATGTTTTGCAATCATTTCTGCCGTTTCAAACTCTTGGTAGCTCAGTTCTGGATTTTGATGTATTGTTCTTCTCCAATCAACTACCTTGGACTCAATGTTATCATATACACTTTCTTCTATATTTAGTTTTTGTGCATTTAGGCTCAACGTTCCTAGTATTGCAGTTATCGCCATTAAAACAATTCGCTTCATAATCGTATGATATTAGTATTTAATTAGTTGACACCCCTCAGATTGATATTCAACTAAAGACGTTAATGCTGATAAAGATAAGTCAACACCTTTAATTAAATTTTCTTTTGGCATTTTTCTAGTGAATGAGGATTGTCCACAGAAAATCACATCTGCACCAGCGGCTATTAACTCAGAGATGATACCTGTATTGGGATTGTTGATGTTGTACTTAGACTTATACCACTGATTGTTCATTACATCTTTAGATGCAGATGAATGTATGACTAATGCCACGTGAATACTATTTTTTGCTACCTCGTTTTGTCCTAGCATATTGTACAATCTCGCCGCAGAATCAATATTTTTATTTTTTACACCGTGGTCATTCGAAGTAGTGGTGATGTCAAAAACAACTTTATATTCGAAGTCTTTTTTTAGCGGAATTGTATTGTTTTCTACTTTCCATACAGCACCATGATTTTCAACGTAAGGACCGGTATTTGTTTTTTGAGCTAAGCTCCATGAAGTGTTCAATAGAAAACTCCAAACGAGTAGTTTTACAATGTTCATTTTCATGTGATAAAATTATTGAAAACCATTGAAATCAATGGGCTTAATCATTAATTTCAACTAAAATATGACTATGAGCTATTTAGAGCACTTGAATGAAGCACAGAAGAAAGCGGTTTTACATAAAGAAGGACCCTTAATGGTGATTGCCGGTGCTGGATCAGGAAAAACCCGAGTACTGACGTATCGAATAGCCTATTTAATGCAGCAAGGTGTTGATCCTTTTAATATTCTTTCTCTTACTTTTACCAATAAGGCTGCACGAGAGATGAAGCATAGAATTGCTCAACTCGTGGGCTCAAATGAAGCTAAAAACTTATGGATGGGTACTTTTCATTCGGTTTTTGCTAAAATTTTGCGAATTGAAGGCCATTATCTTGGCTTTCCCTCTAATTTTAGTATCTACGATACTCAAGATTCCCAACGTCTGATCAGTTCTATTATCAAAGAAATGGAACTTGACAAAGACATCTATAAATACAAACAAATACAAAGTCGGATTTCATCATTTAAGAATAGTTTGATTACTGTGAAGGCCTATTTTAATCATCCAGAATTAGTTGAGGCTGATGCAATAGCAAAAAGACCTCGAATGGGAGACATCTATCATAATTATGTCGAAAGATGTTTTAAAGCAGGAGCGATGGACTTTGATGACTTGTTGTTGAGAACCAATGAATTATTAAATCGTTTTCCGGAAGTTTTGCTCAAGTATCAAGATCGATTCAAATATATAATGGTTGACGAGTATCAGGATACAAATCACTCCCAATACCTAATTGTTAAAGCATTGTCAGATCGCTATCAGAACATATGTATTGTGGGTGATGATGCCCAAAGTATATATTCTTTTCGAGGAGCCAATATTGATAATATTTTAAACTTTCAAAAGGATTATGACAACGTTGCCGTATACCGTTTAGAACAGAATTATAGATCTTCAAATACTATCGTACAAGCAGCGAATTCTATCATTGCCAATAATAAAAATCAATTAGAGAAAAAGGTTTGGACTCAAAATGAACTTGGATCTAAGATTGTTCGAAAATGTTTACCGACAGATGCTGAAGAAGGTAGGTTTGTAGCCAATTCTATTTTTGAAAATCAGATGCAAAATCAATTACACAACAATCAATTTGCGGTTTTGTACAGAACAAACTCTCAATCGAGAGCAATAGAAGATGCCCTTCGGAAAAAGGAAATTCCCTACCGTATTTTTGGAGGATTATCTTTTTATCAGCGAAAAGAAATTAAGGATGTTTTAGCTTATTTGAGACTTATCGTTAATCCATCGGATGAAGAGGCTTTACTCAGAATTATCAATTTTCCAGCAAGAGGAATTGGTCAAACTACGGTAGACCGTTTAATTCTTGCTGCAAAGGATAACAATAGTTCGATTTTTACAGTAATTGAAAATCTTGAGCGCATTTCTATTAAAATACAATCGAATACCCGGCAGAAGTTATTGAATTTTCACACTATGATTAGGGCGTTTCAAGTTCAATTAAACCAGCTTGATGCGTTTTCATTAGCAGAGCTTGTGGCTAAAAAAACAGGGTTATTGATTGAATTTAAGAAAGACGGTACTCCAGAGGGTATAGCACGAATGGAGAATATAGAAGAATTACTAAACGGAATAAAAGATTTTGTAGAAGGTCAAAAGGAATTAGATGGTGCTACAGGAAATTTGACCGAGTTTCTTGAAGATGTTGCACTATTTTCTGATTTAGATAAAGCCACAGATGATGATGATAGAGTGGCATTGATGACCATTCATTTGGCTAAGGGGTTGGAGTTTCCATATGTCTATATCGTTGGTTTAGAAGAAGATTTATTTCCCTCAGCCATGAGTATCAATACGCGTAGTGAATTAGAAGAGGAGAGAAGACTTTTTTATGTAGCTCTCACTAGGGCAGAGAAACAAGCTTATTTGACTTATACCATAAATCGCTACCGTTGGGGAAAATTAATAGACGCTGAACCGAGCCGATTTTTAGAGGAAATTGATTCAGATTTAGTTGATGATCAGTCTGTAGGAATGCTTCAAATGCGAAGAACTTCATTTATAGATAATTCTATTTTTGGTGAAGTTGACAAATCTAAATTGAGACAAGTCAAGCCCGTATCAGGGATCCCGCCCACGAATAAAGGCAAGGCAGGAGGAGCCTTGCGTAAACTTAGAAAACTCAAACCTGAATCTATAGAAATTGAAGCGGCCAATACCATGGGTTCATATCCAGGAATTCAAGAGGGGCAAAGGGTAGGACATTCTAGATTTGGAAATGGTCGAGTTAAAAAATTAGAAGGAATAGGAGCTAACAAAAAAGCGGAAATAGCTTTTGACAATGGAACGATAAAAACCTTAATTCTTCGATTTGCGCAATTAGAACTCTTAGATGATTAATAAATTGTGCGAATTAACCTAGTTGGTATTTATCCTTCTTAGGCCTTTTACTTCTGTAAAACCCTAGTAGAGGCTAGTTTTTCATTTAATTTTTGACTCATTGACAATTGCGCCTTACAGATAGAAAAATAATTTTATATTTTAGAATATACCTAAAATAACAACTTATGTCTGAGATTCATACATCTAAATCAGGAGTTATATCCAATATTTTTGCTGGAGCGTTTGGTGCTTTTTTAACCGCCATTATCGATTCCTTTACCAATGGAAATGCGTCAATTACGAATAAATTTCTAACCATTTATTTTCCTGCTGACAATTCAGCAGAAACTCAAATTATGGTGGCCTTGGGGGTTGCATTTATAGGAGGAATAGTTTGTTGGATATACAGACCAAGTACTAGGCCAGATGCCTTTATGAAGGGTTTAACAATATTTGCAGTGCTCAATATTGTCAATCCTTTTAATGGTCAAGGTTTATACATTGATAATCACAGTAATTTTGATGAGGTCATCGAGGAGGAATTTGGAATGTATGAATCACCGTTTCAAAATAATCAAGAATTGACAAAAACGACGTTCATAGCGTATCAACAACAAAAAGGTAATTCTTCACAGTCTAGTTCAAATTTTAAACCAAATGCAACGATTCTTCGATTTGGGGTAAACGAATGGGTGTCAAGCATTAAACCTCACACAAATATTTCTTCTATTATTAGCGAGAAAGTCTATTATAACCAAGTAAAAGGAGAGCGTTTGGCACCTAAACAGCGAGTGCAGATTTTGCAGTCGTTTTCAACTCGCTTCAAAGGTTACAAATATGTTAAGATTAGATATCAAAGTAGAAATAACAAGATTAAAGAAGGTTGGATTAAGGCAGGACAAAGAGAAAATTGGATTTTTGTTAAACCTGACACCGTAAAATCTAAAAGTTTAAACAGACAAAGTGCATAACTTTTTATTTTGATTGAAGACTACAATTTCGATTAAATTTCATACATGTCCGCAGAATATATTGAATCATGGGGGGGATATATAGAGGAACACAAACTGGTTCAAATATCGAAAACACTTTCAGAAGACGGTATTATTATAGTGCCAACAGACACGGTTTATGCCATTGCTTGTCATGCGAAAAGTGAGCTGGGGCTCAGAAGACTAGCAAAAATAAAGGGCGTTGACCCTGCTAAAGCAAATCTTTCATTTATGTTCTCAGGTTTCAAAATGCTTTCAGGATATACTGCCCAATTGAATAATACTCAATTCAGAATATTAAAACAGTATTTACCAGGACCATACACGTTTATATTACCTTCATCTCATTTTTCCAAAGCGGTGTATGGTAAAAGAAAAACAATCGGAGTGAGAATTCCTGATATTTCAGTAATCACCCAGATTATATCCAATATTAATGTTCCTCTTGCATGTACGTCATTGCATTATAACGACAAACTTATCGACTATACCACTGATATTCAAGAAATCATTTCAAACTGGAATGACAAAGTTGATTTTATTATAGAAGGTGATTTAGTAGGAAATATTCCTTCAACTGTAATTGATTTGACATCCGCTTCTCCGGATGTACTTCGATTAGGCAAGGGGGAATGGTAAAAAAAAAGGAGAGCTATTGCCCTCCTTTTTTTAAAAAGTTTTATTTGAACTTAGTTAATCGCAGGATCGTTCATTCCTTCTTCTAACATAGAATAGAATTGATCAAGTTTTGGTAAAACAACGATTCTTGTTCTTCTATTTTTAGCTCTATTTTCAGCTGTATTATTAGACTCTAATGGTACATAAGAGCTTCTACCTGCTGCTGTCATTCTAGATGGACTTACACCGAAGTCATCTTCAAGTATACGTACTACTGAAGTAGCTCTTTTTACTGATAAATCCCAGTTGTCCATTAATGGTTCTTTTCTATATGGTACATTATCCGTGTGACCTTCAACCATAAATTCAAAATTTGGTTGGTTATTAACAACTTTCGCCACTTTACCAAGAACTTCTTTAGCCGCACTTGATACTCTGAAACTACCACTTCTAAATAAAAGTTTATCAGAGATTGAAACAAAAACAACACCTTTTTCTACGTTGATCTGGATGTCTTCATCATTCATGTTTCCTAAAACACCTTTTAAACTTTGAACTAGAGCTAGGTTTACAGAATCTCTTCTATTTACTGCATCTCTTAAGTTATTGATTTTTACGTTTGCTTCAGAAAGACTTTCAAGTGTTTTTTCCAAATTTTCAGCACCTTTTGATGATAATTGAGTGAAACCATCAATAGTGGTTTGGAAACCTTCACTTTGTTTCTTTAAAAATGCATTTTGCTCCATAAGAGCTGTCATTTGTGCTTTAGCATTAGCTGCTTCATCCAAACAATCATTTAATTTAACAGTAGCACTGTTCAATAAATCTTGAGTTTCTTTTTGCTTAGATTCAAGTTCAGCATACTTCTTTGAGGATACACAAGAGGTCATTAGAACACATACCCCTAAAGTGGCTAGTAAACCTTTTTTCATAATAGTAGTCTTGTTAAAATTTATGTAAATGTAACTAAATTGCGCTTTCCCACGTAACTTTTACAATTTTTATTCACGTAAAACTAAAAAAGTTTTGTGTTTTTTTACAAAAAAATCGAAAACTATAGATTTTGATTTATATCTAAGTTTTGGAAAAGGACCTTTTCTTTTAGATTTTATTTTTAAGAAATGAGTATAAAAGCTAAAATGTGCTCTTATAATAGCAATACAATGTTGAGGTTTTTTTTCTAAGAGAAATCTCACACCCGCAATACCATCTAAGAGTAGTCTACAACCGATGAGTAATGGCCAACGAAAGTTAGAGGTGTTTTTCAGAATATTAAATAGGGAATTGCGAAAATTTAAAAATGTCTTTTTGGGGTTCATGTTGCTCAATGTAGATCCTCCCATATGATAAACCTTAGACATGGATGAGTACATGACCTTGTAGTTGTTCCGTTTTATTCGCCAACAAAGGTCGATTTCTTCTTGATGTGCAAAATAATCATCATCGAAACCTCCTATTTCCCAAAACACTTTTGAGGAAATAAACATACAAGCTCCCGTTGCCCAAAAAACTTCTGATGTATCGTCGTATTGACCAAAATCTTCTTCAATTTCTTGAAATATTCTTCCTCTACAAAAGGGATATGCTAGTCGATCTATAAACCCCCCCGCTGCTCCTGCATATTCAAAAGAGGTTCTTTTATAATAATCTATAATTTTTGGTTGTGCAACGGCAACTTTAGCGTCTTTTTTAAATAAATCTATTATAGGCAGTAGCCAATTTGCTGTTACTTCTACGTCAGAATTTAATAGACAATAGATATCAGCTTTGATTTCTTTTAGTCCGATATTGTACCCTCCAGTGAACCCATGATTTTCATTGAGTTGTACAAGGTGCACCTCTTTAAACTCAGACGATAGTACGCCAATAGATTCATCGGTTGATCCGTTGTCTATAACATACACTTGAGCATCCTTACTATGCTTAATAATTGTAGGCAATAATTTTTTTAGCAAAGAAGCCCCATTCCAATTAAGTACAACTATGGCGACCTTCACAATTTCTGTTCTTGATAATTTGGTATTTGTTCTAAAAATAAATAACGCTTAAGCTTGTGATCTATTTTACAAAAATAGTGCGATATGCCATTAGTTACCATTAAATATGAGTTATTCATGTTCATAGAATAGCGGGCAATCTGGTCAAAAACATTCTGGTCAATTTCAACATTAACGGCTTTACATTCTACAATTAGGTACACACTACTATCAGGATTAAAGGCAACTATATCAAATCTACCTTTGGTATTACCAATTGAAATTGTCTTTTCTACCTGAATTAAAGAGGCAGGAATGTTTATTTCTTCAATCAGGTGATATAAACAGTGTTGCCGAACCCATTCTTCAGGAGTTAAAAGAATGTATTTTCTACGAATAATATCAAAGATGAACTTTTTATTATCCTTAATTTTAATTTTGAAATTATAACTTTTAAAATTCAGTTTTAGCACTGATAAAATTCTTTATACAAGTATACTAATATTAATCTATGAGTGTTGAGGCCATAAAAGCTCAAATTGATCGAAAAGAATTCAAACCTATTTACTTATTGCAGGGTGAAGAGCTTTTTTTTATTCAAGAGTTGACTAAATATTTTGAAAACCACATTTTAAGTGAAGAAGAAAAAGCATTTAACTTTTCTGTTTTCTATGGCAAAGAACATGGTATAGAACTGGTTTTGGAACAAGCCAAAAGATTGCCTATGATGGCTGAAAGACAACTGATTGTGGTTAAAGAAGCACAGCACTTAATGCGTCAATTTGATAAATTAGAGTTTTATTTGAACCAACCTGTTTTGTCTACGGTAATTGTTCTATGCTTAAATCAAAAAAAAATAGACAAGCGAAAAAAAATATTTAAGTCTATCTCTCAAATAGGTGTTGTTTATGAGGCTAAGCCCTTATATGATAATCAATTAGCACCTTTTATTGATAATTTGTTCAATCGCTTAAATAAGAGCATTTCACCGAAAGCCAAAATTATGTTGGCAGAGCATATCGGAACTAATTTGAGTCTCATTGATAAGGAGATTAAAAAAATGATTTTAGCAGAACCTTACACCTCTTATTTTGAAGATATTCATGTTGAACAATACGTTGGTGTAAACAAAGATTATAATGTTTTCGAACTCAACAATGCCTTGTTAAAAGGTGAGTTTGAACGGTCGGCCAAAATACTTTCTCATTTTCAACAAAATAGCAAAGACTACCCAATTCAAGCAATTCTTCCTGCACTGTTCAATCTATTTAATAAATTGTTCAAATTACAAGCACTGAGAACCACAAATACCGCAGTTTTGGCCAAAGACTTGGGAATACCCCCTTATTTTGTTCAAGATTACATCGGAGCTAAATCTTATTTTGGATTAAAGGGCCTTGGTCGATTGATAGGAGATTTAAAAGATATTGATCTCAAATCTAAAGGGGTAGGATACAATTCTAATAATGTCAAAGACTTATACAAGGAAATTTTAATTTCAATTGCGAAGGCTAGAAATTAGTCTAGAGGATATTTTTCAGGGTTCAACTCGTGCATCATTCCATAAATTTTATCGAATATGCTGTTGTAATTTGGTTTGGAAAAATAATCACCATCTGAACCATAGTCAGGTCTGTGCTCTTTTGCAGACAAGGTTTGTGGTGCGCTGTCTAGGAATTTGAAACCTCCTTGTTTCTCTACAATTTCTTGCAAAAGATAGGCAGAACAACCTCCAGGCACATCCTCATCAACCACTAATAGGCGATTTGTTTTCTTGACGCTTTCAACACTTTCAGCATCTATATCAAATGGCCATAAGGTTTGCGCGTCAATAAGCTCTACGGAGATACCGTGTCGCTCAAGCTCTACGCAAACTGCTTCGACAATTCTCAAGGTAGAACCATACGAAACAACGGTTATATCTGATCCTTTTTTGATTAAATCAATTTTACCAATTCTGAATTTATAGCTTCCTAGATTGTCAGGTTTTTTTTCTTTGATTCGATATCCATTTAAACTCTCAATTAGTAAGGCAGGTTCTCCCGTTTCTAATAGTGTATTATAGAGACCAGACGCCTGAGTCATATTTCTAGGGGCTAAAATATAAACCCCTCTAAGTAAGTGTATTAAAGCACCCATATGCGAACCTGAATGCCAAATTCCTTCGAGACGATGTCCTCGAGTTCGAATAATGAGAGGCGCTTTTTGTTGGCCTACACTTCGATATCTCAATGTTGCTAGGTCATCACTAAGTACATTTGCCGCGTACAATATGTAATCGAGATATTGAATCTCAGCTATTGGTCTAAAGCCTCTAAGAGCTAAACCTATACCTTGTCCAACAATACTGGCTTCACGAATTGAAGTGTCACTTATTCTATCTTCGCCATATTTTTCTTGTAAACCCTCAAGACCTTGGTTGACATCGCCGATTTTCCCACAATCTTCTCCGAAAATCAATAGATTATCATAGGTGTTGCAAAGTGCATCAAAATTATCTCTTATAATAATTCTGCTATCTACCATAGCAGAGGTTTCACTATATGTGGGTGTCACTTCGTTGATTGTAAGTGCGTTTTTTGATGAGTTATCTATGAGTTGGCTGGAGTAATTTTGCTGTTCCTTTTCTTCAAATGAATGCATCCAATCTCTAAGAAGGTGCATATTTGAGAAATAAAGCTGAGAACTTTCTCTTTTAACTTGATAAGCTACATCTAATAAACTTCTTTTAAGCAAAAAAGAATTTGTTTTTAGCTTTTTGATTTTATCATTTAGAAAGTCTTCATTAGAATTCGATCGTAGATTATTTAAAACATCAACGAGTTTATCTCTTTCTTGAGTAATAGGAGAGGTGTATTCATGCCAAGCTTCTTTTTTAGCCTGTTTAGCCTCTTCTTTTGAGGATTTTTCTATAGACTCAAGTTCTTCTTTTGATGCCAAGCCGTTCTCTAACATCCAATTTTTGAACCCTAGATTACAATCGAATTGTTGTTCCCAAGCTAAGCGTTCTTTGCTTTTGTACCTTTCATGTGATCCAGAAGTAGAGTGTCCAATGGGTTGCGTTAGTTCAGTAACATGTATTAAAACAGGAATATGTTCAGATCTAGCTAGTTGTTCGGCTTTTTGATAGGTCTCTAAAAGAGCTGGATAATCCCATCCTTTTACTTCGAAAATTTCATAGCCATTTAATTCTTCTTCTTTTTGAAAACCGCTTAGGGCTTTTGAAATATTGCTTTTTGTTGTGTGTAAACTATTGGGAACAGATATTCCATATTCATCGTCCCAGATACTAATGACCATAGGGACTTGTAACACACCACCAGCATTAAATACCTCAAAGAATAAACCTTCTGAGGTGCTTGCATTACCTATTGTTCCCCAAGCAATTTCATTTCCATTTAAGCTGAAATCTGAGGCATTAGAAAAATTGTTTTTTCGGTATAATTGAGATGCTTGCGCCAATCCTAATAATCTTGGCATTTGACCTCCAGTGCAAGAAATATCTGCACTGATATTGTATTGTTCATTTTGATTTAACCACTGACCTTTTTCGTCCAGAAAAGGTGTCAGAAAATGACCTCCCATTTGTCTGCCAGCGCTCATGGGTTCAAAGTTCAAATTCGTAGTGGCATAAAGCGCGTGAAAAATTTGTTTGGCACTCAATAAATCTAAAGCCATCATCACAGTTTGGTCTCTGTAATATCCTGAGCGGTGATCACCTTTTTTAAAAACTTTAGACCAAGCCAATTGAGGTAATTCTTTTCCATCTCCGAAAATTCCAAATTTGGCTTTGCCAGAGAGTACTTCTTTTCTACCTAAAAGACTGCATTCACGTGAGAGTGTAACTAGCTTGTAATCAGACAACAGTTGCTTTTTAAATTCTTTTAGCGAAAGCGAAGTAGTAGAATTAGAAAACTGTGTCATACTCGGGTTTTATGCAAAAATAATAAATCTTATAAAGCCATTTAATTTAAAGCCATTTGCGACTGAAAAGAGAACCAATCGTTTTAGGGCTTAAACTCAAGACAAATCTTATTTTATTAGGGTAGGCATATTGAGATATTTGCCAACCATAACTGTTATAAATAGGAAAATAAAGTTCCAAATAATCGGTGACCAAATTTAACCGAATACCACTATCATAAAAATATTGAATGGATTGACCTTTATTTTTCCCTAAACCAAAATCAAAATACGCTTCTACATATCGATAAAGATTAATAGAACTATTTATCGAGGCTAATCCTTTGTTGAAAAAACAGTTATCAAACTTACTTTTGAACCCTCCTTCTGCCATTATAAATTGTTGACTAAATAAACCCTCTTCTTCCGATCGACCAATATAATCAAGATCAAAGAGGTAATCTGAGGGTTTGTCTAGGGCGAAACTAAAAAAATCATTAGTGGTATTGTTTTTTAAAAAGTAGCCTGCGAAGATTCTTAAATTGAGTTGTGTGTTATTTTCAAAAAGAAAACGTCTTTCGAATTCAGCCGAAACCTTTGTAAATTTTTTAGCGACTTGAGCATCAAAATAGTTCTTTTTATAGAAAATCAAGCTGTTTTCTATTTCAGTATATCGGGCATTTAGAACGCTGTAGTCAGGTGTAATATTTTCAACATCTACACTTGAATCGATGGATCGAAAAACATTTCGCATCCTAAATAGTAGAATTTTTCTCAGATTACGTGTTCGATCTTTATCTCGCCAAAGCCAAGCTGCTGAAGGTGTAATTGTACTGTATCGACTGTTGGTTTCAAAGTGATAAGTTCCTGCAGACAATGTGAATCTTGTGAGGTACTGGGTGTTTTGGTATTTTCTAAAGTTTAGAATAAATGAACTTGAGCCAATGAGCGTTTTTTCTTTTGAAGAATAAGAAGGTGCAATTTGAAATTCAAAAGTTTGATCATATAATCCGTCATTGTTGAGCAACATACCTGCTACAATTCCATCATAAAGGTTATAACTAAAGATAGGAGTATAGAGCAATAAATTCTGCTTGGCATCTTGGATATCCTTTAAAAACTTGAGTTGTACGTTTTTATTGAAAATGGTCGAACCTTTCAACCTCTTATAATCGTTGTTGATATTATAGTCAATACTTGTAATAGGATAATTGACTGAGACAGCACTGTAATTCTCATTCTTAGTATTAATGGTATTTTTTGAATCAAAACCTGTATACCACTCTGATTTGACTACAGTGTCATTTCTGAAGTAATTTAGAGCGAGTGGAGGAGACTGATTCCCTTTATTTAAAACGGTAATTTCAAGAGTATCATTCGATACAAAATTTACTTTTTTGAGTGCATAATCTGTTCTGTTGACTTTGGTAATATGCTCATCAAACATCCAATCAAGATCGGTTTGCAGAGATTCTTCAAGATGATTTTTAAATTGATGTTCATCAATGCGAGAACTAAGTCTATTTCTGCTAAGGAACTTTATTATGGATTGTTTTACTCTTGGCGCCTTGTTGTAAGAAGACAAATGATCTAGTGCTAAACCTGCATGATAAGGATTTGCAATTTCAAAATTGTATTTAATTTGTTTTTCAGCACTTGTCGTTAAAGGTTGGTCAAAATTATTGTAAGCACCAATCTTGTACAAAATGTCAAAATAATTTCTTGCCTTC
Source organism: Flavobacteriaceae bacterium (assembly GCA_002691645.1). Classification (GTDB taxonomy): domain Bacteria; phylum Bacteroidota; class Bacteroidia; order Flavobacteriales; family Flavobacteriaceae; genus UBA3478. Next base: position 15,693 of record NZIP01000018.1, read on the forward strand.
AAAGAAGAAAATTGATACGATTTCATAGGCCATTTAGACGCAAATCTTCCCAATAATAATTCGTCATTGTAATGTAATGTCAAATAGTCCTTAACTATAAATTGAAGAATAGCATCGTGTATCCACTTCTCTTTTCTGAGATCAATCTGATAATATTTCCGTAAAATTTTATCGACTAAAACATTTAGTAAGTTCATCTCAAAAACATGCTCATTATTGTATAACCTGACAAATGCGGGTAGATCAGATAAACCCAATACACTTGCTTTTTTAAATTCGTGAGAATCCACTGTTAAATGAAAGTCATTTTTAGTATTAAAAACAGAAGACAAGTATTGGAATACTTTTGCCATACTTAATTCTTGTTGCGTATTTTGAGCAACTAAAAAATTCTCATTTAGACGGAATCTTTGAAATTCATGCGATTTAAACGGTTTTTTCGAGAGATAAAATCTTGGATTAGAAGAGGTCGATTCTTGAAAAAGACCATTGTTATACTTGAGATTACTGTGGAGGTATAGATTTGAATTGTTAACGAATTTTATGTTGTAATTGCTTGTAGTGTTGAATTGATCATTCAAATTATGATTTGCATAGCTAGTGAAACTTTTCTTGTCAGCTACATAATCACAGTTTAACAACAAGAAATTTGAAAGTTGAATATAGTTCGAATTGTAACCGTAGTTTGTGAATTTTGAATCTGGTAGCTTGAGTTTATAGTTAAAATGGATTTTAATAGTTTCACCGGATTTCAATGGTTTTGGCAGACGAATTTTGAAAATATCTGCACCAGTATATACTGGTAGAACAGTGTCGTTTTTTACAACGATGGAGTTAATGAAGGTATATCCCTTTCGTTCTTTTGAAGAGAGGTGAAAACTTTTTTTAAAGTCGCTTATAAATTCTTCCGCGAGTTCTGAAGTTTTAGAACTATAGGCGTTATTCCAATCGTAAAAAAAGAGTTCAGATAAGGTATCAGGAGAGTAATTTTTCCATTCATTCGTCTGGGATATATCAACTACTTTACTGTCTTGATGAATTGTAATTGTGGCATCAACTGAGTTGCCGTCTGATTGGGTTTGAGCAAGTAAAAGGGATGAATACGGCAACAAAAAATAAATTGAATACCCTGAGATATGTGTTTGAAATTTTCTTAAGTAGGCCATACATTTCATAAAGTGAATTCTAGAGTACTTCTTTGAGGTAAACGCCAGTATAACTCGTTTTGGTTTTGATAATTTTTTCTGGTGTTCCTTGGGCTACAATAGTTCCTCCTTTTTTACCACCTTCAGGACCAATGTCTATAATGTAATCTGCTAACTTTATTACATCTAAGTTGTGCTCAATTATTAATACTGTATTGCCCCTTTCTATTAATTTATGAATTACTTCCATCAATATTCGAATATCTTCAAAATGTAAACCTGTTGTGGGTTCATCAAGAATATAAAACGTATTACCTGTGTCTCGTTTTGATAGCTCGGTCGCAAGCTTAACTCGTTGTGCTTCTCCGCCCGATAAGGTAGTTGATTGTTGACCTAGGGTAATATAACCTAATCCAACATCTTGAATGGTTTTGAGTTTCCTGTAAATTTTCGGAATGGCTTCAAAGAAAGAAACAGCTTCATTTATAGTCATTTCGAGCACATCTGAAATGGTTTTCCCTTTATATCTTATTTCTAATGTTTCTCTATTAAATCGCTTTCCGTTGCATTGTTCGCAATTGACGTATACATCGGGTAAAAAATTCATTTCGATGACTCGTAATCCACCTCCCATACAAGTTTCACATCTTCCTCCTTTGACATTGAAACTAAATCTCCCTGGCTTATAACCACGAATCACCGCCTCGGTTGTTTTGGAAAATAAAGATCTAATCTCGCTAAAGACACCAGTATAGGTTGCTGGATTAGATCGGGGAGTGCGTCCAATAGGACTTTGATTGACGTCTATTACTTTGTCACAGTGCTCAAGTCCTTTAATACTTTTAAAGGGTAACGCCTCCATGACTCCATTGAAATAATGGTTGTTTAGAATAGGATATAAGGTTCCATTTATTAAGGTTGATTTACCACTTCCAGAAACACCGCTTACAACTGTAAGTGTTCCTAAGGGTATTTTGAGGTCCACATTTTTTAGGTTATGGCCAGTGCTTCCATTCAATTGAATGAAGTTTCCATTACCCTTTCTTCGTTTTTTGGGAATCTCAATTTTTTTTGTTCCAGAAATGTATTGTGCTGTTAACGTTTTTGATTTTTTGAGTTCTTTAGGACTGCTTTGTGAAACGATTTCACCTCCATGTCTTCCAGCTCCAGGTCCTATATCTATGACGTGATCTGCTTTTAAAATCATATCTTCATCGTGTTCAACAACAAGTACCGTATTTCCCAAATCTCTAAGTTGAAGTAAAGACGATATAAGTTTATTATTGTCTCTTTGATGAAGCCCTATACTTGGTTCGTCTAAAATATAGAGTACGCCGACGAGTTGTGCACCAATTTGTGTCGCTAACCTGATTCTTTGTGCCTCACCACCAGATAAGCTTTTTGAGCTTCTGTTTAGGGTGAGATAATGTAAGCCTACATCTAACAAAAATTGAATTCTTGCATTTATCTCTTTAAGTATTTCTCCTGCAATTTGCTTTTTTTCCTGATTTAATTTGTCGTGGAGATTGACAAAGAAATGTTTTAGTTCTTCTAAATCGAGTTGAACTAATTCTGCTATGCTCTTATTCTCAATTTTAAAGTGTAATGCCTCTTTTTTTAATCTAGAACCTTGACAGTCTATACACTGCTCTTCTTTGAGGTATTCTTTAGCCCATCTTTTAATACTCGATGAATCGCTATTATTATATTGATTAAGTATAAAGGAATAGACGCCTTCAAAATCAATCTCATAGTTTCTGGTTACCCCTAAACTAGTGGAAGGTATTTCAAATTTTTCATGGCCTCCATTTAGAATAAAAGACAATGCTTCTTCGGGTATTTTATGAATAGGTTGTGAGAGTGAAAATTTATAACGCATGGCAATCTGCTCTAGCTGCTTAAAAGTCCAATTGTTTTTCTTTTCGCCTAATGGCTCAATTCCTGCATTTTCAATACTTACTTTATTATTTGGAATTACTTTTTCTCTATTTATTGTGTGTATAAATGAGAGTCCTTTGCATTTTGGACACATTCCTTTCGGAGAATTAAAAGAGAAGGAATTTGGTTCAGGCAATTCATACGAAATACCTGTGTCTGGACACATTAAATTTCTACTGAAAAAACGAATCGAATTGTCTTCTTCATCGTATACTAATAAGGTGTTGTCTCCTTCAGACATTGCCGATTGAACTGAATTCAATAATCTTTTTTCAGAAGATTCATCAGGTACTAGTCGGTCAATTATAACTTCGATATCATGAATTTTATACCGATCAACCTTCATTCCTGCTGTTAATTCTTGAATAGTACCATCTACGCGCACTTTGAGATATCCTTTTTTACGAATAGATTCAAAAAGTTCTCTATAATGACCTTTTCTTGATTTAATGATGGGAGCTAATATTCCAATTTTTCGATTTTTGTATTCATTGAGAATCAAAGAAACAATCTGCTGGTCTGTATAACTGACCATTAATTTGTTTGTCGTTATGCTATAGGCATCCGCTATTCGCGCATATAACAAGCGGATAAAATCATAAATCTCTGTAATTGTACCAACAGTAGAACGCGGTGATTTGTTTGTGGTTTTTTGTTCAATGGCTATTACCGGAGAAAGCCCTTCAATCTTATCTACATCTGGTCGCTCTAAATTTCCAAGAAATTGTCTGGCATATGCGTTAAAGGTTTCCATGTATCTGCGCTGACCTTCTGCATAAATAGTATCGAAGGCTAGAGAAGATTTACCACTTCCTGAAAGGCCTGTAATAACTACGAGTTGATCTCTTTCAAAGCTCAGACTCACATTTTTTAAATTGTGGGTACGGGCATTGATTACCTGAATTTGGTGATTTTCTTTTTGCATAGCTTATCTAAGCGTAAAAATACCAAATTCACATTGTTATCCCGCTAATTTAAATGGATTCATTTGTTTTTGTAAAGGGACCTCTTGATTCTTAGAAATTACTTTTTTTGAAGTAAATCTACTGTTTGAAAATTGAATGCAATGATTTTGATAACTGTTAATTATCTGCCAATCTGTATGTTGATGAAATAAACTTCGAATGTTTTTAGTTAAAAGAAATTCAACTTTATACTTTGATTTGATGTAAATCGTTGTTGTATTTCTGAGTTGTGAATTGTACCTGAGGTAGGAGAGGATCTTATTTTTTTCTCGCTCTATTTTATCAGCGCTTTTTTCAATTTGGATAAATTCTTTTTTAGACAACTCTTGATTAGCAGCAATTTTGACAAGTAAAGACAATAAATAGTGCTCATTTTCATTAGCCAAAAATGATTTGTAAATGTGATTCGTGCCTATAGATGAGTTTTTACGGAGCAAGGTCCACATCTGTTTAGCTATTTCCTTATCAGTTTCGATGAATTCAAAATCGTCAAATAAATTGACCTGTTTTTTGTTTTGAATATTGAATACATCAAAACTGATAGCATTCTTAGAGTGTAATATTCTATTTAACACTGTGAGTAACCCGTTGAAAGTACCGTCGTAAAAATAATTTTTCATGGAATATTTCCTATTTTTTTGGATTTATTCCAAATATAGGAATTTTTCCATTACTTGGAATATTTCCAAATATTATTTATGTTTGAAGTATGGAAAAGGACATTTCAGCTTTTAGGTTTTCGGCTTTGAGAAAGGAATTAGGATTAACTCAATCGGAGTTTGCAAATGAATTAGGAATTTCTACAACTGCCGATATTGAACGGGGTAAGACTAAAATTTCCGGTAAGATGCTGGTATCCTTACAAGTTAAGTATCGAATTAATCCACTTTGGCTTTTTGATGAATCAGATCAGATGTACATCGATCAAAAACCTATTTCTATTTTACCAAAGGTGGTAGTTGTTGATAAGAATGATAGTGAAAACATTGTGTTGGTGAACACTAAAGCTGCTGCCGGATATCCACAAAATCTCGCTAATCCAGAATTTTATGATTCCCTCCCTGTTTTTGATTTACCTATTCCTGAATACCGTAACTCAAGCTATAGAGGCTTCCAAATAGAGGGAGATAGTATGCTTCCGTCCTTACACCCTGGTGATTGGGTTTTAGCTTCTGCATTGGAAAGTATGGACTCTGTTAATCCAAATCGGATGTATGTGGTTATTTTAGACGACGCTGTTCTTGTAAAGAAAATAATGCAAAAACCACTTTCTAATAATATTACACTTATTTCAACTAATGAAAGTTATCCTCCGTACGATATAAAAGCGTTCAATATTCAGGAAATATGGGAGGTTAAAAGTAAATTAACATTCAATTTTGAGCCTATGAATTCCAATAATCTTTTGATGGATTTGCAAAATTCAATGGAAGAGCTCAAAAAACAGATTTCTTCGAATCAAGGAACGTTGAATGCTTGAACACTGTCTATATTGATGTTATAAAAATACACCTTGTGCTTTTGCGAAACCAAAAAGTCAGTTTCTGTTGTTGTCCAATCCTCCCATGAAGCGTAAATTCCACCTATTGGAATGACCTTTGTCCACATTTGAAAACCGATTGGCCTATATAGGCTGTCTAAATGCCAGAGATAAGAATCTCCAGGGGTAACTCCTCCTAATGTATAATCGACTAATAAACCAGTCATTCCGTTATTTAAAGTCACTATACTTCTCTTGGTTCCGTTGTCGAATACTTTAAAGGGAGCAAATGCCCAAAATGAATCATTTATAAAGTATTTGTAAGCATTTTCACTAAGTTCATCTTTTAAGTTTTGATTGACTTTTTGGCCATTAATTTCAACACTGCTTTTTCGGTAGTCGGTAATGTTTAAAACAATTGAAATGGAGTCATATTGAATAAATGCTCTTTGATTTAATTTATTCCATCGGTATTTTCTTCCATTCTTATGCCACTCGATAATGTCTGTTGATCTGTAGGCATCAATATTAAGGTGTTCAACCATTTCATATGCAATACGCTCTGCTTCAGGTCCTGCAATTCCCTCTGGCTTCTTCTTGTGAAGAATTAACCGCAATGATAAAATCGAGAGAAAAAGAAGTATTAATAATGCGGCGACTATTCTTGAAAGTATTTTTATCATAATTAAAATCCTATTGCTGTATCATCACCTCTGGGGTCTGCTCCTCCTTCTAGAAGGCCTGAGGGTAAAACTTTTATGGCGTCCACTTTTCCAATAATTCGAGTATATCCTTTATTGTGAACATACCCTTTTATGGTTAGTTCTTCAAGTGTTGCATCGTCAAACCCGTTGGGCTCAAATGTAACCATATCAGGAAGCCATTGATGATGAAACCTATTTGCGTTTACGGCTTCTTGCATACTCATATCAAATTCATGTATATTTAATATGGTTTGTGTAACTGCTGTGATTATTGTAGAACCACCGGGTGTTCCAACTACCATAAAAAGTTCATTGTCTTTTTCAACTATAGTTGGAGTCATGCTGCTGAGCATTCTCTTTTGAGGTTGAATTTTGTTTGCCTCAGCGCCAATCAAACCAAACATGTTAGGTACCCCTGGTTTTGCACTAAAATCATCCATTTCATTATTAAAAAAGAGTCCTAATTCTTCACTGTATAGTTTAGATCCATATCCACCGTTGATTGTGGTGGTTACAGAAACTGCATTACCAAATTGATCTACAATTGAATAGTGGGTAGTTTCATCACTTTCATAGTTATTCATTTCTCCATTCTTAATCGATGAAGATATTGTGGCTTTATCAAAACTAAAGTTCGACATCCTTTTATCTAGATAGGATGAATCTAATAGTTTCTCGGTCGGGATATCTACAAAATCAGGATCTCCTAAATAATAATTTCTATCTGCATAAGCACGCCTAAATGATTCTGTCAAAAGTTGAATGTATTCAGTTTTATTATGCTCATACTGACCAATATTATAAGGTTCTATCATTTTGAATATTTGAGCCATTGTCATCCCTCCACTTGATGGGGGACCCATTGAAATTATGTTTAAATTTTCGTAGTTGAATTGAACGGGATTCCTCCACTTAGCCCTATAAAGTTCAAGGTCTTCTAGAGTCAAAACACCTCCCTTTTCTTGAATAAAAGTTATCATTTTCTGGGCTACTTCTCCGGCGTAAAATCCATCTCGATTATTTTGGGAAATAGACTTTAGAGTATTGGCTAGACTTAGACGTTTAATGGTATCACCCTCTTTTTTTCCGCTAAATTCTTTTAAAGGTTTGCCGTTTACTGCGGTCAGAATGCTGTCGTAATATTTTAATCTGGTTTCTTGTTTTTTCGTTACTACAAAACCTTTTTGAGCAAGAGCAATAACAGGGACTAATATATCTTCTAAGGCAAGAGTTCCAAACTTTTCATTTACTTGTAAAATTCCATCAACAGTACCAGGCACACCAATTGCCATTGCACCGGTGGTACTCATACCGGGAATTACATTTCCTTCTTCGTCTAAATACATGTCCTCAGAGGCTTGTAAAGGTGCTTTTTCTCTGTAGTCAATACTACCAACTGAGCCGTCTTCTAATCGGTAGACCATAAATCCACCACCAGCTAAATTACCTGCAAAAGGAAAGGTAACAGCTAGAGCCATTTCTGTGGCTACCATAGCATCAAAGGCATTACCTCCTTTTTTCATAAGTTCAGCGCCTATAGACGAGGCTTCTATTCTCGCAGAAACAACCATGGCATTTTCAGTGGCTAAACCTTTTTGTTGTTGCGTATTGGGTGAACAAGAAGCAATAAACAGCACTATAATGAAAGCGCTAATCGATTGTAATGAAGTCATAATTGCGTAATTTCTTTTTTGCAGTAATTAGTCAAGTCTTCAAAAAAACAAAAAAAATCTTGTTCTAGATGTTCAAAGTGTTGAAATAAATCATCTATTGCGAATTCTAAATTATTATTGTAAGAAGAACGATTTGAAATTCCTTTTAATGATTTTTGAATTCCATCGACTGTTTTGTAATGATAAAACCAATTTTCTTTGATTAAGTGAGGAATAATTTTTTGACTGTTTAAAGGAAGTTCGTTTTTGTGAGCGAGAAGAGTGGTGTAAAATTTTTGACAATAATATTTTAGCGGCTCATCGCTGAATTTTTCCCAATGTAGTGCTAGAAAATGATCGTAAAATAGATCCATTGCTACTGGACTGTAATGCCTTTGATTGTATCGAATTCGCGAACAACTTTTTTTGTAAACCGGATGTTGATCTGTAAAAGAGTCTATTAGACGATGATATTTAATCCCTCTTATAAATTTGTCTTTTAAGAATTCAAAATTATTGCCTTTTACGTGGTCGGCTATAAAATTACCAACCTCTATGTGCGGATCATTAAATGACAAATAGAGATGGGCTAAATAATTCATAGTCTGAACGGATGGATATTTTTATTTTTGCCTCAAAGATAAAAATATGACTCTGATACGTTCCATTTCTGGTATTCGCGGTACAATTGGCGGAGTACCTGATCAAAACCTCACACCAATTGATGTCGTAAAGTTTTCATCGGCTTACGGAATGATGATAAAAAAAAGATGTCCACATGAGCATCCAAAAGTTGTAATTGGTCGTGATGCTCGAATATCTGGAGCGATGATTCAGTCTCTTGTAATCAATTCATTGATTGCAATGGGTATTGATGTTATTAGTTTAGAACTCTCAACAACACCAACTGTTGAATTTGCAGTAGTAAATGAAAAAGCAGACGGTGGAATTGTATTAACTGCTTCTCATAATCCAGCACAGTGGAATGCGCTAAAACTACTCAATGAGAGGGGCGAGTTTATTGATGCTGTTCAAGGACAAGAGTTAATTGAAATTGCGGAAAGCGAATCGTTTGAGTATTGCACATATGACTCATTGGGTAAACTAATGCAAATTGAAGACTACATTGAAAAGCATATTAATAAAATCCTTGCTATTGAAGAGGTTGACTGTGAAAGTATACAAAAAGCAGGTTTTAAATTTGTGGTAGATGGAGTAAATTCAACGGGAGGTATTGCTGTTCCAATGTTATTGCACAAACTAGGTGTTGATGTGATTCCTTTGTATTGCGAACCCTCAGGTAATTTTCCACACAATCCAGAACCTCTAGAAGAACATTTAGTTGACCTGAAGGAGCAGGTAAAAGCTCATAAAGCACATGGAGGAATTGTGGTTGACCCTGATGTGGACCGCCTTGCATTTGTAGATGAAAACGGTGATATGTTTGGTGAAGAATATACTTTGGTGGCTTGCGCTGATTATATTCTTTCGATGAATACTGGTGCAACCACTGTTTCAAATCTTTCTTCTACAAGGGCTTTGACAGATGTTACCGAGAAATATGGTGGTCAATATTTTGCATCTGCTGTTGGTGAGGTTAACGTTGTTGAAAAGATGAAAGAAAAAAATGCCATAATTGGAGGTGAAGGTAATGGAGGTGTTATTTATCCGAGGAATCATTACGGCCGTGACGCATTGGTAGGTATTGCACTTTTTCTTTCATCAATGGCTCAAAAGCAAATAGTGATGTCTGAATTTAGAGCTAGTTTTCCTTCTTATTTCATGAGCAAGCAAAAAATTGAACTTAGGGCTGATTTAAATGTGGATGTGCTGTTGCAAAAACTTCAAAATAAATACAAAAATGAAGATGTAGAAATTCTCACTATTGATGGTATCAAAATACTATTTGAAAGCAGTTGGGTGCATTTAAGAAAATCAAATACTGAACCTATCATCAGAGTGTACACGGAGTCTACATCAATTGAGTCAGCAAATGATTTAGCCCAGAGGTTTTGTACAGAATTATTGAGTTTTGTTTAGTTTATAGCGTGTTTGAACCTGCGATGCGTCCACAAATATAAATGTGGTTTTTCTATAATCGATTGTTCAACACGATTCATGTATAAATCTGTTAGTTCAAAAGGTTTTAAGTCCTTAGGATTTGAGCTCAAAACTTCTAGATAACCCTCGTAATAACCTCTTTTAACTTTATTCATGTCTAGAAAGACCATGGGTATATTGTATTTTTTGCATATTTCTTCCGCGCCAGTATGTATGGGTACTTTTTTACCGAAGAAGGTATTCCAATACTTAGCTTTTCTTTTAACAGGAGATTGATCGCTAATAATGCCATAGACTGACGGTATTTTTTGACTTTCTTGATGGTCGATAATTGCCTTAGTTTCTCTAGTGTGTGTCATTATGGTGCCCATTTTGCCTCTCGAACTTCTTATTTTTCGATCAAAGTAGGGGTTTTTGAGTTTTGAATAGATACTGTAGATAGGGACATCCGTAAGGTTTGTGATACTATTAGCCCATTCCCAATTGGCAATGTGAGGCATGGTCAGAATAAAACTTCTGTTTTTGAGCTCTTGCATTTCAAAATGATTTAAAACCTTATAACGTTTATTGTACTCTTGACGATTCATTGAAAAGGCTTTAATCATTTCGACGAGTACATCACAAAAATGCTTGTAAAAGTTTTTAATGATTGCTTCTTGCTCGGATCTCGACTTGTGCTCAAAGGCAATTTGTATATTTGCTCTAACTACTTTTATTCGATATTTAAAAATTCTGAAAACGAAGAAATTTAAAATATCGGAGATGCCATAAATAACCTTAAACGGTAGTTTTGACAACAAGTAAATAATAGGATAAGTTATGGTGAAGGTTATCCAGTGCAAAAACATATGAGCTTAAATTAAAGCCCTAAAATTACAACTATGTCAATAAATCTTAATCCGGTTTATGTAATAATTGCCATAAATTGCTTAATTACTTTTTATTGCTTTAATCGCCCCAGTCTATTTGATCGTCTTAAATTTCAAGTAACCGGAATAGCAAATGGAGAGTACTTTAGATTAATCAGTTCTGGTTTTTTACATGTTGACTTTACGCATCTATTGTTTAATATGATTACCCTTTATTTTTTTGGAGACGTGGTGGTCTCGGCATTTGGTGTGACTACTTTTTATCTCATTTATTTTTTCTGTTTGATAGGTGGTGGAGTTATAGGTTATCAATTTCATAAAAGAGAGCCTTTCTATAGTGCAGTCGGGGCAAGTGGAGCTGTTACGGGTATCTTATACGTTTCTATTTTGTTAAGGCCTGAAATGCGAATGATGATTTTACCAATACCTTTTCCCATTCCTGCCTATTGGGTTGGTATAGGTTATATGGTCTATTCCATTTACGGAATTCAAAAACCTTTTGGCAATATCGGTCATTCAGCTCATTTTGGTGGAGCCATAAGCGGCTTACTCACAATTATGATTCTTAACCCCTGGGTAGCATTGAGAGAACCATTTATAATGATTCTTATGATTTTACCGGTATTGTATTTAATATATTTGGTTAGAAATCGCAATTAGTCAAGTAATTCGCTGATTTTTTGTCTTAACTGATAGCCGCGTAGGTTTTTTGCAATGATTACTCCATTTTCATCAACCAGTAAAGAACTGGGGATTGCAGTAATATTAAAACTACGAGCTATAGGCCCTCTAAAACGTTGAAGATGAGAAATTTGTGTCCAATCGAGCTGATCGTCGGCAATAGCCTTTGTCCATCGACTTTTACTGGTATCTAAAGAAACGCCAACGACTGTAAATCCTTTGTCTCGATAGTCTAGATAAACGCTTACAATATTTGGGTTTTCGAGTCGACAAGGTTTACACCATGCTGCCCAAAAATCAATTAGAGTTATCTTACCTAAATGATCGTAAAGTTCAATTTCACTTCCATCGGGCTGTGGCCCTTTGAAGTTTTCTATAGCACTACCAACTTTTGATTTTTTCAATTTAGCGCTTAATTCAAAGGCTTTACCTGCAATAGTGGATTGTTTTACATTCTTAGATTTGGCATTTAACCAATCCATGAACTCTTCAGAAGAAATTAACCGCTGTTGTTGAAGATCAAATAAAAACCAAACCGAAAGAAGTGACTCTCTTTTTGAGGATGCAAATTCTCGTATATATGAGATGTTTTGCTTTTGAATATCAGCGTATTTCTGCCGTATTTGCATTATTTGTTGTGGATTTTCATTTAAAGAATTTTGCTCAAACTCTAATCGTATTTCTTCCAACTGTAATTGGAAGTATTTTGTTTTTTCAAGATAATCGTTCAAATAGTTGTTTTGTTCTCCGCCTTTTATCTGCAGTGAATTGTCGTTAACAGTTACAGTTACTTCATCTGCATCTAAAAATAATAGGGTTTGTAGCTGTTGGTTTTTGGCCTGAAGTAAAAATAAATCCTGAGGATTTACAGAAAGCGAAATTGATTTATTTGGATTGGTATTTATGGAGTCGATGAGCTCTGGTTGTTCAAGATAATTTTGACGAAATAAATACAATTCAATTTCAGTGGAATTAGATAAATCTGCATCTAGGCGCAGTTCCACCTCTGTTATTTGCTCTGTATCAGTATTTTGACTACATGAACTTAAAAAAATAATACTAAGAATAAGGGTAGAGATAAATACTATTCTGTTTTCTACAATTTTAAACAAAGAAATTTTAGGCATTTATTTTAACTTAAATTTGTCTTCAAAATTACTAAAGATGTCGCAATTAAATTGGGATAAAATACAGTCAGAACTCAAAGGAGAGCTCTACGTTGATGATCTGTACCGTTCGATTTATGCGACAGATGCTTCTGTCTATAGAATGAAGCCATTAGCAGTTTTTTTTCCTAAGGATGCTGAGGATATTAGCGTTTTTCTAAAATCACTTGAGGGTACTTCGATAGGAGTTATTCCTAGAGCTGCAGGCACATCACTTGCCGGTCAATGTGTTGGTCCTGGTGTTGTATTGGATGTTTCCAAAAATTTAAATGCTATAATCGATTTTGATTTGGAGGGAAAAACGGTGACAGTTCAGCCTGGTGTTGTTCGTGATGAATTAAACGCATTTTTAAAACCATATGGATTATTCTTCGGTCCTAATACATCCACTGCTAATCGTTGTACTATTGGTGGAATGGTTGGAAACAATTCTTCTGGAACAACTTCGATAAAATACGGTGTTACCAGAGATAAGGTTCGAAAAATAAAAGCCTTAATGCACGATGGTTCTGAAGTTGTTTTTGAAACAAGTCCAGATCTTAATCACAATTTAAATGCTTCAGGATGGTCTTCTAAAATTTATAAAGGTCTATACGAACTCTTATCACCTAAAGAGGTAAAAGATAAAATTGCAGCCGAGTTTCCTGACCCTAGTATACATAGAAGAAACACAGGATATGCCATTGATGAACTCATAGGTTCTGACTTTTTAAATCAGGGAAATAAACCATTTGACCTCACCAAATTGTTATGCGGAAGTGAGGGCACCTTGGCAATAAGTACAGAAATTACCATTTCTTTAGACGAATTGCCTCCTGAACACTCGGCGATGATTGTCACCCATTACAAAGATTTGGAATCTTGCCTCGAGGATGTGCATCCACTGATGCAAGCGGATTTATACACCTGCGAAATGATGGATAAGGTGATTCTAGATTGTACAAAAAACAATAGAGAACAATTAAAAAATAGATTTTTTGTAGAAGGAGACCCTGCTGCTTTGTTGATGTTAGAACTTAGAGCGAATTCCGTTGAAGAATTAGAATTGCAAATAAAAAATTTACTGAAGCGTATTGAATCTAGTGGACTTAGTTATGCACATCCTATACTGCAAGAAGAAAATATTTCCAAGGCACTTGAACTTAGAAAAGCTGGTTTAGGATTACTGGGGAATATAGTAGGGGATAAGAAAGCAGTAGCTTGTATTGAAGACACAGCAGTCGCGCTACCTTATTTAAAAGATTTCATTTTAGAATTTTCAGCTTTGATGAAGCGATATAAGCAGGAGGCGGTTTATTATGCGCACGCAGGTGCCGGTGAACTTCATCTAAGACCTATCTTAAATCTCAAAGCAAAAGAAGATGTTGTTTTATTTCGAAAAATAACGACGGAGGTTGCTGAATTAACAAAAAAATACGGAGGAAGTTTTAGCGGTGAACATGGGGATGGTATTGTAAGAGCGGAGTTTATTCCTATGATGATTGGCCAAGAAAATTATGAGCTCATTAAAAAAGTTAAAAAGCTCTTTGATCCAGTTGGACGTCTGAATCCCGGTAAAATTACAGACTCTTTTAAAATGGACGAAAACCTTAGGTATGAAGTGGACCGCATAGAGCCTGAAGTTTCAACTTTTTTAGATTTTTCAGACAGTCAAGGTATTGTAAGAGCTGTTGAAAATTGCAACGGGAGCGGGGATTGCAGAAAGTCACAGCACGCCAAAGGAGGTATGTGTCCATCTTATCACGCCACTAAAAACGAGAAAGACACGACAAGGGCAAGAGCGAACGCTTTAAGGGAGTATTTGTCTAATCCACCCAGTCAACAATCCCCTTTCAATCGAAAAGAATTGAAAGAGGTCTTGGATTTGTGTATAGGATGTAAAGCTTGTAGCTCTGAATGCCCGAGTAATGTCGATATGACAACCTTGAAAACTGAATTCTTATATCAATATCAAGAGGCTAATGGTTATAAGTTGAGAGATCGTTTGTTTGCATTCAGTTCGCAGTTTAATTCAAGTCTAAAATACGCTTCTGGCTTAATAAATCGTGTTTACGATTCAAAAGTTTTAGCTGGTCTTACCAAAAAATTCATGGGTGTAGCACCTCAAAGAAATCTACCTCATGTCTACAATTTTAATTTTGTAAACTATCTAAATCAACAACGTACAGGAGCAACCACTAACAAGGATAAAAAAATTGTCTTGTTCATTGATGAGTTTACGAAATACATGGATGTTAATTTAGGTAAAGATGCAATCGATTTATTACTTGGCCTCGGTTACGATCTCACCCTATATTTTGGCGATAGTGGACGAACATTTCTCTCCAAAGGATTTTTAAAGCAGGCTAAAAACTGTGCTTTACAAAATGTGGAGTCTTGTTTTGATTTGCTTTCGGATTATGATGCGATCATTGGATTGGAACCCTCAGCTATACTTTCATTTAGAGACGAATATCTGAGACTTTTACCAAAAAATGAAAAAGTTCAAAAAGTAGCTGAGCACTGTTTTTTACTTGAGGAGTTTATTTTAAACCAGTGCAATGAAGGCTTGATTACGAGTTCTGATTTTTGTACAGAAAAAGCCGAAGTAAAAATTCATGCACATTGTCATCAAAAATCAATTTCGAATTCAAAAATCACCTTTGATCTTTTGAGTATTCCGAAAAATTATAGAGCGACTATTATTCCAAGTGGTTGTTGTGGAATGGCTGGCTCTTTTGGATATGAAAAAGAACATTATGATGTCAGTATGAATATTGGAGAGTTAATTTTATTTCCAGCAGTAAGAAAAGCGAAGCTAGATACTATCATCTCAGCTAATGGAACGAGTTGTAGACATCAAATCAAAGACGGAACAGGCAGAGAGGCCATGCATCCAGTAAGTATTTTAAAAGAAGCCTTAAAGTAAAAGAGAACTACTTATCGACAAGCTATTCTGTGTCACTAATGACTTTTAGTTCTCTTATTGATTCTTCTTTCTTTGTAACTTCATGAATCAATTCTTTTAAATTCATTTCTTTTAATTCTTCATCGCTGTAAAAGGGAGATAGTTTGTCATGGTTGTATTGATATAACTTCCAACGTTTAAAACTGTATTCTAAAGATGTTAAATTTTCAACCCAATCGCCAGAGTTGAGGTAAAGTACTTTTCCTTTTTTATTCGTGTACCATTCTTTTTTAGGTTGGTGTATATGACCACAGATTACACAATCAAAATCATTTTCTATGGCCAAATCTGTCGCTACTTTCTCGAAACTGTGAATATAGGAGACTGCTCCTTTTACACTGTTTTTTATTTTTTTAGAGAGTGAATATTTCTCTTTGCCCATATGTAGTAAGATCCAATTAAGCAGGCGATTTAGTAGAATTAATAGATCATAACCATAACCTCCTAATTTTGCAATCCATTTGGCGTTTTGAATAGATATATCAAAAACATCACCATGAAAAATCCAGGTTTTTTTCCCATCTAATTCTAAGAGAAGTTTATCGACAATTTTAAGGCTTCCCATACCATTCCCTGAAAATTTTCTAAGCATTTCGTCATGGTTACCTGTGATATAGAAAACTTCTGTGCCTTTAGATGCCATCCCGATGATCTTCTTTATAACTTTTAGATGTGCTGATGGAAAATATCTCTTTTTAAACTGCCAAATATCTATGATATCGCCATTGAGAATTAGTTTTTTAGGAGCTATGCTATTGAGATAAATCAATAATTCTTCAGCATGACAACCATAGGTGCCAAGATGAATATCAGAGAGTACTACAAGTTCAAGTTTTCTTTTCTTCACATTACAAAATTAATTCAAGACCTATACTTTAAAACGACTATTTTAAATGAAATTGTCTTCATTAAAAAGTTAATTAATTGTTAACGACTCAGTTATGTTAAATTGAGATTATGAGGATGAGAATAATTTAAAAATTAAGTCGAAATCACCCCATTTGTTTAACCTTAGTAAAAATCCTGTATCTACCTCTTTTTGAAATAGATACCCGCCACATCGGGTTTTAAATAACCTTCTTTACAAAATTCTGTTTTAGATGATGTCATTTAAGTTAAACAGATTTTCTCGTCTTCGAATTATGCATTTAGCTTTGAACGTCATACAGACCTAGTATTACCTAATTACTAAGGCGCTTTCGAGTACGAAAGTGCCTTTTTGGTTTAATATATTGTTATTATGGGTTGAAATTTTAAAAAGTAGATTTTGTTCATATCTCAATTCTTTACTCTAGTTTTTGCGTTGACAATGGATTTAAGACTCAAAAATCAATGATAATATAAATCTTTCATTTTTTTTTCGTGGCTACATAGAAGTGAAGTTATTTTTAAGCCATAATCTCATCGGATTGTAATGTTTATTTATTAGTTAGTTTAGTTTAGAAAACGCCTGTCAAAGGCGTTTTCTATTTTGCGACTATAGTATTTTACGATTAATTTCTTTTATAACTTGTCAACTCTTGAATTGCTTGTAACTTTGAAGTAAATATTTTTCATTTTGAACACATTCGGTAATTTATTTAGAGTTACGACTTTTGGAGAATCTCATGGATTGGCTCTTGGAGGCATTATAGACGGATGTCCAGCTGGAATGGAATTTAATATAGAGCTTATTCAAAAAGATTTAGATCGTCGAAAGCCTGGACAATCAAAGATTACTACACAACGAAAAGAAAATGACGAAGTTCGCATTCTTTCTGGAGTTTTTGAAGGCAAAACTACGGGAACACCAATAGGTTTTACCATTGAAAATACCAATCAAAAATTAAAAGATTACTCACATATAAAGGATAGTTATAGGCCTTCTCACGCCGACTTGGTATATGATGAGAAATATGGTTTTCGAGATTATCGAGGAGGAGGTCGCAGTTCTGCTAGAGAAACCGTTTCTCGAGTGGTTGCTGGCGCAATTGCCAAGCAATTTTTGAAAGATATAACCATAGATGCCTATGTCAATCAGGTAGGTCGAATTAAATCTGAAAAAGTTTATTCCGAGCTCAATTTAAAAGATGCTGAAAATAACATTGTGAGATGCCCTGATCTTGAGGTTGCTGAAAAGATGATTGATTTCATAAGCGAGACAAAGAAAAAAGGCGATACGGTAGGAGGAGTAATCAGATGCGTCATTAAAGGAGTTCCTATGGGGCTGGGTGAGCCTGTATTTGACAAACTGCACGCTCGTCTTGGAAGTGCCATGCTCTCTATAAATGCGGTAAAAGGATTTTCTTATGGTAGTGGTTTTGATGGTGTAAAAATGTATGGATCTGAGCATAATGATATGTTTAACACAGATAAGAGTACAAAAACAAATTTCAGTGGTGGTATTCAGGGTGGTATTTCAAACGGAATGGACATTTATTTTGACGTGGCTTTTAAACCAGTCGCTACTTTGATTCAGGCCTACGAAACTATTGATCATCACGGAAATATAGTGCAAACTCATGGTAAGGGCAGACACGACCCATGCGTCGTTCCGAGAGCTGTTCCAATAGTAGAAGCTATGGCCGCTTTAGTTATAGCAGATTTTATGCTCTTAAAGAGAACAAATCGACTTTAAAATTTTAGTATATTCCCATCAAATAATTGAAATATGGCTTTACACTGGAAGATCCTAATCGGAATGGGTTTGGGGTTGTTTTTTGGATTTGGAATGACCTTTGTTCCAAATGGTGTTGAATTGGTAAATGATTGGGTACAACCTTTTGGAACTATTTTCGTGAAATTGCTCAAGCTTATTGCAATCCCACTCATATTGGCATCTTTAATCAAGGGTATATCCGATTTAAATGACATTACCAAGTTTAAGACTATTGGTCTTAGAACCTTTCTTACTTATATGGTGACCACTGTTGTGGCTATCATAATTGGTTTAACTCTTGTCAATCTTATGAATCCAGGTGATGGAATCTCAGATGAAACTGTACAAAACTTAACTGAAGCATATGCAGGTTCCAGTGGTGTAGGGGATAAGATATCAGAAGCCAATCGACAGATGAAAGGTGGTCCACTGCAGTTTTTAGTGGACATGATACCTGATAACGCATTTAAAGCACTCTCGAACAATGGTCTGATGCTACAGGTGATTTTCTTTACCATTTTATTCGCGATTTCAATGCTGCTAATCGGAGAAAAGGCTGCTCAGCCATTGAAATCTTTTTTTGACGCTTTGAATGATGTGGTACTGAAGATGGTTGATTTGATCATGCTTTCAGCACCTTATGCCGTATTTGCTTTATTGGCTAGCGTGGTGGTCAATTCTACAAATCCAGAATTGCTTGTCGCACTCTTGCGTTACGCTTCTGTTTTATTAATGGGTTTAGGTCTCATGATTGTATTTTATTTACTCGTGGTCACTTTTATGGTGAAAAAGAATCCATTCTGGTTTTTGAAAAACATAAGTCCAGCGCAGTTATTGGCGTTTTCAACAAGCTCGAGTGCAGCAACTTTACCTGTGACCATGGAGCGTGTAGAAGAACATCTTGGAGTAGATAAAGAAGTTGCGAGTTTTGTGCTTCCTGTCGGAGCTACAGTTAATATGGATGGAACTTCTGTTTATCAGGCAGTTGCAGCTGTGTTTATTACACAGGCTTTGGGCTTTGAAATTACTTTTGCAAATCAACTCACTATTGTTCTAACAGCATTATTGGCTTCGATTGGAGCAGCTGCCGTTCCTTCTGCAGGTATGGTGATGCTTGTAATTGTATTGGAATCTATAGGTTTTCCTTCAGATAAATTAGCTGTTGGACTTGCGCTAATATTCGCTATAGATAGGCCGCTTGATATGTGTCGTACCGTTGTGAATGTTACAGGTGATGCTACAGTATCGCTTCTAGTAGCTAAGGCTTTAGGTAAACTAGGTGATCCCAATGTTAAAAATTGGGATGATCACTACGACGAGGTTAAATAATTCAATCGAATTCTTCGAGTAAAAACCTTTGACGTATTGCGGATGGGGGAATCTCACACTGTTGGTGACGTCCGAAAAGTGTATACCGGTTTACTGCGATAAGATCATAAACGAAGTCTCTAATTTGTCGCGGAAAAATCTTTAAGATCAGGGCGAAATATTTCCAAGGAGTCAATTCACGAAGCAAATTTAAAATCGCATCTGATTTTAAGAAATAAGCTTGTTCAGGCTGAATATAGACAATACTCTCTATTTTATCTGATGAGATATTTCTTTCAGAGAGCAAAGTTTGACCAAGTTTTGTTTGAAGAGGAATGAACCTAAAAAGATCTTTTCGATCTCTTTTAATAAGCCAATTGACCCAATAATTGCAAAAAACGCAAACTCCGTCATAAATGATGTAATTGTGTTTGTTACTCAAAATAGTAGGTTGCATTATTTCTCGCGTTTTACAAATATGAGTTTGTCAACCTGCACTTTTGTTACAAACAACCCGTAATTTACAGATGCAATACCTTTTTCAATATTTTCAATTTGACCACTTGCCTTGCCATCCTCTAGTTTTACTGTGTCTCCAACTTTGAGATCGACTTGAACAGGCTTCTTTGGTTTTGACGAAGCGATTTTTTTTGTTTTTTGCTTTTCCTTTTTAATGTTTTCAGCTTTCACAGCTAATTCTTTAGAAATCTCTTTCTTTTTGTTGAGTTCTGTTTTAGCCTCTTTTGCTGATTTTTGTTTTTTCTTACTGTTCTCTGTTTCTACAATACGCAACAAGCCACTTATTAGTGGTCTTTTCTTTTGATCAATAAAGAAACGTTCTGCGAGTTCGTCAACCTTGCTTCCTAATTGAATCATTCTTTTATGTTGATCGTACATCATTTGGTAATTCTCTAACTTTTCTTTGATTCGAGAATTTAATTTTTCAAGCTTTTTGCTTTCATCTGTCGCTTTTTGCTCTTGTTCTAAGAGTCTATTTCCAGTTTTTTCAAATTTGGATCTTTCGCGTTGTAACTTGGCGATAGTTGCATCAAACCTCACTTTACCGCGTTCAATTTTTTTCTTTGCTTTATTTATGATGCTATAAGGGATACCATTTTTTTGAGCAACCTCAAAGGTAAATGAGCTTCCTGCTTGACCAACAACTAATTGAAAGGTTGGCTCTAGTGTTTTATTGTCAAACAACATATTAGCGTTACTTGCGTGTTCCAACTCATTTGCTAAGAGCTTTAAGTTAGAATAATGAGTGGTGATTAGTCCGAATGCTCTTTTTTCATAAAAAACATCTAGAAAGGATTCTGCTAAAGCTCCTCCTAACTCGGGGTCACTACCCGTTCCAAATTCATCAATTAAAAAAAGTGTTTGTGCATCACATTTTTTTAAGAAATAATTCATGTTTTTTAAACGGTAGGAGTAGGTGCTTAGATGATTTTCTATCGATTGATTATCCCCAATATCAGTTAGAATTTTTTGAAAAAAACATATGGTACTTCGCTCGTGCACGGGAATAAGTAAACCTGATTGAATCATCAGTTGTAGTAAGCCAATTGTTTTTAGGGTAATACTTTTACCACCAGCATTTGGTCCAGAGATAACTATAATCCTATTGTTTTCATTTAGTTTTATGGTTTGAGGCCAAGTTTTTAACCCTTTTTCTTGATTTTGTTGTAGGAGTAAAGGATGAAAGGCATCTCTCAAATAGAAATCTTTATTTTGATTGATTGATGGGAGAATGGCATTGATTTCATTGGCATATAACGCTTTTGCTGATGTTAAATCAATATGGGTCAGATATTCTTGATAACTCAAGAGGATATCAGCATAAGGTCTTAGACTATCCGTAAGGTTTTTTAAAATCCTCTTAATTTCTTCTTTTTCGTCATAAAGCAAATTTTCCAATTCTCGAATGCTTTTTGCAGTCGTTTCTGGAAGCATATAAACGATACTCCCCGTTTTTGAAGATCCTATTACAGTGCCTTGTATTTTTCTTCTATACATTGCTTTTACAGCTAACACTCTCTTATTTTCGACTACAGATTCTTTAATATCGTCGAGATAGTCCAAGGCTAAATAATGGTTTAGGGAAGAGCTAAAACTCTGATTAATTTTTTGTCGCACTTGAGATAACGACTTTCGAATATTAAACAGTTCATCCGAAGCTTTATCCCGTATTTCTCTAAATCGATCAACTATACCATTAATGTCTCTAGGAATACTCGATACAATAGAAAGGTTTTGAGCTAGATTGAATAGCGTAGGGTAGTAGACTTTGAACTTATTCAGTGCTTTTTGATGTGTAATGACAGTATTACAAAGACTCATTATAGTTCTGAAACCCTTAACTTCAATAATTGAATTTTCAATATGCAATAATTGCAGCTCTTTGTTTATGGAGTCAAAACCATGGTTGGGTATAATATTCTCATTGCTAAAGGAAGATAAATATTCAGATGTTTCAACCAGAGCATTTTGACATTCTTCGAAATTTACAAATACGCTTAACTGCTCAGCGGCTTGTTTCCCGAGTTCAGTAGTGCAGTATTGTTTGACAATTAATGCAACCTTCCTGAATTCTAAATCATTGATGGTTTTCTCTCTTATAGTAATCATAGCATGACTTGCGTTTGCAAAGATAGCTATATCCCCTATTTAGCTCTTTTCTAATGCGGTAAAATACCCTTGAGCTCCATACCTAACAATATCAGAGGTGAAAATACCAGTATTGTCTTGTACTTCTTGAATGAGTTGATCAGCCTTCTGCATGCCAAGACCATGGGTATTCAACGAAATAGCAAATGTCTTTGGTCTATTAAACACCCCGCAAAGAGAAGCTACCTCTTCATTCATTTTAATAAAACGATTTAAATCAGGAAAAGGAATGTGAGAAACAGGATTTTTTAGATGTGTTTCTTTGATTTTATGACATAACAAAAGATGAGTGGGGCATGAACCTCTCATCAAAGGTAGTGTTGCAGTACTACCAGGGTGCCCAAGTGAACCTTGACCTTCAATAATGATGTGGTCAAATTTTTGACGACTCATTACCTCATCCTCAACTGCTGCGGCTGCATTATCTACTTTGATTGCATCAAGTGGTATTCCTTGACCAGAGATGGTTATGCCAATTTGACCGGTTGCAACAAATGATGATGAAAAATTGTTTTGAAGTAGTTTTTTATTTAGCAGCAGGCCTGCGGTCATTTTTCCAGAGGCCATATCTGTGCCTACAGTGAGAATTCTTTTATTTTTCAGCTCGTTGGCTTTTGCACTTCCAATGGTATATTCTTTTAAAACTTCTCTGACATCCCAAACCGATCCCTTGTTTGTGGGGTTGCTCAATAAATATGAAAATTTATCAGCTAACTTATCGTGCAACCCATTAACAACTAAAAAGCCAGCTGTCAAGGCGTCTTCAATAGGTTTTGTCCATGTATCTGGAAGCCGGCCTCCAGATGGTGCAATTCCTAAGATTAGCGCGTTTGCGTGCAATCCTATGGCTTCTTGAAGGTCTGATACAATGGGTATAGACTTGTCAATGCCAGTTAATGCTTTCAAGTTTTTTCCTTTGTGATCGGGGTCTATTACGCAACAGATTTCATTAGTGCTAAATCTCAAAATGCCAAGACCCATTTTACCGTTTTCATGAGTTAGGCTATGTGGCATGTATATTGCTAATCTATGACTAGAATTTAATTTCTTTTTCATTTTAAAATTGAGCCGTGACCGATGTGATTTTCAGTCATGGGTAATATCATTCCATTTTTTAATTGCAAACCGGTTGCAATATCTGGTTTCAAATTTAAATGTGAGTCTAAATCAATATGATCAATGATTCCTGTAAGTGCCGCTCCTGCTCCTATAGAAATTGAACTTTCGCTCATACAACCAATCATGGTCTTTAAATTGTAAGCCCTGGCCGTATTCAGTATTTCTAAAGCACCTGTGATTCCTCCGCATTTCATGAGTTTTAAATTTACTCCATCAACGCAATGAGCGTAATTTTTAATTTGTGAAGCAAAACGACATGATTCATCGACGTAAATCGGCAGCGGTCTTTTTTGGAATAATTCTTCAAGTCTATGCTCGTCTCCTTCTACTAACGGCTGCTCCACATAATCACAATTTCTTTCAGCCAACCAGGACATCATTTTTATGGCGTCTTCAACATTCCACCCTCCATTTGCATCAACTCTCAAGCTAATCTTGTTGTTCTTGGCAAAAGGATAAATGGCATTGTACATATCTTGATCAGCTTCGATGCCGTCAGGGCTTCCTAGTTTTATTTTTAGAGCATGATAAATTCTACCTTTTTCAAATAAAATTTGAACTCTCTCACTTGCCTCTTCTGCCGTCATTATTCCAATGGTCATAGATGTTATGCCGTTTGGAGTTGGTAGACCTAATAATCGATGAAGGGGCAGTCTGGCTTGTTTTGCTAACAAGTCCCATAGTGCAATGTCAAACGCGGCCAAAACACAAGGAGCTAAACAATTTTCAAGGCTAGTTCTGTAATGCCATACCGGATGAGAAAAGTTGGGGTTTTGTGCAATGTGATCTTGGGCGATTTGTATCGCTGTTTCAATATCTGCCGCACCTTCACTTCCTCCAGGTGCGCCTTCTCCAATCCCTGTATTTCCATTTTCATCTGAAATTTCAACAAATAAATTAGAAGAACCCGCTCGAACTCCTCTGCTTATTCGCAATGGAAATCTTTTTTCTAAGTAAATTGACTGTATATTGGCTTTAAACACGATGATTAATTTTTACTCCATACAATGTTAAACTATTTTCCATTAGTTTGGAAGAAGGCACTTGAAAATTCTTTTCACTCTAACTTCCTTTCAGACTTGAATAAAAGGGTTACAGAAGCCTATTCTACAACGAATTGTTATCCAGAAAAGTCAAAGATTTTTAGTGCTTTTAATCACTGTGATCCAAATGAGGTAAAAGTGGTTATTATTGGTCAAGATCCATATCACCAAAAAGGGCAGGCTAATGGATTGGCTTTTTCAGTTCGTAAAGAGATTTCAAATCCTCCCTCTCTTCAGAATATTATCAAAGAGGTGAGAAGTCAGTGTGGGTTATGTACGGTTGAATCTGGCGATCTAACGCATTGGGCAAAACAGGGTGTATTGCTTTTAAATGCCTCATTAAGTGTTGAAGATTCTAAGCCGAACAGTCATCGAAATTTAGGATGGAGTGAATTTACCGAGCAGATTATTGAATACTTGTCTAATTCTAAGAAAGAAATCGTATTTCTTTTATGGGGCAGTTTTGCGCACAAAAAAGGAAAAAAAATAGACAACAATAGGCATCTGGTCTTAAAAACGGGTCATCCGTCTCCTCTCAGTGCAAGTCGTGGATTTTGGTTTAACAATGATCATTTCAAATTGACTAATTCTTATTTAAAGGAAAAGGGAAAAACCATAATCGAGTGGTAATTACCCTCCAATACGCTTAACGGTAAAGCCTAAGGAAATCAGATAATCCATGATCTCATCACGCCGGTCTCCTTGAATGACAATACGTTCATTTTTAAAGGATCCACCAACTTTGAATTTTGATTTTAGAGCACTTGACAAGGCTTTGAAATCTTTTTGAGCTCCTTGATAATTTTCAATTATAGTGTGGGGTTTACCTTTTCTTTTTTCATAGATACAGCCTAAAGGAGGTGTATTGTGTATGTAAAATGAAACCGCTTCTGTTTCTTTATTTTCTTTCTGATCTTCTGAGGGTTGGTGATCAGGAAATAAGGCTTTGAGTTGATCTTGTAGGTCCATTATTTTTTAATTAAACCCAGTTCAATAAGACGTTCAGTCAAAAATTCACCAGCAGTGCAGTCTTCGTAGTGTTTCGGATTATTCTCATCTACACAATTCTCTAGACAGTTTAAAGGCATATGCAATTTTGGATGCATAAAGAAGGGAATAGAATACCTGGATTTATTGACAATTTGCTCATTGGGATTAATAACACGGTGTATGGTAGATTTCAATTTATTGTTTGTAAGACGTGATAACATGTCCCCAACATTAATCATTAACTCGTCTTTTTCTGCAATGGCATCTATCCAATCCTCATTATTGTTTTTCACTTGTAATCCTTTACCATGTGCACCCATTAAAAGAGTAATGAGATTAATATCACCGTGTGCTGCTGCTCGAATGGATTTTTGTTGTTCTTTGAGCACAGGAGGATAGTGCAGTGCTCTGAGTATGGAATTTCCTCCAACTACCCAATCATCGAAATAGAATTCGTCGAGCTTTAAATGAAGAGCTAGGGCTCTGAGAACCTCTTTAGCCGTCTGCTCTAAACAATCAAAAACCTTTTCACCGCATGAATTGAAATTTGCGATTTCAGTCACCTTTATATTTTGAGGGTATTGATTTTTAGGATCGTTAATTTGACCGAAATGCCAGAATTCTTTGAGATCTGCACGAGTTTCACCTTTTGCTGTTTCCTTTCCAAAAGAGGTGTATCCTCTCTGTCCACCACCTCCTTCGATTTCGTATTGTTTCTTAACCTTTTCTTTTAGGCTAAAAAATGATTTGACCACAGAGTAAAGCTCGTCTTTGAGCTCATCATTTAAAAAATGGCCCTTTAGAGCAACAAATCCTATTTGTTCAAAGGCATCGCCAATTTCTGACACAAACTTTTGTTTTTTAACAGGGTCATTGGAAAGAAACTCATTTAAATCAACTGATGGAACGCTGTTCATTTGCTGTGTAATTTTTTCATTGCGAAATTAAGGATAAAACCATGTACTTTAATTACCTTCAACCAATGTAATACCTTTCGTTCGATGAAAAATACCGGTCAAGAACAGATTTTTACTCAACTCTACAAAAGAATGCTTAAGTCTAGAATGATAGAGGAGAAGATGCTTACTTTACTGCGTCAAGGTAAGGTGAGTAAGTGGTTTTCAGGTATTGGTCAAGAAGCCATTTCAGTAGGAGTGACTTCAGTTCTGACCAAAGATGAGTTTGTTCTTCCCATGCATAGAAATCTCGGTGTTTTCTTGTCAAAAAATGTTCCTTTATCGAAGTTATTTGCCCAGTGGCAGGGTAAGGTCAATGGATTTACAAAAGGAAGAGATAGAAGCTTTCATTTTGGTTCCATAGAGCACAAGGTTATTGGAATGATATCTCACTTAGGCCCGCAGATGGCTGTAGCCACTGGAATTGCTTTAGGTCATAAACTCAGAGGAGAGCCAAATATTACTGCTGTTTTTTCTGGTGAAGGAGGAACTTCTGAGGGTGACTTTCATGAGGCTCTGAATATTGCTTCTGTATGGAAACTTCCTGTTTTATTTTGTATTGAAAATAATGGGTACGCTCTTTCGACACCAACAGAAACGCAATACGCTTGTGATGATTTAGCCGATAGAGGATATGGATATGGCATGGAAGCCTTCATCATTGACGGCAACGATGTAGTTGAAATATATCTGAAATTAAGACATATCGCATCTGAAATGCGAAAAAACCCAAGACCTGTGTTGGTGGAATTTAAAACTTTCCGGGTTCGTGGACATGAAGAGGCGAGTGGTACTGCATATGTTCCTGAGGAGCTCATTTCTACTTGGATGAAGAAAGATCCAGTGTTAAAATTGCAAAAGGCGCTTTTAAAATCGTCAATAATAGACCAGGCTCGAGTCGAAAAATACAGGTCTGCAATCAAAACTGAAATTGATACCGAGTGGAAAAATGTAGAATCCTGGGATTTTCCTGTGTTTGATGCTAAAAGTGAACTTCAGGACGTGTATAAAGATTTTGAATTATCTACTCAAAAAAATATTGAAGTCTTCGAGGATATGCGTTTTATCGACGCTATAAAGGATGCTTTATTCTTGTCAATGGCGCGTGATAAGAGCGTAATTATAATGGGGCAAGATATAGCAGAATACGGTGGTGTGTTTAAAGCAACAGAAGGTCTTTTGCAACAATTTGGAAAAGAAAGAGTTCGAAACACACCGCTTTGTGAGTCAGGTATAATTTCCTGTGCTGCAGGGCTTAGCATAAATAAATTTAAAGCAATTGTTGAAATGCAATTTGCTGATTTTGTAAGTAGTGGTTTCAATCCAATTGTCAATTATTTAGCGAAGCAACATTATCGTTGGGGTGCAAATGCTGACGTAGTCATCAGAATGCCTTGTGGAGGTGGAGTCGGAGCTGGTCCGTTTCATTCACAATCTAATGAAGCATGGTTTGCCAAGGTGCCCGGATTGAAAATAGCCTATCCATCAAATCCTCAGGATGCCAAGGGATTACTTGCTGCGGCGATCGAAGACCCCAATCCAGTACTGTTTTTCGAACATAAGAAATTGTATAGAAGCCAAACTTCTAAAGTTCCTGTAGGATATTATAGTACTCCTTTTGGGCAAGCGAATATTGTTCATTCGGGAGACGATATGTTGGTTGTTTCGTATGGAATGGCAGTACAATGGGTAATGGATGTAGTTACTAATGATACGTCGTTTAACAATACTGCGGTGTTAGACCTTAGAACTATTGTTCCTTTGGATGAAGAGACAATTTTGTTTTGGTCGAAGAAATGTAACAAGATCTTAATTGTTACTGAAGACAGTGAATCTTTTTCAGTTGTTAGTCATATTTCGCATTTAATTACCAGTCAATGCTTTGAGTATTTGGAAGCGCCTGTAGAAATTATTGGAAGTTTAGACACACCAATACCTTTTCACAAAAATTTGGAAGAGGGATATATGGGACATTCTAGGTTAAATGAAAAAATGAAGTTTCTGCTAAGGTATTAATTCTATTTTACATAATATAAATTATGTAACAACATATATTATTCTTTTTTTCTTCGATTTACTCTTCGAATACTGTTAAACCTAAAATACACTTGTATGTTTCGTTTCATATTAATGAAATATACGCCTGTAAGTAAAATTACACCTGCAATTATACTTTGCGTCGTCACCGTTTCTTTCAAAACTAACCAACCTAAAAACATCGCTACAACAGGATTGATATATGTACTAGTTGCCACCATCTCGGGACTAACTGTTTTCAGTAGATAATTAAAGCTGGTAAAAGCCACAATACTTCCAAATAAAATTAGCCCTATAATAGACAACCACGTTTGATGGTTCCAAGATCTTGGCATGACCCATTCTTCATTAGCTCCTAGACTCATAATTAATAATACAAAACCACCTATCACCATTTGATAAGCCGTATTGACAAAATAATTTTGTGGTAAGTCAGCTTTTCCAACAAAAATACTCGCATATGCCCATGTAAAAACACAAAAAATGATTACAGCCGCACCAGTTATGGTGTCAGAAGATTGAATCATTTGCTCCTGATTTACAAGGAGATAAATACCAAAAACACCAATTATAACTCCAATAATTGACGATTTCTGAATGGGTTTTCTGTAAAGAATGTACATCAGTAGTAAAATCACTAATGGCTGGGAACTTATTAATAAAGAGGCAAATCCAGAATCTACAATTTGTAAAGCCCAAACTACGATTCCATTACCTACTGACAAAAATAAAAAGCCTGCTATTGCTGTATTGATCAATTGTTTTTTTGAAATTTTTAAGCTCATATTCCTTAAAAAGCAAAATAAAAAGATTAAACCTCCAGCTATTACAAATCGGAAACTGGCCAACATAAATGGTGGTAGTTGAGCTACTGCTACTTTGTTGAGCAGATATGTGGACCCCCAAATCACGTAAATAGCAAAGAAACAGGCAATTATTAGATATTGTTTGCGTTTATTCATTGAGAAAAGTCCTTAAAATCATAATTCTATGAATACTAGTGATGTGCAATACACACAAATTTCTAAATATCTTATCGGAGAAATTGTGTCAAAACGTCTTGCAGAGAACCAAATAATTCATATTAATGAAATCAGCCGTATAACTGGTATTTCAAGGTTTAAAGTTAATGAAGTTTTATGTTCATTATCTAAAAATGAAATTTTAAAATTTATACCCAATACAGGATATTTTTTAAAACCATTAAATTTAAAAACAATTCAAGACACCTTTAAAACACTCATTCTTTTAGAAACGAAATTAATAGAATCCATAGACTTTGATAATTTTGATTTTGAATCAAATTTGTTTTTTCTCAATAAACTCAAAAAAGTAGAACATATTAGTCAATATTTAGATTTAAACTTAACTTTTCATCGTTCTTTACGATTAAATAGTACCAATACGACTATTGAACTCTTTCTTGAACAGCTATACACGAAATTGTTTTTTATAGACGTTATGGTTCACATTGATTTAAATGAACTTAAAGCAATACTTGAACGAAAGTATGAGTTGCTTGAAAGTCTGCGAAATTCCAAAAAACACACCGCCATATACATGTTAAAACTCGTATGGGAGGATCATTTACAGTGTACCACAAAAGCACAACGAAAATTCATAAATACTAGGGTTTAAGCCCTACTCTATTCAATTTTTGCATTGAACCCCTGCGGTAATTTCTGTTTCTCGATATCTATAAGAAATCCATTGATAACAGCGAATTTTATGGTGTCATCTTTTTTGAGAAAGAAATTGACTTTTTTTGAGGCATCACTATAGCCTTTTCCATCTTTTATTCTGTTTAAAATAACATTCTTAAAGATGTAATTACCATTGATGTGAGGGTAAGTTTTAAAGGCATAGCCCTGTTTTAATAAATCCCACTCCGAAATATCTTTTAAAGAACCACTATAGGTTTTTGGGGATAAATAGGTATACCCTTCAGCGTCAAAGGTTTCATAACCATAGTAAGTAGATAAATCTCCGAAATCAACTAGAGCTCCAAAATAACTGAATCCATTTTCACTAGAATCTTCGATTTCATTTTGATTTATACCCATATCAACCAGATACATTTTATTTAACAATGGATAATTTAAATTAACGATTTTTAGATCAAACATTTTGCGGTCATTCCTCGGTATTTTTTCATAGTCGTCTATATCATATTGGGCATATTTTTTTGTTGCAATTTCATGGAGACTACTTAAAATGATTACAAAATTTAATTTTCTGATGAATTCTTTTTCACGGTCATTGAAATAACCTCCGGATTCAATTAACACTAAACTTGTTCCCCATAGTTGAATATTATCTCCAAATGCTCTTGGTTCAAAATCATCACTGTAGCGACCGACATGTCCAGGTGCAAATTTTTGCAGAACTTCATTCATGCTCAACACAAGTTTCATGGATTTAGCTCTGTTTTCATTAATACTTTTCTCTTCATTGTATGCGGTTGCAAGAAAAGAGATTGTTGCAGGTTTGGATGTAAATTCTGCATTATAGTATCTGCTTTGATCATGTAAATTGTACCCAAATTCTGCTTGAAGTGAATCTCTTAATTTTTTTAGGATTTGACTTTCAGGAGACTGCAACCTCAAAGCATCTCTATTAATATCTACTCCTAGCCTATTTCTTCGTTGCCATTTTTTTCCACCATCAGGGTTTAACATGGGAATAAAATGAAGATTTAAGGAAGAAAGGAGTGTTTCTCGAAAAGCATTAAGATCGTCATCTTGCTGAAAAAATTTAAAAACATCCATTAAGGCTCTTGTGGCAGTTGATTCATTTCCATGCATTTGAGACCAAAGTAGAACAGAAGTTTCTCCTCTACCGGCACTGACCAAATAAATAGGTTTTCCCTCAATAGATGTACTCACTGGTCTTACTTTAAATACATTATTATTTTGCCGTTGAAGTTCAGAATAAAATAATTGTGGAGCTGTTCTTCGTTGTGAAAATCCATCAACCTTATATTTTTCATAACTATCAAATAGGATATCCTCAAACTCTTGAGCACTGATCAAGAAGGAAAAAAATAGACACAATAATGTAGGTAACTTATTCATCTGCAGTAGTTTTTAGATTTAATTTTTGGGCTTTTTGATGTATCTTTTTTAAAAACTTTCTTCCTGGGTCGACCTTTGTTGTTCTGTAGTTTTGGTTTTTTTCAAGCCATAAGTTGTGACCTTCGAAATTTTGGTATTGCGAATGCCCTATTACATATTCTATCGGATGTTTGTCAGCCAGGTATTTTACTAAATATTTGTTGGCTCGAATTTGTGGTCTTGTCAAAGGCGTGTCTTCAGTGCCCCCTACATTTTCAATGCCAATAGAGTTGTAGTTTAAGCCTATGACATGACGAGCCATGTGATTTTCAGGCATGAGACGATATATATTCCCTTCTGGACTTACTAAAAATTGTACAGAAACATTAAGCTGACTTTCTTTCTTTAAATCTGTTCTACTATTGGGTAATTCTTCATTATAAAAAGCTTGAAAAGAACCTTCTGTTGTTGGAATGAATGTGTAGTGAATCACAACGATTTTCGGAGTGATTTCAATGTTATCAACTATTTTTCCATAATGGTTGTCAATATATTTTTTTGTCATGCTCACTCTGTTCTCGCTAAAAATTATTGGTCTGTCAATGATTTCGAAAGAACTTGAGCATGAATATTGTGAAATACTTAAAACACAGATAAGACCGATTCTGTAGAATAAAAAAGATGGAGTCATCATTTTTTTCCATTTACACCACATTAATAAGTGTTTTGACAACATAAACAAGATTTTGTTTCAAGGTAATTTCTAAGTTTGAACAAAAGATATCAAATTATCTCTTTTAGTGTTCATTATAAGCCTCCAATCCCAAAACGGAGGCTTTTTTATGAAATCCATTGATCTTTTTTGAAATTTCTTCGTCTTTTCTCCAAGAAGGCATCTCTCCCTTCCTTTGCTTCTTCTGTCATATAGGCTAATCGTGTTGCCTCACCTGCAAAAATTTGTTGTCCGACCATTCCATCATCTGTCAGGTTCATTGCATATTTTAACATCTTAATTGAGGTGGGCGACTTATCTAGAATCTCTTTTGCCCATTGAAGAGCAGTTGACTCCAATTCATTATGGCAGACAACTTCGTTAACCATTCCCATGTCTTGAGCTTCTTTTGCTGAATAATTTCTTCCTAAAAAGAAAATTTCTCGTGCTTTTTTTTGTCCAACGAGTTTGGCTAAATACGCAGATCCATAACCCCCATCGAAACTTGTTACATCTGCATCTGTTTGTTTAAAAATGGCGTGTTCGGCGCTAGCAATGCTCAAATCGCAAACAACGTGAAGAGAATGTCCTCCACCCACGGCCCATCCATTGACAACAGCAATAACTACTTTAGGCATAAATCTTATCAAACGTTGGACCTCCAATATGTTTAGACGATGATTTCCGTCACCTCCAACGTAACCTCTTTCACCACGCGCTTTTTGATCTCCTCCACTACAAAAGGCGTGAACACCATCTTTTAGTGAGGGGCCTTCACCAGTAAGAATCACAACACCAATACTAGGGTCTTCAGAAACATTGTAAAAAGCCTCGTAGAGCTCTGAGGTTGTTTTTGGCCTAAATGCATTCCTCACCTCGGGCCTATTGATGGCAATTCGAGCAATGTTTCCGCTTTTTTTAAACGTAATGTCTTCAAATTCTTTAACTGTTTTCCAATTCATTTTTTATGTCCTTGTAGCGTTGTTTGTATTGAATGTATTTTGAGAAATATTTGTCCTTATTTAATTGATTTTGCCATAATAGATCAATTAGCAAATGTTTATTTCTATGTGCCTCTCTAAAGGTAATAAGATAATGCAATTGTTCTAAATGTGCTTTATAACACTTTGGACTGAAGTCTGACAAACAGCTATTTTGAACTTCAAGATAAGCTGCATTTAATTTTTTATCGGTGTATAGTTGTGAGATTTTCTCTATCAAGTTTTCTTTAGAAGTATAAGCTTGTTTTTGTAAGTCATAAGGGAAGCCTTCAAAGGCGATTTGAGAACCTACGGTAACTGTTTGTGTTTCTAAACCTGTCATAACTTTTCCTTATAGACCTGCTCCATAATTAAGCGGCGCTAAATTTAGTTTGTAAGAGCTCATAGTTTCTTTGATATCTTTCGCCCATCCTTTATAGCTCATTTTTTCGGGAGTATTTGTAAAGAGAGATTTGGGATAATCACGTCCATACACATGAAGTTCCGCCTCTGGTAATTTCTTCGCCAGAATTGGCCAGATTTCTTTTTGTAGATATTCTACAGCATTCGTATTGGGTTTGTGTTGTCCTTGTCCAACGAAGATTAGATGTTTTCGTTCTTCAAAGCTCAAAGCATTCTGAGGAGATGAATGTTTTAAAAAAGGTAGATACGAGAGTTGCTCATCACTTATGTTTAGTTCTTTTGTGAGAAGATCAATTTCTGTTTTTGAAATGATCAGACTGAGATCTGCACTTAAGACGGCTTTGACTTCTCTGTTGAACAAAGGTTCAGATTTATAGTTTGTCTTTTTTTGTCTTGCGTGTCGCAAAAAATGAAGATCTTCAGTATTTAAAATAAGTAAAGTGTCAGGCAAAACCTCTTTGCATTGCCATGCGAATTGTTCATAGCTATTTATTCGATCGAAAATGACGATTTGCGGCTGTAAATCTTTTAGAAAGTCTTGAAATGAAGAACAGTTTAACTGTATTGAGGTTGTTTGAATTTGATGGACACCAAAATCAAAACTGTAAGGCGTTTTCTTGGATATAGAAGCGAAATGAACCTTGAAATTTGCCGCTTTTAAATAAAGTAAATAATCGATTAGATGTCTACCTGCAGCAGTCGTTTCTGGTTCAGGATATCGATGTCCAATGCATAAAATCTCTATTTGTTTAGATTCGCTCTGCAAAAATTTTACTAATTCTTGATTTTAATTTTTTGTTGTAATCTTCAACCAACCATTCCCTATAATTCGTGGTGTTGTTCATTATACAATAAGAATATTGCTTTATTCTGAAATCGATTTCTTCTTTTAGCAATTTAGCTAAAATTCGTGCATCGAAAATATCATCCGCATTCTCGATGCATATCTGCGCATGTTGGTCTATACTTTTTTCTAATACCACCTTAGATTTTAATCCTTGCGCAAACACTTTTTTATACTCTTCTTTAACATTGAATTCTAGGTTTTCGCTTTTTGAAAACTTTGTTTTCAATTCTTCAGGCATTACGTATTCAAATTCACGTTCAATGTCTTCATCAATTTTAATGTTTTCTAAGAAGAAGTCAGGAAAGTGAAAAATTTCTTGCCAGTCCAATGGAATATCCCAAGAACCAAAACGGGCCAAATTATTTCCGAGGTCAATGACATTAAAATCTGATTTGTTTTTTAGAATTCTAGAACCTCTTCCTATCATTTGGAAATATAAGGTCAAAGATCTAGTTGCTCGGTTTAGAATTATAGTCTTAACTGATGGCTCATCGAAGCCTGTCGTTAAGATACTCACAGAAGTCAATATTGCATCAGGCGTACTAGAAAACCATTCTAAAATTTCTTTGCGTTCTGTTGCAGTATTCTTGTTGTCCAAATGTCTAATTGGTAAACCTTCTTTTTTAAAGTATTCAAAGACCATGAAAGAGGCGTAAATACCATTGTTAAAGATCAGAGTTTTGGTTCCTCTCGCTACTTCATTGTAGGCTGAAAGAAGTTTTTGTAACATACTTTGATTAGAGTAGAATTCATCACTACTCTTTACAGTGTAATCTCCATTAATCCCTAGTTTGAGACTTCCTAAACTCAGGTTGTAATTATAAATATTGGCCTTAGCCAAGAAGCCTTTTTCGATAAGGGATTTTATCGATTCTCCTATGATGAGTTTTTGAAAGAAATCTTTAAGCGGTAGTTTAATGTTAGAACTTAATGGAGTCGCTGTTACACCAAGGATTCGTGAATTGTCAAAATACTTGAATAACTTACGAAAAGCATTGTAATGTGCTTCATCAACAATAACAAGACCAATGTTACTCAAGGTAAATTTTTTGTCGATAATGCGATTGTTGAGTGTTTCGACCATAGCGACGTAACACTTATATTCATCAGTTTCATTTACTTCTTTTACGTCACTACCTATAATCTTATTGGATACTCCAAATTCATGGAGCATTTTTGAGGTTTGTTTGCTCAATTCAATCCTATGAGTCAAAACAACTACCTTAGTATTGGTCTTCTCAATAAACCTTCTTGTTATTTCACTAAAGATTACCGTTTTTCCTCCGCCAGTTGGCAACTGGTACAGTAAATTACAATTTTCACTCAACTCATCGAATGCAGTGAAAATTTTGGTTAGATCGTTATTTTGATATTGATAAAGTTCTTTTTTACTATGCATTGAGACGTTGGACGAATTGAAAATCAATAGTTGCAAAAATAATAGAAAATCTATGTTTGCAAGTGAACTTTTTAAAATTTAAATGATGATAACTTCTTGATAACCTTTTTGAGGAGGACTTGATTTTGTTCAACAATCCATTTAATTATGAGTAACCAAATTAGATCAAATGCGACAACTCAAAATTGTAAAACAAGTAACAAATAGAGAGTCAAAATCCCTAGACAAATACCTCAACGATATCAGTAAAATAGATTTAATTACCGCTGAGGAAGAAGTTGAATTGGCACAGCGAATTAGACAAGGTGACCAAAAGGCATTGGAAAAATTAACAAATGCAAACTTGCGTTTTGTTGTTTCTGTGGCTAAACAATATCAGAATCAAGGCCTGAAGCTTCCTGATTTAATTAACGAAGGTAATCTTGGATTAGTTAAGGCAGCGCAGCGTTTTGATGAAACACGAGGATTTAAATTCATTTCCTATGCGGTATGGTGGATTAGACAAAGTATTCTTCATGCGCTAGCTGAACAATCAAGAATTGTCCGTTTACCTTTAAACAAAATTGGTGCGATAAATAAAATCAACAAGACCTTTTCATATTTAGAACAGGCTCATGAGAGACCGCCTTCGGCAGAAGAAATTGCTGATGAATTAGATATGACTATAACAGAAGTAAAGCAGTCTCTTAAAAATGCTGGGAGACACGTTTCTATGGATACGCCCTTTGAAGACGGTGAATCTTCTAATTTGTATGATGTTTTGCAGCATGGAGAATCCCCAAACCCTGAAGGATCGTTAATTCACGAATCCTTGAATACTGAGATTGGGAGAATTTTAAATACGCTTAACGATAAAGAAGAAAAAGTGGTTAGGTTATTTTTTGGTATCGACCAAAAGTCGCCAAAAAGTCTAGATGAAATCGGACAAGAATTTGATCTTACACGAGAACGCGTTCGTCAAATAAGAGAGAAAGCTTTAAGAAAATTGAAAAAGCATGCTGACAACCCTTTGTTAAAGTCTTTTTTAGGTTAACTACAATTCTATATTTTCAATCTGAGCGTCTGATAAAAGACCATTTAGAGCGATTAAAAATTGAACGTAAGGTTCACCAAATTGATCATAGTGCATATTGTTCCTTTTTTTTGTTTAAAACTTCTTCTATATAGGCTTGACCCAGAGATGCCAATAGTTGAAATCTGTTTTTTTTAGCGTTTGCTTCTAGCATTGCCCCTAAGATGTGCATTAGATCTAAATCTTTTAAATGCTTACTACGTATCATTTGTTCTTTTAGCAGCCTATGAATGGCAATAGGATGGTTTGCTTGGGCATATTCTGCTAAAGTTGAAATGAATTTGATATGAATATTACTTATCTTGAAAGGGTATTTCGCAGGTTCTAAATTTGTGAAGTGATGTATATTATTAATCAGCATATTCCTTGGGCTTACTCCATATGAATAACGTGATTTATGTACTTTTTGTATAATTCATTAAAACAAAAGAATGAGACATTTAAGAAACAGCACCTTACTTTTGGCGAGCATCTTACTTTTTTCTTGACAAAATGAGGCTAAAACAGAAACTTTTGTCCAAAAAGTTAAACGTGTGCACGCCGAAGTTATTACTATTGATACGCACTGTGATATCAATGTTTCGAATTTCACCGAAGAAACCAATTATACCCAACGCCTATATACACAGGTCGACATTCCTAAAATGAAAGAAGGCGGTTTTGATGTCGCTTGGTTTATCGTTTATACTGGACAAGGAGAACTCAACGAAGAAGGATATGCCAAAGCGAAAGAAAATGCGTATTCTAAATTTGAGGCTATAGTCAATCTAACAAGTCAATTCGCTCCTGAAGACATTGAGCTTGCTCGTTCAAGTCAAGAGGTTTTTGATATTGTGGATCGAGGTAAACTCGTGGCCATGATTGGCGTGGAGAACGCCTACCCTATTGGAACAGATTTGAGTGAAGTAGAACGCTATCACGAATTAGGAGCACGTTATATATCTCTAGCGCACAATGGCCATAGTCAATTTTCAGACTCTAATACGGGTGAAAGTGACGATGTTTGGCTTCACTACGGCTTAAGTGAATTGGGAGTGCAAATGGTAGCTCAAATGAATCGTTTAGGAATTATGATTGATATATCGCATCCTTCTAAGGAAGCCATAAAAGATATGGTTAGCTTATCAAAAGCACCCATAATCGCCTCTCATTCTTCTGCTCGTGCCTTGTGTGATCACAGCCGTAATTTAGATGACGAGCAATTGATGTGGATCAAAGAAAACGGTGGAGTTGTACAAACCGTTGCTTTTAGTTCTTATTTGAATACCGAAAAACACAATGCGTATTCTTCTTATTTATCCGATATAGAGACTTCCATAAAAGATTCATTACAAATTGAGATTCCTCCTCGAAGAAGTTGGAGCCAATTGGATGACAATCAAATTCAAGAAGCGCTGGATAATTACCGTAAAATACGAGGTATAGCATCAGAAATTGCAGCAAATGATGAAAATGCACCCGAGGCAGTTTCAGTAAAAGACTTTGTAGATCATATCGACTATATGGTTGAGCTCATTGGCATTGATCACGTTGGAATAAGCAGTGATTTCGATGGTGGTGGAGGTATTCACGGTTGGAGAGATTCTTCAGAAACAGAAAACGTCACTCGTGAATTATTAGAGCGTGGATATGCTGAAGTAGACATTAAAAAGCTTTGGGGGCTCAATTTACTCCGCGTTTTAGACGAGGTTCAGGCCGTTGCTCAAAAATTACAGAAATAAGCTTAAGAATTGGCTCTAGAGAGTCGGTCTTTTACGAATTCTATTTCTTTTTTGCCGTGAGGATCGGGCTTGCCGTCCTTATCTAAATTCACTATGATGATATTGTCTACAATAATAATCGTTTCGTGTGTCATTTTGTTTCTCACCTCGGAATTCAAAGTGATTGAGCTCGTGCCAAAGGAGACCACTTCTATTCCAATTTCAACGATATCGCCTAGCACGGCAGAACTTAGAAAGTTTATTTCAGAGATGTATTTAGTAACCAATCGTTTGTTCTCCAATTGTATAATGCTGTAAAGAATGGCCTCTTCGTCAATCCAACTAAGTACTTTACCTCCAAATAAAGTGCCGTTGGCATTTAAATCTTCTGGTTTTACTATGCGTCTACTATGAAATNTCATTTTTTATTGCAAATTTAATAAAGCCGAGATGTTAATTATGCTGTTTAAAAGATGTTTTTTTGAATATAGCAGATGAGCTTTAATGCTATTATCTTTAAGTCAAATCGAGAATAAAATGATAGATAGAGATGAGCGTTTACAAAGACAAAGACCAGATCTTCCTGTTTCAAAAATAAAAGACAATATGTCTTCTGAGGAATATTTTCAAAATGCTGTATTAAGACCCATTTTGAAATTTCAAAATGATATTTTAATCGAAGTATTCAAAACGTATATTCAAAAGAGAAAAAATGTGTACTACACTTTGAATACCAATCAAAAATTGAACTATGTCGCTCACAGCATTCAAAAAGATATCAAGTTTCGAAACCAATTAAAAGGTATGATTGTTGGTTTGTTTAGTCTAGAAGAATACGAATTATACATTAAAAATTCATCTGCTTTAAACAAACGTATGATGAATTTGATGATTCAAAGGATTCAAAATCAACTACAATTGTTGGAGGGTGTCACATCTTTAGAGCAGTGATTGTCCATTGACATCTGTAGTCAAGACATCGCTCATATACTCAAAAAACACCGAAATCGTTTTAAACCCATTGGAAACTTCTGTGCTGAAATTAGTATTTAAAACCTGTTTAAGGTCTAATTTTTTTATAAAAATAAATTGCTTAAATCGAATAAATTCTATCCCCTTTTGGTCTGGTGAAAATCCTTTAGGAGCTTTTTTAAGTGCATCTCCTTTTAGTTCGCCCCAAAACTTGTTAAGTGTTGAATGACTTATAACTTCTTTAAATTCTTCTGGATCTGCTGCAATCTCTTGTCTTATTCTCAATAAATCTTCTTTTGAAGGACTCCAAAATCCACAGGCCATAAATGAATTGTTAGGTTCTAGATGTAAATAGTATCCTCCCCGTCGTTCTCGACCTCTGCGAACAAAGGAACATGAAAAATGTGTTTTGAAGGGCGTTTTATCTTTTGAGAAACGAACATCTCGGTAAATTCTAAAGATTTTTAATTTCTCGATTTCGTCATAGGATTCCATTTTATTTTGGACCTCCTCAAAAACAGATTTGATGAAATTCTTGTGTGTTTCATACTGGGGCTTGTTTTCACTAAACCNTTCCCTGTTGTTGTTTTCTTTGAGCTCGCTTAAAAATGAAAAAGCATCTTTTAGTTGCTGTGACATTACAATCCGTTTAAGTATCCACCGTATAAATCGTTGATGCGCTGGCCTGTTTCTAAATCTGTTCTACTTAATTTTTTGGAAACCACCAGTCCCCAAATAATGAGTTCTTTATAAAAATAGCTGTCATTTTCACTACTGTTCAAATGTTCTACAAGAATTTGATTTAATGGGGTAATCTTATCTAGGGTCTCTTTGTAAATTTCATTATCGGCATCGGTAGAAAAATCAACGGCATCGTATTCAAAAAACCAGGTAAACAATTCATCATAAGGGCTCGTTTCCTCTTTCTTTTCAAGCTTTTCAATTTTAGGAAACAGGGATTCAAACGTATTTTTTATGGCCTGATCGATTAAGTTCATCGCTACTTCATCAGCACCTAATTGTTCTCCTTCATAGACTAATTCAACTTTTCCGGTGATGGCTTGTATGATATTTGAAAAATCTAATAAACGCACCGTTGTTTGTTGTTCTTCGTTGTATAACATCCTTCTTTGAATAGAGGCAATAAGGCTTTCAAAAGCGGAAATACTTAAACGAGCACTTACTCCACTATTTGCATCGACATACTCACTTTCGCGTGCGCAAAAACTTATTTCTTCAATAAGATCACGTGCGATATCAGGAATATAAATTTGTTCTTCTATAGCGGGGTCGATTTTAGCCTCTTGAGTGGTAATTTGTTTTGCTATTTCAATAGATCTTGGATAATGCGTTAAGATTTGAGATCCAATCCTATCTTTTAAAGGAGTCACAATACTTCCTCTATTGGTGTAGTCTTCTGGATTTGCGGTAAATATAAAAGATATATCAAGTGGTAATTTGAGTTTAAAACCACGAATTTGAATATCCCCTTCTTGTAAGATATTAAACAAAGAAACTTGTATCCTCGCTTGCAAATCAGGTATTTCATTGATCACAAATAAGCATCGGTTTGCCCTTGGAATCATTCCAAAATGTATGACGCCTTCATCGGCATAAGACAATTTGAGATTAGCTGCTTTAATAGGATCAACATCTCCTATCAAATCTGCAACACTCACATCTGGAGTAGCCAATTTTTCATAGTATCGGTCTTCAGCTGCCAGCCATTCAATTGGAGTTTCATCGCCCTTTTCTGCAACAAGGTTTTTGGCAAAAGGTGAGATTGGAGCAAATGGATCATCATTTATTTCTGAGCCTTTTACTACAGGTATATGAGAATCCAAAAGACCAATCAATAAACGGGCAATTTTCGTCTTTGCTTGTCCTCTTAATCCTAAAAAGTTAATATTATGTTTTGCTAATATTGCATTTTCAACTTGTGGTATTACGGTGTTTTCGTATCCCATAATCGGGCGAAACACCTCTACTCCATCTTTGTAGGACTGAATAAGGTTAGATTTGAGTTCTTCTTTGATGGATTTTGGCACATAATTCTGGGCCTTTAATTCTCCTAGTGTTTTTATGGATGTTAATTTCATATTATCCTCGTAATTTTCTTTTTCGATTGTTTTTGTAATCGTCAAAAATAAGCTCGCCT
Source organism: Flavobacteriaceae bacterium (assembly GCA_002691645.1). Taxonomy (GTDB): domain Bacteria; phylum Bacteroidota; class Bacteroidia; order Flavobacteriales; family Flavobacteriaceae; genus UBA3478. Next base: position 57,375 of record NZIP01000018.1, read on the forward strand.
AAATCGGAGAGTCCCGAATAATAAGCTTTTCCTTGATTTGCTTCTGTAAAATTTTTGATGAACTGGGTGAGATAAGGGTCCTGGGCAATCATAAAAGTAGTGATTGAAATCCCTGCTTTTTTGGCCTCTTCTGCTTTTTGATAACAAAGACCCGTTATAGACTCATCAAGTCCAACACTGTTTTTATAATACTCACCAGATTTTAGGCGAATACAACTTGGTTTACCGTCAGTGATCATGAATATTTGACGATTGGCATATTTTTTACGCCTTAAAATAGACATTGCAAGTTCTAGACCAGCAACAGTATTGGTGTGATAGGGTCCAACCTTTAAATAAGGCAAATCTGCAATGGATATTGGCCAAGAGTCATTTCCGAAAACAATTACATCTAATGTGTCTTTGGGATATCTTGTCGTAATTAATTCTGCCAAAGCCATGGCCACTTTTTTTGCAGGGGTTATTCGGTCTTCTCCGTATAAAATCATACTGTGGCTGATGTCGATCATCAGCACCGTACTCATTTGTGCTTTAAAACTGGAATCTTCAACCACTAAATCACTTTCATTGAAATTGAAATCATCAGATTGGGTTCTTTTAAAGGCATTTTTTAAGCTCTCTGTCATTGAGATTTGGTCAATTCGATCTCCAAATTGATAAGACCTCAATTCTCCATTTTTTTCGTCTCCTTCTCCTGTGAATTTAGTTTTGTGATTTCCGGCTCCACTTCTTTTTAAATTACCGAAAATTTGTTCTAGGGCACTTTTTCTTAGATCTCTTTCAAGTTTTGCGGTGAGCTTCGTCTTGGCTTTGGAATCTCCTGGAGCAGTGCCATCGGGATTCGTGTCGATTTCTTGCTTCAGATAGCCTTTGTCAAAAAGGTCTTTAATAAAATCTTCAATGGTGTAATCGGCTGTGGTTAATTGGTATTCTTTGTCTAGTTCTCTTAACCAGGCGATAGCCTCGTCAACATCCCCTGAAGTATAGGTGATTAACTCTTTGAAAATTTCATAGAGTTGGTCGAAGATCGATCCCTTTTTTAGATCGTATAAACTGATTCTAAAGCGAGTTCTTGGTTTCATAGCAAGAACTAAGTTACAAACTTACTATCGATTCTGATGTCTTTTTTCAAGGATAGCTAGGGAATCATTTATAGAATAGCCTTTGGCCTTCAATAAAACCATATAATGAAACAGTAAGTCTGCGGATTCTTCTAAAAATGCTTGTTCATTATTATCCATACTTTCAATAACCAACTCTACTGCTTCTTCTCCTACTTTTTGGGCTACCTTATTGATGCCTTTTTGCACCAAACTAGAGACATAACTGTTTTTTTGCTCATCGGAAATTCGCTGTTCAATGACGTTTTCTAAGGTTTTAATAAAATCTATTGAACTCAAAGCATTAGATTCACCCCAACAAGTGTCGCTGCCAAGGTGACAAGTAGGGCCTTCTGGATTGACTTTAACCAAGATACTGTCCTGATCGCAATCATATGAAATAGCAACTAGATTTAAATAGTTCTTACTTTGTTCTCCTTTTAGCCAAAGTCTATTTTTTGATCTTGAATAGAACCAAACTCGTTTTTGATCAAGGGTTTTTTGATGTGCTTCTTGATTCATATAAGCCTGCATCAATACATTTTTAGTCACAGCATCTTGAACGATAACTGGTAAAAGACCATCTGGATTTTTTGAAAAATTGGGAGTTCTAATCATTGTAAATGGGTCTTATGTTGATATTGTGTTCTTGTAAAAAATTCTTTAGTTGAGCGATTTCAATTTCATTGAAATGAAAAACACTAGCGGCTAATGCTGCATCAGCTTTACCCTTTGTAAAGGCCTCGACAAAATGAGTCATACTACCTGCTCCGCCTGAGGCAATTACAGGAATGTTAAGAATTGAATTTAAGTGTAACAAGGCGTCATTTGCGAAACCATTTTTGGTTCCATCGTTGTTCATGGAGGTAAATAAAAGCTCGCCTGCACCCAAGTTTTGAGCTTCTAAGGCCCAATCATAAAGAGTTGTTTGAGTGGCTTGTTTTCCTCCTACTAAATGAACCATCCACTGCCCATCAATCAATTTTGCATCAATGGCAACAACGATACATTGAGCTCCAAAATTTTTAGAAAGTTCTGTGATAAGACTCGGGTTTTTGAACGCAGACGAATTCACGGATATTTTATCTGCTCCTCGCTTTAATAATTCTTCTACTACTCTAGGATTTGAAATGCCTCCTCCTACTGTAAACGGAATATCAATGACCATGGCTACCTCATATACCAAATCATAAAGTGTATCTCTTCCCTGTTCGGTGGCTGTAATGTCTAAAAAAACCAATTCGTCCGCACCATGGTCACTGTAAAATTTCGCCAAAGCAATAGGGTCTCCAGCATCTTTTAAATCGACGAAATTAGTACCCTTTACACAGCGACCGTCTTTGATATCTAAACAAGGAATAATTCTTTTACATACCATTGTTATAGTAATTTTCAAGTTCTGATGGCGTTATTTTGTTCTCGTAAATGGCTTTTCCTAAAATGACAGCATGACAACCAATGGCTTCAAGCTCGTAAACATCTTGAATACTTGAAACACCTCCACTAGCAATAAGTTTGATGTTATCAAATCGAGATATAAGTTTTTGATAAATGGCTGTAGAAGGTCCTTGTAACATGCCATCTTTTGAAATGTCAGTGCAAATCACTGTTTTAACACCTAAATTCATGTAATACTGAATAAAGTCAAATAAATTAATACTTGATTGTTCACTCCATGCGGAAACGGCTATTTGCTCATTTAAGAAATCTGCTCCTAGAATAATTTTCTCTGCCCCAAAACGTTCAATACACTTCTTGGCTTTGTCAGTATACTTTGCAGCCATACTACCAAGTGTAACATAGCTCGCGCCTACATCAAATGCCTTTTCAACTTCTTGTATATCATGTAAACCGCCTCCAAAGTCAATGGTTAAGTTGGTTTTAGATTTGATTTGCTCTAAAACATAAGCGTTCACAATCTTTTTTTGCTTAGCTCCATCTAAATCGACCAAATGAAGATGTGTGATACCCATTTTTTCGAAATTTAACGCGACTTCTGTAGGGTTTGAATGGTACTCCTTTTTGGTATCATAAGCCCCTTTTGTCAGTCTAACACATTTTCCGTTGATCAGATCAATTGCTGGTATTAATTTCATTTCTGTGTTATAAAATCATTAATGAGTTTTGCACCATAGCGGCTACTTTTTTCAGGATGAAATTGAAATGCCGTAAAATTATCTTTTTGCAGTACAGCGCTGTAATTTAATCCGTAGGTACAACTGGCCTGGGTTTGTTCACAGATTTCGGCGTAAAAACTGTGAATCATATACACGTAATTATTGTGGTATTTATCAGATGACGAGCTCAAGGTATTCCATCCGATTTGAGGAACTTTTAAGTCTTGAAACTTTTTAACCTTGGTATCAAAAATCCCCAAACCTTTAACGTCTCCTTCTTCGGTTTGATTACACATCAATTGCATACCTAAACAGATACCTAATACAGGTTGACTCAGGTTTGCAATCAGTTCGACTAAATCGTTTTTCCCAAGATTATTCATCGCCATTTGTGCATGGCCTACTCCAGGAAATATGACGCGGTCTGCACTTTTAATTTCATTTTTATCAGCTGATAAGGATGCCGTGTATCCCAAGCGTTGCAATGAAAATTGAACACTTTGTACATTGCCAGAACCGTAATCTATGATGACAATTTTCATAAGCTTCCTTTAGTACTTGGTAAAATCATGTGATTTTTATCTCGCCTTACGGCCATTTTGATTGATTTTGCGAAGGCTTTAAAAATGGATTCAATTTTGTGATGTTCGTTTTCTCCTTCAGCCTTAAGGTTAATGTTTGCTAAAGCTCCATCTGCGAAAGACTTAAAGAAATGGTAGAACATTTCCGTTGGCATATCCCCTACTTTTTCTCTTTTGAATGTCGCATCCCAGACGATCCAGCTTCGGCCTCCAAAGTCTATGGCGAATTGAGCTAAACAATCGTCCATAGGGAGACAGTATCCGTAGCGTTCTACCCCTAATTTATTACCTAATGCTTTTTTAAAAGCTTCTCCAAGAGCAATACCAGTATCTTCTATAGTGTGATGNTCGTCAACCTCAAGATCACCTTTAACTTCAATTTTTAAATTGCATTGGCCATGCTTTGCCAATTGATCAAGCATATGGTCAAAAAAACCTAAGCCTGTTTCAATATTAGATTGACCTTGTCCGTCAATATCTAATTCAATGGCAATCTTAGTTTCTTTTGTATTTCTTTGATGCCTAACAATTCGATTTTTACGCACTAAAAATTCATAAATTTCAGACCAAGCATTGGCATTAATTTCAATTTCGTTGCGAATTGCCTCAGTTTTAACAGAGAGCTCATCTTCACCAATGGAATTGTATTGGATNAAAATGCCTTTACAGCCGAGGTTCAATGCCAGTTCCATATCAGTTAGTCGATCTCCAATCACCAAAGAGTTGGCGATATCAAAGTTACCCATGAGATAGTGATTTAAAAGTCCAGTCTTAGGCTTTCTTGTGGGTTTATTTTCTTCTGGAAAACTCCGGTCGATACAAATTTCTCTAAAATGTATTCCTTGATCTTTAAAGGTGTTGACTATTAAATTTTGAACGGGCCAAAAGCTTTCTTCGGGAAATGATGCTGTGCCTAAACCGTCTTGATTGGTAATCATGACGAGCTCATAATCTTCGAGTGCACATATCTTTTTAAGATTGTCAAAAACACCTTCAAGGAAATGTAATTTTTCAAAGCTGTCAATTTGATAGTCCTCTGGCTCGTGGATTAAGGTGCCGTCTCTATCGAGAAATAGAATTTTTTTCATAAGCGTTGAAGTGTTTGAAGAAGTCTTTTGTTTTCGTTCTCGGTTCCCACAGTTATTCTGAGCATTCCTTTACATAGATGTAATTTAGATCTGTTTCTTACCACAAATCCTTTTTCAATTAATACTTGATACAATTCATTGGGTTTTTCCACTTCTACCATGATGAAGTTAGTTTCTGTCGGCAGAACTCGTTTTATCAAGGAAAGTTTCGTTAATTCTTTCGTCAAAATGCTTCTTTGTTCAATAATCTGATCAACTTCGNTTTGAACGATTTCAATCTTTCTCAATTGATCAATGGCTGCATTTTGATTTAAACTGCTGCAGTTGTAAGGTGGCTTTAGTTTAGATAAATAACCTATGGTTTGCGGATTCGATATCAAAGCCCCTATTCGCGCTCCAGCAAGACCAAAAGCCTTTGACATGGTTCGGCAAATCATCAGATTGTNANATTTCGAAGTGAGTGCTATTGCACTGTTCTCAGAACTAAATTCGATATAGGCTTCGTCAATAAGGATCATATGTTTCGTAGCAGCTATAATTTTTTCAAGCTGTTCCATTTCTACCTTGTTTGCGGTGGGATTATTCGGATTACATAGGATACTTAGCCCCACTCTTTGATTTGAAGTGTCCCAATGTTGAATAGGAAAACTAAAATCATTGTTTAAGGGTATTTTTTCAACCTCAACANGGTTGATTTTTGCTAGGATTTCATACATCCCATAAGTGGGGTCTACAATTTGCACATTGTGCACTGCCGGAGTACAAAAACCNCGCATAACCAAGTCAAGAATTTCATCGCTTCCGTTACCAATGAGCAGCTGACTTTCTGTTGTTTTAAAATAGTCAGCCAATAGCGCTTTTAATTTATTATGGTGAGGGTCTGGATACCTATTTGTTGGCGAATTATAAGGATTTTCATTGGCATCTAAAAAGGTTACTTTAGATTCAGTGCTGAAATCATCTCGTGCTGATTGGTAGGGTTTTAAATCAATAAAGGATGGTTTTCCTTGTAATTCTATGGAGTTTTCTTCCTTTTTATCAAACTCTTCATCCTTAAGGGCTTCTAAACGATAAGTTACCGCCATTTTATGTGCTTGTAAACCTTCTGCCTCTGCCATGGTTTCAATATCTGGTCCTAGAGATTGAATACCACGCGCTTGGATTTTCTGAAAGGTAATCGCTTTTTGAAATGCATCTAAATTAACTCCGCTATACTGCCTTGCATAACCATTGGTTGGCAGGGTATGATTTGTTCCAGAAGCATAATCCCCCGCGCTTTCAGGAGTATAATCTCCGATAAAAACAGAACCAGCATTTGCGCAATTTTCAACAAAATAAGATTCGTTTTCGACATTAATTATATAGTGTTCTGGAGCGTAAGCGTTGATAAAATCAACCTGATCTTTTTCGTCTTCGAGACAAACCGCAAAACTGTTTTGCAAGGCAGCATTTATGATGTCTTGACGTTCTAGTTTTTGGGTTTGTAGGATTATTTGCTTTTGAACCTTAGCTACGATTTCAGGTGAAGGACAAACTAAAACCACCTGAGAGTCTTTACCGTGTTCGGCCTGAGATAATAAATCTGCCGCAACAAATANGGGATTTGCACTTTGATCGGCCACTACTAAGAGCTCACTTGGTCCAGCCGGCATATCAATTGCTACACCAAAGTTAAGTGCGTATTGTTTGGCTTTAGTGACGTATTGATTTCCAGGTCCAAAAATTTTAGAAACCTTTGGAATACTTTCTGTTCCCAAAGTAAGTCCAGCGANAGCTTGAATACCTCCAACAGTCATCACGGCAGTTACGCCACATAATTTGGCGGTGTAGAGAATTGCAGGATGAATTTCACCTTCTTTGTTTGGTGGAGTACACAGAATAATATTTTTACAACCTGCGATTTTTGCTGGAATAGTTAACATTAAAATAGTTGAGAAAAGTGGAGCACTCCCACCTGGGATATAAATTCCAACATTTTCAATTGGCTTTTTATCTTGCCAGCATTCTACACCATAGTCAGTATTGACTCTGATTAGTGCCGTTTTTTGGGCTTTGTGAAATTTGTAGATGTTTTTATACGCTCTTTCTATAGCTCGTTGTAAAGAGGCGCTTATAGCGTCATTTTTGCGATTTTCAAAATCCTTTAATTCAACTTTTGAAATTGAAACTCNATCAAACTTTTGCGTATAATTTTGAATGGCTTTATCACCATGTTTTTTAACTTCATTGAAGACTTCGGCCACCAATTCTCCCAGAGTTGAATCATCTATAGCGGGTCTTTCACAAATTTTCTCCCATAAATTCCTAGAAGGATTTTGGTAGATCTTTTTCATACGAACATTTTATCAATTGGACATATTAATATTCCTTGAGCTCCATTCTCTTTGAGTAAGTCAATAACATTCCAAAATTCATCGGTTTCGATAACGGTGTGAATTGAAACCCAAGACTTGTCTGCCAAAGGCATTACTGTTGGGCTTTTCATTCCAGGTAAAAGACCTGTGATTTTATCTACTTGATCAGCAGGAGCATTCATTAGCAAGTATTTAAACCTTTTCGCACTAAGTACGCCTCTAATTCTAAAAATTANTTGATTTAAAAGTTTCGTTCTCTGCTCATCTAAAGATGGAGAACTACATAAAACAGCCTCACTTTTTAAAATGGATTTAATTTCTTTGAGGTTATTGTTGAATAAGGTACTTCCACTACTGACTATATCACATACAGCGTCTGCAAGTCCAATATTAGGTGCAATTTCAACAGAACCGTTGATGACATGAATTTTAGCTTCAATTTGATGTTCTTCAAGAAACTTTTTGAGGGTATTGGGGTAAGAGGTTGCAATACTTTTTGACTGAAGCTCAGAAATATTCTCAATATCGCTTTGGTTTGGAACTGCAATAGACACTCTACATTTTGAGAATCCTAGCTGTTCGTTTATTACAATACCCTCCCCTTTTTCATGCAATAAATTTTCACCAATTACAGCTATATCTACAACATTGTCAAGAAGGTACCCTGGGATGTCACTATTTCTTAGAAAAAACACTTCTAATGGAAAATTAGAAGAAGAAACTTTGAGTTGATTTTGCCCATTTTGAACTTCAATTCCACAATTTTGTAAAATTTGTAAAGACTCGTCGTGGAGTCTTCCACTTTTTTGTAATGCTAATCTTATCTTTTTCATAGTAAATAAAAAAACCCGATTGTAATAGGTACAAACGGGTTTTGCGAATTGTTAAAACTCGTTTGCTACGTTATAATATGATGAATATGACTTATACTCATGGATATTAATTGTTTCCTAGGATTAGAGGAAGTCCGTCTTTAGAAGAACCTACAACAATTACTTTAGAGTTTGGAGAATTTGACAATTGTAATGTTGCTTCAATACCTTTATCTCTTAAAATTTTGTCTGTAAGTGAGGCACTTAGTATACGGTTAGCGTCAGCCTTACCCTGTGCTTCAATTCTCAGTTTCTCAGCCTCTTTTTCTGCTGTAACTAGTCTAAATTCATACTCTAAGGAAGCTTGCTCTTGATTTAGTTTTCTTTCAATAGCCTCTCTAATCGGTTGAGGAAGGGTAACATCACGAACGAGTATTTCATTTAATTGAATGTACTGATCATCTACGATGTTTTTAGTTTCCTCATAAATCTCCTTTTGAATGGCGTCTCTCTTACTTGAATATAGCTGTTCAGGCGTATATCTNCCCACTACACTTCTCGCAGCGGATCGAATGGCAGGTAAGAGAATACGCTCCTTGTATTTTTCTGATTTTTCTTGATGCAATTTACCTAATGATTCATATTTAGGCTGAAACCAAGCAGAGGCATCTAACTGTATGTCTAATCCATTAGATGACAATACTTTCATCGATTCGAAGACCTCTTGCTGTCGCACTTCATAGATATAAACTTTGTTCCAAGGCATAATTAAATGAAATCCCTCTCCTAATGGTGCTTCATCGGTTACAACTCCACCANCAAAAGTTCGATAGAGGACTCCAGCNTCTCCTGAACCTATGGTTAATGCCGATTTCGACACTAAAATGAGTACGAAAAAGGTGACTGCTGTGATAGGTAATACTAATTTTGGTAATCTTTCCATTTTTTTATATTTAAGTTAACATACCTCCATCTACTAACAAGACTTGACCTGTGATGTAAGAGGACATTTCTGATGCAAAAAATAAACAAGCGTTTGCAATATCTTCAGTTGTTCCACCTCTTTTAAGTGGAATTCCTTGTCTCCATTGATCGACGNCAGACTCATCTAGTTTGGCGGTCATTTCAGTTTCAATGAATCCCGGTGCAATAACATTGGAGCGTATATTTCTTGAGCCTAGTTCAAGGGCTATTGATTTTGTGAATCCTATGATGCCCGCTTTTGAAGCAGCGTAATTTGCTTGACCAGCATTTCCTTTGACTCCAACGACAGAAGAGATATTAATGATACTGCCCTTACGTTGTTTGAGCATGCTGCGCTGCACCGCTTTGGTCATATTAAAAACGGATTTTAAATTGANATCGATCACATCATCAAAATCAGACTCTGACATCCGCATTAGCAAGTTGTCTTTAGTGATTCCTGCATTGTTAATCAAAACATCTATACTGTCAAAATTGCTTAGTACATCTTTGACTAGTTGTTCGCAATCTTCAAAAACTGCTGCATTNCTCTTATACGCATAAGCTTGAACTCCGTATTCTGTGCGGAGTATATTTTCTAATTCCTTGGCCGGTGCTTCACTTGAACTATAAGTAAATGCAACGTTTGCTCNACTCTTTGCAAATTTAACAGCTATTCCTTTTCCTATTCCTCTGCTGCCACCCGTTAAAATGACATTTTTGCCTTCTAACATTTTCATGATAACACTTCTTTTACTTTAAGGCCTATTTCAGCAGGAGAATCCACCACGTGAATGCCTTTCTCTCTCATGATTTTCTTTTTTGCTTGAGCGGTGTCATCGCTTCCACCAACAATAGCACCTGCGTGACCCATTGTTCTGCCTGCAGGTGCTGTTTCACCGGCAATAAATCCAATAACAGGCTTTGAACTTCCACTTTCAGNATACCAATGAGCAGCATCTGATTCTAACTGCCCACCAATTTCTCCAATCATTACAACAGCTTCTGTTTCTTCATCTTCTATGAGCATTTGCAGTGCTTCCTTAGTGGTTGTTCCAATGATAGGATCTCCACCAATCCCAATGGCTGTTGAAACACCTAATCCTTGTCTTACTACCTGGTCTGATGCCTCATAGGTAAGAGTTCCTGATTTAGATACGATTCCAACCTTTCCTTTTTTAAAGACAAATCCAGGCATAATACCAACCTTAGCCTCATCTGGAGTAATGACTCCTGGGCAATTTGGTCCAACAAGGGTACAGTCANATTTTTGGATGTAGTCGTAGACTTTGACCATATCAGCAACTGGTATACCTTCTGTAATAGCAATAATAACCTTTATACCGGCATTAGCGGCTTCCATAATTGCATCGGCAGCGAAAGCTGGAGGTACAAATAATATCGATGTATCAGCCCCTTTTTTTTCTACCGCCTCTCGAACAGTGTTAAAAACAGGAAGCCCAAGGTGCTCTTGTCCACCTTTTCCGGGTGTAACTCCACCAACTAATTGAGTTCCGTATGAAATCATTTGTTCGGCATGAAAGGTTCCTTCGGAGCCTGTAAAGCCTTGCACTATAATTTTAGAATGTTTATTGACGAGTACGCTCATGGTTAAAATTTGGCACAAAAATAGAACATGAAAGTTAAATNTAGAACTATATTACTGCTTTTTTAAGCCTTCAAAAAAATCGGGTAATTGTTTAACTGCAGCCTTTTGTTTTAAATTAGTTCTATAAGGTACAGCGGGGTCTCCAGAATAGGTTTTTTCAGGTGCTAATGATTTTGTTACTGCGGTTTGACCTAAAACCACCACGTTGTATCCAATAGTTACGCCACTAGTTACTCCTACCTGTCCCCACAACACACTGTTTTTTTGAATGGTTACACACCCAGCAATACCNCATTGGGCAGCAATAAGACAATTTTCTTCAATTACGCAGTCATGACCGATTTGTATTTGATTGTCTAGTTTACTTCTACTTTTTATGATTGTATTTGCTGTCACCCCTTTGTCAATGCTGCAAAGTGCACCTATTTCAACATGATCTTCAATGACTAGACCTCCGGCTGAATGCATCAAATGATAATTGTCATTTTTCTTGTTGTAGTAAAACGCATTGGAGCCTAATATCGTTCCCGCCTGTACAATGACCTGCTTGCCAATTTGAACGCCGTCGTAAATGACCACATTGGNATGTATAACACTCNCTGCTCCTATAGAAACACCTTTACCAATGCTGACATTCGGCATTATCACAGCAGAAGCATGAATGTTTTTTCCATCTTCTTGAAAGTGCGTATGAGGACTATATCTTTTTAGAATCGCATTAAAAACATGAAAGGGATGTTCAGTGAGTAATACAACCTTNCCTCGAGGTACTTCTACCTCTTTATTAATTATGATTGCACTAGCCTTTGATTTTAGCGCTTTGTCGTAATACTTAGGATGGTCTACGAATATTAGGTCACCTTCACTGACATTGTGAATTTCACTGATTCCTTTTAAAGTAAGGGTGTCGTCTCCTTTTATAGAGCAATCGAATTCTTTGGCTACTGAACGCACAGAAAGTGCAGCGGGAAACTTCATCTACTCTTTAACNCGTTCCATGTAAGTTCCTTTTTCTGTATCAATTTTAATTTTATCTCCTTCATTGATAAAAAGAGGAACATTAATTCTTGCACCTGTTTCAACTGTTGCAGGCTTTGTTGCGTTAGTAGCTGTGTTGCCTTTAACACCAGGTTCTGAATGCGTTACCTCAAGAACAACCGATGCAGGCATATCAACTGATAAGGGCATGCTGTCTTCGGTATTGAACATGATTGTAACGATTTCACCCTCTTTGAGTAAATCAGNAGCATCTAAGGCATCTCTTTGTAAACTAATTTGATCGTAGTCTACAGTATTCATAAAATGAAAACTGTCTCCTTCATTATATAGGTACTGGTAACTTCTAGTTTCAACCCGAACATCATCAATTTTATGACCTGCTGAAAAGGTGTTATCAATAACTTTTCCAGTTGTAACACTTTTAAGTTTTGTTCTCACAAAAGCAGGACCTTTTCCTGGTTTTACGTGTAAAAACTCAATAATTTTAAAAATATCACTATTGTAACGGATGCATAATCCTTTTCTAATGTCTGATGTACTTGCCATATGTTATGTGTTGCTAAAATATCCTTTCATGATTCCACGTTGAGAATCTCTGATAAATTGTAAAATTTCATCGCGTTCTGGAGTGGCCTCCATTTCAGCTTCAATAATTTCCATTGCTTGTGAATTATTGTAGTTCTTCTGGTAAAGTATGCGGTAAATGTTTTGAATCTCTGTTATCTTTTCNGTGCTGAATCCCCTTCTTCGCAATCCTATCGAATTGATTCCCACATATGATAAAGGTTCTCGAGCGGCTTTGACATAAGGTGGTACATCTTTACGAACCAGGGATCCCCCAGTTACAAAAGCATGGTGACCGACTGAAACAAATTGATGTACAGCGACCATTCCAGCCAAAACAACATTTTCACCTATGGTAACATGCCCTGCTAAGGTAGAATTGTTGCTGAAAATACATCCATTTGAAACAAGACAGTCATGGGCAATATGCGAATAGGCCATAATTAGACAATTGTCACCTACGACCGTCTTCATACGATCTTCAGTTCCTTTGTTGATTGTAACGCATTCTCTAATGGTTGTATTATTTCCAATAATAACGACAGACTCTTCCCCTTTATACTTTAAATCCTGTGGCACGGCAGATACTACAGCTCCTGGATAAATATTGCAATTTTTTCCAATTCTAGCGCCTTCCATTACGGTTACATTCGAACCGATCCAGGTACCCTCTCCAATTTCAACATTATTGTGTATGGTTGCGAATGGTTCAATCACCACGTTTTTGGCGATTTTGGCTCCCGGATGTACGTAAGCTAAGGGCTGATTCATTATTTTTTCTTTATGATTTGTGCCATAAGTTCTGCTTCAGATACTAGCTTGTCATTAACATAAGCATTTGCTTTCATATGACAAATTCCACGACGAATAGGTGTAATTAACTCACAATTAAAAACAAGTGTATCTCCAGGAACAACGGGTTGTTTAAACTTTACATTGTCCATTTTCATGAAAAAAGTCAAATAATTCTCAGGGTCTGGAACCGTACTCAATACTAGAATCCCCCCAGTTTGAGCCATAGCCTCTACTTGTAAAACACCAGGCATTACTGGGGCTCCTGGAAAATGACCTACAAAAAAATCCTCATTCATGGTAACAGATTTTGTACCTACTACTTTTGAAGTCGTNAATTCGTATATCCTGTCAATGAGAAGAAAAGGAGGTCTATGAGGAAGCATATTCATAATTTGAGTAACATCCATTAAAGGAGGGCTATTCCAATTAATTTGAGGTGCTCTATTTCTTTTACTGTCTTTAATGTGTTTGCTTATTTTCTTTGCAAACTCTGTGTTGACATGGTGACCAGGCTTAATTGCAATCAGTTTACCTTTTATTTTACTTCCAACTAAACTCAAATCGCCTATAACGTCTAATAATTTGTGTCTTGCCGCTTCATTTGGATAATGCAGATTTAAATTATCTAGAATTCCATTGGGTTTAACAGCCACTTGTTCATTGTTGAATGCCGTTTTCAACTTTTCCATGGTTCCATCGGACAACTCCTTATCTACATATATGATGGCATTGTTTAAGTCACCACCTTTAATTAGTCCATTATCCAGAAGCATTTCAATTTCATGCAAAAAACTAAAGGTTCTAGAATCTGCTATTTCATCTTTGAATTGTGAAATATCTGTAATACTAGCATTCTGTGTTCCGATGATGTTAGAACCAAAATCAACCATTACATTGATCTCATAACTGTCATGAGGTAATAATATTAACTCACTACCTGTATTATTGTCTTTGAATTCAATAATTTCGGTGACTTCAAACACCTCTTGTTCTGCATCCTGTTCTACAATTCCAACTTCTTCAATTGCATTGACAAACTGAATTGATGACCCATCCATTATAGGAGGCTCTTCCGAATCTAAACAAATCAAAACATTGTCTAAATCCATACCTGTAAGAGCAGCCAACACGTGTTCAGAAGTGTGAATCTCAATATTCCCATCGCTTAAAATGGTACTTCTTTCAGTTCGCGTGACATATTGAGCTAAAGCCGGCATACAAGGACTACCTTCAAGATCTTCTCTGCAGAATACAAAACCAGTATTGATTTCAGCTGGTTTAAATGTTAGGCTTACTTCTTTTCCTGTATGAAGACCAACTCCTTTTAGTGATGTTTCTTTAGCAATCGTTTTTTGTTTCACTATTGATTTGATTTTAATTCTTTTTCTACTTTTCTTAAACGATTTTCAATTTTTTCCAAGTTCTTGAAATGAACATAGGATTTATTGTAGTTCTTATATTCAATAGAAGGTGTTCCCTGCACCATCGAATTGTTTTTAATACTTCTAGCAACTCCGGATTGAGCTTGTATTTTCACCTGATCACCAACAGTGATGTGACCTACAAATCCAACCTGGCCACCAATCATACAGAAAGCACCAATTTTTGTGGAACCCGCCACGCCGGTTTGAGCAGCTATTACGGTGTGCTTATCTATTTCAACATTGTGGGCGATGTGAATCTGGTTATCTAACTTCACACCTTCTTTTATTTTAGTACTGCCCAAAGTAGCTCTGTCAATAGTGCAATTGGCCCCTATTTCGATATTTGATTCTAAAACGACATTTCCTAAATGAGGGATTTTTATATACACACCTTTTTTGTCAGGATTAAAACCAAATCCATCCGAACCTATTACTGAATTGGCATGAATAATACAATAGTCTCCAATTTGGGTATCCTTGTAAATTTTTACTCCAGGATATATAATGCAGTTTGCGCCTATTTTTACGTTAGGCCCTATATATACTTGTCCATGAATTTGTGTGTTCTCTCCCACCGAGCTATGTTCTTCGACAATCGAAAAAGCATCGACAAAAACACTGTCGTCTATTCGTGCTGTTTGATGAACTTCAGCATTGGAATGCACCCCTTTTTTATTGGGTTTTGAGTTCATTTGGTCATGAAGCGAAATTAAATGTGCTATTGCGTCTTGTGGGCTTTTTACTAGAATGAGTGTGCAGCTAAAGTTATTGTCTTCGACTAATTCTTTCGAAGTTATAACGACGCTTGCTTTAGTAGTTTCTAAAAATGTACTGTACTTAGGATTTGAAAGAAAGGAAAGTGTTCCAGGTTCGGCGTTTTCAATAGGGCTAATTGAAGTTACTGAACAGTTTTGATCACCTACTACTTCTCCATCGACAAAATTTGCAATTTGATGGGCCGAAAAATTCATAGGTTGCAAATTTAGCAATTTTGATTAAACTATAGATTTCGGAAAACAGATGTAATAGCGGTGATGTTGGGTAGTAAATCCGCTATTTGAGCTAAATTGACTAAGGGTTAAAAACTCAACGACCTCTCCATTTCTTTTAAGTATTGAAATGGGTAGTTTATTTTGCTCATAGGCCGTATTGGTTAAAACACCTTGATAAACCAAGAATTTAGCATCTGTCGTATTGATTTTAAAAGATTTTGCCACTTTTTTTAAAATATTCAAATAGTCGTCATCACTTGGCGCTTTATCATAAAATTGAATATATAATAGGTTTCTATGTATTAACCCCTTTGATAAAAAAGCTAATATTGAATCTGAGTCATACATCCATGATTTTAGTAAGATTATAATATCAGTATCATCTAGTTGTGCAAATTTTGTCAAAAAATCTTGGTGATTCATTTCAGTTTGCTGTCTGAGAAACTCTCCGACAACGGTACCCAGCATGAAGTCCGGTCTTTTCTGAATTAAAAATCGCGCCCTTTTTATTACATTTTTCAACATTAATTCAGCAACCACACTAGTTTTATGAAGATAAACTTGCCAATACATAAATCGTCGGGCCATTAAAAACTTCTCGATTGAGTGAATTCCTTTTTCTTCTATCACAATATGATCATCACGCACGTTCATTGTAGTAATTAATCGTTCCGAATTAATATTTCCTTCGGCGACCCCCGAGAAAAAGCTATCTCTTTTTAAATAGTCAAGACGATCGATATCAAGTTGACTGCTAACAAGGGCCGACAAGAATTTTTTCGAATACGTCCCTGTGAAAATGGAAATGGCCATTTCTATTTCTCCGTTAAAAAGACAATTTAAATCTCTCATAAACTTTAGAGAAAGCGTTTCATGATGAATCTCAGGAATAAGTGTTTCTTCGAGTGCATGCGAAAAAGGACCATGCCCTATATCATGCAATAGTATGGCAGTTAAAAGCGCATTTTCTTCTTTCACTGTTATTTCTATTCCCTTATATCGAAGAGTGGTAATTGCCTTGGTCATTAAGTGCATGGCACCTAAAGCGTGATGAAATCTAGTGTGGTGTGCGCCGGGATAGGATAAATAAGAAAATCCCATCTGTGAAATCCTTCGCAGACGCTGAAAAAACGGATGTGCTATGAGTTGAAGAATAAAGTCGTTAGGAATCCCTATTGAGCCGTAGACAGGGTCGTTAAATACTTTAAGTTTCCTTTGATGTGTCAATGTTTTGTTCAAACTTGCTACAAATATCATAAATAATCTCAAATAGAGTAGCTTGTTCTATTTTTGTCAATAAAAAGTGAAATCGACGTTAATTTTAACGAAAGAATATAGTCTAGAGGAGATTGAGGATTTATGTTCCTTGCTACTCCCTTTGTTGCTTGGAAAGAAGGTTTTATTTTATGCACCTATGGGAGCAGGTAAAACTACCTTAATTAAACAGCTACTTAGAAATCTCAATATTGACGGTAATGTTCAAAGTCCAACGTTTTCAATTTTAAACGAGTATTATTCAAATGAAATTCAAGATTTCATTTACCATTTTGATTTGTACCGCATAGAAAAGGAAGAAGAATTAACTCAAATTGGTTTTGAAGATTACCTTGATGGAAATCGCACAGTTTTGATTGAATGGGCAGATCGATTGGAAGTATTTAAGCCCCATGATGCTTTATGTGTAGAAATCGAAATTAATGGTTTAAACTCAAGAGTACTTCGTTTAATGAAGTTGAATTAATTATTGTAATCTTTCGATGTAATACACTTTTAATCTTTGTATTACATTATTTGTAAGAAAAATACTATATTTGGAATGTGAAAGATTCACTTCACTTCTAAAATTTAGTATTATGAACACTAAAAAAGTAGTTGCGGGTCTTTTTTCTTTTATGATCTTGGCGGCTTCTGCTGTGGGAACAGTGGTCACCATTGAAGATTCAAAAGAATTAGACGTGCGTAAAAGTCGCATTATTTTACCACATAAGCGAAAATAATTGCACTTTATCGGATTTTTAAAAAGGATGGTACTATTACCGTCCTTTTTTCGTTACAGAAGTATATAAAAATCGTATATGCTTCGCAATAATTCTATTAAGGTTAAACATAAATTAATTATTGAATCATTTATTGTTTTTCTCATTCTGCTTGCTCCTTTCTTGTATAAGTTTCACACCTACTTACCGGATCAGCCAGACGAGGTCCTTACTTTATTTGGTTTTACAATAGATAGTCATGGTTTTTACGATGTTGAAACATATGTGTGGTTTTTGTTGAGTAAGTTTATTCCGTTTTACCTTATCATGATTTGGTTTTTGACCTGCAAGCATTGGTGGTATCATATTTTGCTTATCCCATTAACAATGTATGCCTTCCAATTATTCGAACTTTATTATTCCTCCGATGAATTTGTGGATACCAAAAATTTGCTTTGGTTATTACCTATTTGTATGGTCATTATCCCACTTGTCTATTTTATAAGAATACGTCTGTACGATCGATTTGTGCACGGAATTGATTTAGGAGTAATAGAACAGGAACTAGACCTTATGAAAGAGAAAGAAGCACTAGAAAAAGAACGTGAAATCCTAAATATTCGAAAAGAACGTTACCTTAAATCTCGTTCAAAGAATGAACGTATATTGTTTGAAAAAAATGACTAATTTCGATGGTATAATCGATAAGAATTGTCAGGAGAATCATTAGATCCAATTTTATTTCAAGACAAAGGTGTTCTCACCCAAGAAGAACGTCTCGCCGTTCTTCAATCTTCCAAAAAACTTTTTATAGGTATACCGAGGGAACTTTTTTCTGAAGAAAATAGGATAGCGCTCACACCTTCTGGTGTAAAGTCTTTAGTTGAAAATGGTCATTCGGTTGTCATTGAAAAGGATGCGGGTTTAAACTCACATTTTACAAATGAAATGTATGAAAATGCTGGGGCTGAGATAAGTAGTAATTCAGATGAAGTTCTTTCTCATTCTGTTATTCTAAAAATTTCTCCTCCTTCGGAAAAAGAGCTTCGGAAAATTAAACCAAATTCAACTATTTTTTCAGCATTACAAATCAACACACTCTCAGCTGAATCTCTTGAAATTATACAGAAAAAGAAAATTGTAGCTTGTGCATATGACTTTCTTAAGGATAATGAAAATAAATATCCAATTCTTGAGGTGTTGGAAGAAATTTCTGGTTTAGCATCGGTATTTTTAGCCGCTCAATTTTTATCAAGTGACAATCGCGGAAAAGGAATGTTATTTGGAAATATTTACGGTATACCCTCTTCTAAAATGAGCATTATCGGTACAAATCAAGCAGCACTTTCAGCCGCTAAACACGCATTGAATTTAGGAGTTTCAGTGTCCATTTTTGACAAAGTAGTTTCTGGTCTGCGCACAATAAGCACCCAACTATCTTCTCAAATTCAAACAGGAATATACAATAGTGAAATGTTTAAATCCTCTATTAAATCAAGTGATGTTATTGTTGCTACATCGAATGCACACAATTTAAAGGATATTATTATTTCTGAGGATTTAATCAAACAGATGAAACCAGGGTCCGTGGTAATTGACCTTACATTAGACAGAGGTGGTTGCGTTGAAACTATAGAGCTTCAACCTAAAACTAATCCTTATGTTAAACACGATGTAATACACTATGGCATGTATAACTTGCCCTCAAATTACGCTCAAACCGCCTCTATTGGAATAAATAATGTTTTGGTTCCACTTTTGATGCAAATTGGTGTAGATGGTCATATCGAGCATGCACTTCGATTAAATGATGGTTTACGCGATAGTGTTTTTTCCTATAAAGGCTTGGTAACAAATGAGCGTGTCGCTCGCTGGTTTAAAAAAAGGTATAATGATATTAGATTATTGATGTATTAAATGAAAAAAGTCTTTTTAAAACGCTTGCTCTTTTTTTCTATCGGTCTTTTTTTTGGTCTGCTCTTTTTAAATTTTATAATTGATCAAAAAACCGATGGTAAAGGGGTAGATTACTGTTATTTTCCAAATTGTAGAGTTTTAAAAGATTTAAGAAAAAATAGCGATGTTGCACCCTTTATAAAATATAGTGTTCTCGTTGAGGGTAATGTACTATTTAATAAGAGTGAAACAAGAACAACGCCTTGCCAGCGCTATACAGTAGAGTATGCCAAT
Source organism: Flavobacteriaceae bacterium (assembly GCA_002691645.1). GTDB lineage: Bacteria > Bacteroidota > Bacteroidia > Flavobacteriales > Flavobacteriaceae > UBA3478. The sequence goes on from NZIP01000018.1 coordinate 76,939, forward strand.
AAAGAATATCGCTTTGAACGTTGTGATAGTATTGTAAAATACTTAAAGTAATTTTCTTCTCGCTCTCTCTTTTTTAATTAGCTCAAGTTCTCTGTTAGTTTGACCCGCAACTGAGGTGTTTTCTTCAGCACGTCTTATGAGATAAGGCATGACATCTTTAACAGGTCCATAAGGAATGTATTTGCTCACGTTATAGCCATTTTTAGCTAAGTTGAAAGAAATGTGATCACTCATTCCGTATAATTGACCGAACCAAATGTGTTTGTGATCTGAAGGGATATTGTATTCCTCCATGTAATTCAAAACCAATAAGGTACTGTGTTCGTTGTGTGAGCCGACATAAATCGAGGACTTTTCTATGTGATTTAAAATAAATTGTGCACCCTTGTCAAAATTGAGATCTGTTTCTTTTTTATCCTTGCAAATGGGTGAGGTATATCCTTTTTCACTTGCTCTTTTTCTTTCTTTTTCCATGTAGGCTCCTCGAACAAGCTTTATGCCAGGTAAAAAATTATAATGATGAGCTAAATCAAAGAGTTTTTCTAAATCTTTCATTTTATCCCATCGATACATTTGATAAGTGTTGTAAACGATCGGTTGCTCGGTATTATAAGTTTTCATCATCTCTAGACAAAGATCATCCGCTGCCTGTTGCAACCAACTTTCTTCTGCATCTACCAACAACTTAATATCTAATTCTTTTGCCTTTGAACATAAGGTGTGATAGCGGTCAACAATACGATTATAAGCCTTTTTTTCAGTCTCGTTTAAATCTATTTTTTGACTCACCCTGTAAAATAAATCCGAAGATCCTAATGCTGTTGGTTTGAAAACCGCAAATGGAATTTTCTCTTTTGATTTAATAAATGAGAGGATTTCTAAATTCTTTTTAACAGCCAAATCAAATTGATTTTCTTCAACCTTACCTTCTACCGAATAATCTAAAATCGATTGCACACCATAAGTTCCTAACTCTTTTATAATTTGTAGACAATCTTCTTCATTCACACCTCCACAAAAATGATCAAAAACTGTAGCTCTAATTAGACCTTCAACAGGTAATTGTGCATTGAGCGCAAAATTTGTTGCCGCTGTTCCAATTTTCACCAAAGGTTCATTACTGATCAACTTAAATAAAAAATAGGCGCGATCCAGAGCAGCATCATTTTTCATTTGAAAGGCAATTGCCGTGTTATCAAAATTTACCATTCTTTTGCCTTAATTTGCATTACAAAAATAAATCTTGCTGATTGATTTCAATCAAATAAGATCATGTAATTTATTATGAATCATATCTCTTCATCATCCTATGATGTTTATTTTGAGCATCAAGCACAAGTAGAATTAAAAGAATTGACTTCAAGCAATTATTATTCAACTTATTTTGTTTTAGTTGATGAGAATACAAAACGGTACTGTTTAGAACATTTTGAGTCTCTTATACCGCCATCGTTTTCGTATATCTGTATTGAAATATCTTCAGGAGAAGAACATAAAAATATAGATAGTTGTAAGCAGGTATGGAATGTTTTAACAGAAAACAATGCAGACAGAAAATCGTTATTGATAAACTTGGGAGGTGGGGTTCTGACAGATTTAGGGGGGTTTTGTGCAGCAACTTATAAAAGAGGTATTGACTTTGTAAATATCCCAACTACCTTACTCTCTATGGTTGATGCCGCTGTCGGTGGTAAAACTGGTATAGATTTCCAAGGATTAAAAAATCATATAGGTGTTTTTTGTAACGCTAAAATGACCTTAGTCATGACAATGTACTTGGAAACTTTAGATCAACGACAAATTAATAATGGAATGGCTGAAATGATAAAACACGGCCTAATCTACGATGAGCGACATTTTAATGAGGTAGTTAAGGATTTAAATGCTTTTCGAAAACTGATTGCTCAATCTGTTTACATCAAACATTGTGTTGTTACTAAAGATCCAAAAGAAAGTGGCTTGCGTAAGATTTTGAATTTTGGACATACTTTAGGTCACGCCATAGAAACTTATATGATGTATGAGCCCAAGAAGGAAAGTCTTTTTCACGGAGAAGCCATAGGAATAGGAATGATTCTCGAGGCTTATATATCTTTTAAATTGAATAAGCTTTTAGAAAGTGATTTGAAATTAATTACTCAAAGTTTAATTCCCCTTTACGACAAGGTTATTTTCAACGCTGAAGACATTCAGAAGATTCTTAGATTAAGTCTTCATGACAAGAAAAACAAAAAAGGTAAAGTTATGTTTGTTTTATTAGAAGGCATTGGCAAGGCTAACTATGATATAGAAGTAGAAAAACATCACATCTTAGAAGCCTTTGATTATTATCAAAGGATTTAAGTGTAAAGGTTTTACTGGTAAAACAGAATCTTTAATTTATAACTCATTGAATATCGTGTGCATTAATCGACGTTTATCGTTAATGCTTTCTTCAAGCGATATCATGGTTTCTGTTCTACTAACGCCTTCAATGTCATCAATTTTAAAAATGATATTCTTAGCGTGTGTAGTGTCTTTGGCACGTATTTTACAGAAAATATTAAATTTTCCAGTTGTTATATGAGCAACAGTAACAAAAGGAATACTATTTAGACGCTCTAGTACGAATTTTGTTTGATGAGTTTTTTCTAAAAAAATACCTATGTAGGCAATGAAAGAGTATCCTAGCTTTTGATAATCTAAAGTTAAGGATGACCCTTTAATGATATTTGCTTCTTCCATTTTCTTTACACGAACNTGTACTGTTCCTGCCGAAATAAGAAGTTTTTTTGCAATATCTGTGAAGGGTGTTCTCGTGTTATCAATGAGCATATCTAGAATCTGATGATCTAAATCATCTAATTTAACTTTTCCTGCCATTTTTTGAATTTTCAACAAAATTAACAATATCTAATGATTTGCTGAAATTTATTTAACCATTTCGTTTGATTTTAAACAATCCCGTAATATTTTATCTGATTTCTTCTAAAATTTAAATGTTGTTTAGCGAGCTCTTCTGTTAGTGTTGAAGCTTCAAATACAAGATTTGAAACGTATGATTCTTTATTTAAATTAAAGAATTCAGGTCTAAAATTTAGAAACCCACCTTGCTTTTCAAGTATATATCGCACTCCTATAGTCTCTGACTCAAAAATCAATATCTCATCGTAAAACTTTTTTGAATTTTCTGGAAGGTCTTGATACTTCTTAACTATAAGGTTGTTTTCAAGATTTTTGAAATCTATCTTAACTAAAGCTATTATAGCTTGTTCCAGAGAATTATTGATAAACTTTCTTGTTTTTTCTCTAGTATAATCGCTTTTACAATGTCCTGCTTCTATTAATAAAGTAGGCGTATGCAATGATTGAAAATAATCTCCTGTACAATTGATATTAAATTCATCGTCATAACGAGCTATATTCGACTTTACATCATCTGGAAGTCCTTGAATCAAAGTTGTAATTAAAAAAGCTGATCTAATTCTAGATGTAGTCCAGCTCTTATCGACATCGGCTGAAGGACTTAAAAAAGAAAGGCTTGCACTTTGATTTGAATCCCCAACAGTGTACATATTGCGCTGATCGTGTAAATTAAAACAGAAATTCGGTTTGAATTCTCGATATTTTCGAAGTAAAACTTGCATTTCTAATTGAGAGGCCTTGTATGCGTCTCTATTCAAATCAACCTTATTAGCATTCACTCTGGTATAGTTGCATGCGCCATCTGGATTTAGGATGGGTATAATTAATAGTTCAAATTGGTTCATCCAATTCGTATTCAACTTAAAAATATTTGCAAAGTCCAATACGGCTTTAGTGGTGGTAGACTCATCTCCATGCATTTGTGACCACATTAAAATTTTAGTGCTTCCCTCCCCAACTTTTAATGCATAAATGGGTCTTTTTTCTTCTGAAAAACCTATAACTTGGTAATTCTCAGGAAAATAATTTTTTAAAACAGGCTCTAAATGAGCATTATTAATGTATCTACCTTTTAATTCTTTGATTTGCATGTATCTTTATGACTGATTTAATAGGTTTTTGCTATGAAATGGAAGCATGTACTTTTCTCTATATATACTCTACTGTTTTTGAGTTGTGTAAGAGGTCCAAACCGAGAATGTTCTCAGTACAAAAATGGTGAATTTATATTTAAAACGGAGTTGAATGGGGAATTACAAGAATCTACTTTTAGACGTTTTGGAGCATTAGAAATTGATGACTATAACGGAAAGATAGATTCGGCTAGCGTAAAATGGATTAACGACTGTGAGTATATACTCAAAAGCCTTAACCCTAAATCAATATCAGAAAAAAAACCCTTACATTTTAAGATTTTGAGTACAACGGATAGTTCCTATACCTTTGAGTATGGTCTTTTAAATGCTGAAAATCGACTTATTGGAACTGCTGTTAAATTGAAATAATACTTTATCATGTTCGAAATCTTATCTTCTATAGATGCCTGGGTTGCTTTAATTACCCTTATTTTTCTTGAAATTGTTTTAGGAATAGACAATATCATTTTTATATCAATATCCGCGAACAAACTAGATATAAACCAAAGAAAATCAGCTACAAATATTGGGCTTCTTTTAGCCATGGTGATGCGGATAATTCTCCTATTTGGAATCGGATATCTGACTTCTTTAAATGAGGCGTTTTGGTATGTAGAAACTAGTTGGATTACTGGTGCAGTCAGTGGGCAAGCATTGATTTTATTTATCGGTGGAATATTTTTACTCTACAAAAGCACAAAAGAAATACGTGAAAAAGTAGAGCATTCATCACTGGTTGAAAAAGAAGCAGCTTCGACAAAAAAAAGCACATTTACCAGTGCCATTGTTCAAATTACTATCATTAATGTGGTTTTTTCATTAGACTCTATATTAACGGCTATTGGTATGACCAATAATATTTCAGAAAATCCAAATGATGCTTTGATATTAATGATTATAGCTGTGATTTTATCCGTATTGATTATGATGTTATTTGCAAACCCAGTAAGTACATTTGTTTCAAAACATCCTTCAATTCAAATTTTAGGGCTTTCTTTTCTTTTGCTTATTGGATTTATGTTAATAACAGAAGCAGCCCACCTTTCTCATTTGATTGTTTTTGAACAAGAAATAGGAAGTGTCCCTAAAGGATATCTCTACTTTGCAATTTGTTTTTCACTTTTGGTTGAGTTTTTGGATATGCGCATGAAACGCAACACCAATAACCTCTAACCTCTTAGAATAATTTAAGATTAAGGTCTCCAGAATTAGAGTTTGTTGGATTTGACTCCTTATGTTCGTAAGGAAGTGCTTTTACTTTGATCTCTAAAATAGCATTCTTAGTGAGTTGATTTCCGAGTGCCTTGTGGCTCTTAATAGCAATAAAATCATTGAGATCGAAATATTCATTAGGTATTCTGTCTTGACCTCTTTTCTTTTGATATACTATTTCAATTTCAGGCCTCCACTCGTAGGCGACTTGAATTAATTTTGTCTTGGCATGTTTCGTAACAAGAAGTTCTTCTTTGTCAAGGGTATCAAAATTGAATCTTTTTACGAAATAACGCTCTCTTTGTCCATCGAAATATATGATTGAAATCGGTTTGTTGTTTTCAAACTTATCTACTAAAGCGTATTGTTCGATATCTATTCTAAGATTTAAGTCTGGTGTAATTCTTTTTACAATTCCATCATTTGAGATAAGAAGAATAGTATCCTTAGGAGTAAAAGAACCCAATAGATCCCCTCTTTCATCTACGTTTAGTCTACCCACAATTTTGTCGTACCAAATTTTTCTTGGTTTTAAGGTTGATATACCTTTTTCACGGAAATCTACTCTCTTTACCGGTAGTTTTGATACAATGTTTCCTCGAACGTTTCGTCCTTTAACAGCTAAATCGGCGAAATCTAATTCCCAATTTAATTTTTTGACACTTCCTGTTTTTCTGAGATGAATCATCACTTTTTCGGCTTCTCCATTAGGATTAGCTGTGAAATAGAGTACAGAGGTATTTTTTTGATCACCACACAAATTGTATTTCTTATCTCTTGTAACAGAGGTAACACTAAATCTTTTAATGTAGGTAATTCCTTTGTGTACCTTGTAAATCATGTTATAAACTGTCCGTGAATCTTTCTTTTTGAAAACAGCGACATGAATTATTTCTTTTCCAACAAACACCTTTGAATCTACTTTAGTGACAGTCATATTTCCATCAGCTGTAAAAACAATGATGTCATCAATATCACTGCAATCCGTTACGTATTCATCTTTTTTCAAAGACGTTCCAATGAATCCTTCATCCCTATTGACATAAAGTTTAGTGTTTCGAATGACCACCTTGGTTGCTTCAATGTCATCAAAAACCTTTATTTCACTTTTTCGAACCCGTTCTTTACCATATTTCTTTTTGAGTTGGGTGAAATAATCAATACTGTAGTCTATAATATGAGCTAAATCATTTCGAACTTTTTGCAATTCAGCATCTAAATTTTCAATATACTGAGCAGCTTTATCCAAATCAAATTTGGAGATGCGCTTAATTCTAATTTCAGTCAGGCGAACAATGTCTTCAGTGGTAACTTTTCTTTTTAAATTTTTAATATGAGGCTTTAGTCCGTTATCAATTGCCGAGATTACTCCTTCCCATGTTTCTTCTTCTTCAATATCTCGATAAATACGATGTTCAATAAATATTTTTTCTAGTGATGCAAAATGCCACTGTTCTTCTAATTCACTAATTCTAATATTCAATTCTTGCTTAAGTAAATCAACCGTATGATCTGTTGAGCGTTCGAGAATTGTCTTTACACTTATGAAAGCAGGCTTATTGTCTTCAATGATACATGCTAAGGGTGAAATTGACATCTCACAATTGGTAAAGGCGTAAAGGGCATCAATGGTTTTATCTGGAGAAATATTATTGGGAAGATGAACTAAAATTTCAACATCCGCGGCAGTATTGTCTTCAATTTTTTTGATTTTAATTTTTCCACGATCATTGGCCTTTAAAATAGAATCAATTAAAGAGCTCGTGTTTGTTCCGTAGGGTATTTCTTTGATAACTAAGGTAGTTTTATCTAAAACCTCTATTCGGGCTCGAACTCGTATTTTTCCTCCTCTAAGACCTTCGTTATAATTTGTTACATCGATGATGCCACTAGTTGGAAAATCTGGAAAGAGTTCAAAAGACTTGCCTTTTAGGTAATTGATACTTGCCTGTATTAGCTCATTAAAGTTATGAGGTAGTATTTTAGTGGATAAACCAACGGCTATACCTTCTGCTCCTTGAGCGAGTAATAATGGAAATTTAACAGGCAGGTGAATTGGCTCTTTTTTTCGACCGTCATAAGAGAGTTGCCAGTCTGTTATTTTTGGACTAAATACTACATCTAGTGCAAATTTTGAAAGCCTGGCTTCGATATATCTAGATGCGGCCGCACTATCTCCTGTTAATATATTTCCCCAATTTCCTTGAGTGTCAATAAGCAAACTCTTTTGGCCTATTTGAACCATAGCGTCTGCTATACTAGCATCACCATGCGGGTGATATTGCATGGTATGACCTACCACATTCGCAACTTTATTGTAGCGTCCGTCATCTAATTCTTTTAGGGCATGTAAAATTCTTCGTTGTACAGGTTTGAAACCGTCTTCAATAGACGGTACCGCCCGTTCTAATATAACATAAGAGGCATAATCAAGAAACCAGTCTTGATACATTCCACTAACGGTGATAAGACGATCTTTTTCGTTATTTTGATTGTTTTGTAATTCTTCGTTTTCTTCGATCATAATTCTTCGACGGCATCTAGTTCTACTTTCAAGTTATTGATGACAAATTGCTGGCGATCTGGGGTGTTTTTACCCATATAAAAAGTCAATAACTGTTCAATACTCAAGGATTTATCTGCTAATACAGGTTCAAGACGTATGTCATCTCCAATGAAATTTTTGAATTCATCTGGCGATATTTCCCCTAATCCTTTGAATCGCGTGATTTCCGGATTAGCTCCTAACTCATTCAAGGCTTTTAAACGTTCTTCTTCAGTGTAGCAATATCTGGTTTCCTTTTTGTTTCTCACCCTAAAAAGTGGGGTCTGTAATATGTACAAATGATTTTCTTTGATGAGTTCGGGAAAAAACTGTAAGAAAAAGGTAATGAGTAGGAGCCTTATGTGCATTCCATCGACATCTGCATCTGTTGCTATTACAATATTGTTATATCTTAAATTTTCTAAAGACTCTTCGATGTTAAGTGCTGCCTGAAGCAAGTTAAACTCTTCATTTTCATAAACAATTTTCTTGCTCATTCCAAAAGAATTTAAGGGCTTCCCTCTCAAACTAAATACAGCTTGTGTGTTGACATCCCTAGACTTGGTAATTGAACCTGAGGCAGAGTCCCCTTCTGTGATGAAAATTGTTGTTTCTAGTCTTCTGTCTTTTTTCATATCACTAAGGTGAACTCTACAGTCTCTTAGTTTTTTATTGTGTAGGCTGGCCTTTTTAGCTCGTTCTCTCGCTAATTTTCGAATTCCTGATAACTCTTTTCGTTCTTTTTCGGCTTGAACAATTTTTTGCTGAATGAGTTCTGCAACTCCCGCATTTTTGTGCAGAAAATTATCGAGCTGAGTACCTATAAAGTCATTGATATAGGTTCTAACTGTAGGCAACCCATCCCCCATTTCTGTCGATCCTAATTTGGTTTTTGTTTGAGATTCAAAAACAGGTTCCATAACCTTTATTGCGATTGCTGATATGATAGACTTTCTTATATCTGAAGCGTCGTAATTTTTTCCAAAAAATTCTCTTACTGTTTTGACCACAGCTTCCCTAAAAGCGGATTGATGAGTTCCACCCTGTGTGGTGTGTTGCCCATTGACAAATGAATGATATTCTTCATTGTATTGAGAACGACTATGGGTAATGGCAACTTCGATATCATCACCTTTAAGATGTATTATAGGATACAAGAAATCTTCCTGAGTGTTTTGAAATTCAAGTAGATCTTTCAGTCCATTTTCAGAATAGAATTCTTCTCCATTAAAAACAATTGTAAGCCCAGGATTGAGATAGACATAATTTCTTAGCATCCGCTCAATGTATTCCGCTCTATATCTGAAATTTTTAAAAATACTTTGATCTGGCGTAAACGCAATTTTAGTACCGTTTCTTTCCTTAGTTTCTTCAATGAATTCTTCTTGGAGTTCACCAGCACTGAAAACAGCCGTTTTTCCTTTTTTATCTCTTACAGAAGTAACCTTGAAAAAATTAGAGAGTGCGTTTACCGCTTTTGTTCCTACTCCATTTAATCCAACGGATTTTTTGAATGCTCGAGTATCGTACTTTCCTCCCGTGTTCATTTTCGATACAACATCGACTACCTTGCCTAGAGGTATGCCACGCCCATAGTCTCGAATATGAACTATTGAGTCTTCAATTTTAATTTCAATGCGCTTACCCGCACCCATGACAAATTCGTCTATACTATTGTCGAGGATTTCCTTAAGAAGTATATAAATACCGTCATCAGCAGATGAGCCATCACCAAGTTTTCCGATATACATTCCCGGCCTGACTCTGATATGCTCCTTCCAATCTAAGGAACGGATATTCTCTTCTGTGTATTGAACTTGACTCATCGATTAAAATTGAGTCATCTAAAATAAGGTGGTTTAACGGAAGTTGTTTTAGACATACAATAAAGTAATTAACAAAAATGTTGAGAGTTTTTCACACTCGAGTACTATTATATTGTATATTTAAATACAACAACTATATCAATTATGAAAAACATTCTTTTTGGCCTCTCTCTTTGTTTATTGGTTTCTTGTAAACAATCGTCTGGTCTTAGCGTTGAAAACATAAGTGATGAGATTTTAGAAAATGCTAATGCTTATCAAGGTGATTGGCTAACGTATGGAAAAAATTACGGTGAAAATAGACACAGTGAACTTAATCTCATCAATAAAGAAAATGTAGAAAAACTCGAATTAGCCTGGTCTCTAAATTTAAATACTAAGCGTGGAATAGAATCTACTCCACTTGTGGTAAATGGTATTATGTACCTTACTGGACCATGGAGTTTGGTGTATAGTGTAGATGCAAAATCCGGAGAATTATTATGGACGTATGACCCGAAGGTTCCTAAGTCACATGGAGAAAAGGCGTGCTGTGATGTTGTAAATAGAGGTCTGGCCATGTATAAGGGTAAATTATACTTAGGCGCTTTAGACGGTCGACTTATCGCATTAAATGCATCTAATGGCGAGGTAATATGGGAAAATAACACCCTTGTAGGACTTGAAGGTAGTTACACTATCACAGGTGCCCCAAGAGTTTTTGACGGAAAGGTCTTTATAGGAAATGGTGGAGCAGAATACGGTGTTAGAGGTTTCTTTTCGGCATATAATGCAGAGACCGGTGAGTTGGATTGGAGATTTTACACTGTTCCTGGAAATCCTGAAAATGGATTTGAGCATCCCGAATTAGAAGAGGCGGCAAAGACTTGGACTGGTGAGTGGTGGAAATATGGAGGTGGTGGAACTGCTTGGGATTCATTTGTCTATGATGCCGAGGAAAAATTAATTTACGTAGGAACAGGTAATGGATCTCCTTGGAATAGAGAAATCAGAAGTCCGGGAGGTGGAGATAATCTTTATTTATCTTCTATTCTTGCCTTGGATGTAGAAACAGGCCAACTCAAATGGCATTACCAAACTACTCCAGGTGAAACTTGGGATTATACTGCTGTGCAACCACTAATGTTAGCTGATTTGCAAATTAATGGAGAAAATAGAAAGGTCATAATGCAAGCACCCAAAAACGGATTTTTTTACGTCTTAGATCGTCTTTCAGGAGAATTAATTTCTGCTGAAAAATTTGTTTATGCCAATTGGGCTGAAAAAGTAGATTTAGAAACAGGTCGTCCGGTAGAAACAAGTTTTGCACGACATATCAATGAAAATGTAGAAATATATCCAGGACCATTTGGCGGACATAATTGGCAGGCTATGGCATATAATCCAAATTCAGGATTAGTTTACATACCTGCACGAGAAATGTCAATGCACTACGGTAAAGAATCAGCTTTTGAATTTGAACCTAAGCAGTGGAACACAGGTGCTGAAATAGTACCTGGTGCCTCTGGGAAGAACAACGGTAAAGAATTACTGTTAGATTCGGTTTTAAAAGGTGAAAGTTATGGAAAACTCCTGGCCTGGGATCCAGTAAAAAGTGTCGAAGTTTGGTCACATAAACAAGAAAATGTGTGGAATTCTGGTGTTTTGTCTGTCAACAACATGATTTTTCAAGGAGATGCTGAGGGTAATTTTGTTGCATTTGATGCTTTTAATGGAGATCAATTATGGTCTAAAAATTTAAATACTGGTATTATTGCGCCTCCTATGACTTATATGATTGATGGTGAGCAATATATAACCATACCTGTTGGTTGGGGAGGTGCTTACGGAAATGGAAATAAACACACCGAACAAATCAATCCAGGAACGATTTATACTTTTAAAATTAACGGACAGGCAAAGTACCCTGAATTTGAAGAGGCATTGAAGAAAAGTCGAATTGCCTTGAATACCTTAATGTCAATGGACGATATTTCACACGGTGGTCAAATGTTCTCTAGATATTGTTCGCAATGTCACAATTTAGGAAACGGCGGTGGAACGATTCCAGATTTAACCTATTCTACAGAAGCAGTTTTCGATATGTATGAAAATATTGTTTTAAAAGGTGTTTTTCTTCCGAAGGGAATGCCTTCATTTGAGGATCGACTTAGCGAGAAAGATGTTGAAAAGATAAAGGCTTATGTTTTACATACTGCCTCAACTCTTGAACCGTAAAGGCTATACATTAAATCTAAAATGCATGACATCGCCATCACTGACGATATAGTCCTTTCCTTCAACACGAATTTTACCAGCTTCTTTGACTTTTGATTCAGAACCATAAGAAGTGTAATCTTCATAAGAAATGACTTCGGCACGAATAAAGCCTTTTTCGAAATCCGTGTGTATTACTCCAGCGGCTTGTGGTGCTGAAATACCTTTTTTAATAGTCCAAGCACGAACTTCCTTGGGACCTGCTGTAAAATAAGTTTCAAGATTTAACAGCGCATATGCTGATCTTATCAATTTTGCAGAACCGGGTTCATCAAGTCCAATATCTTCTAAAAAGAGTTGTCGTTCGTCGTAATCATCTAGTTCATTGATATCTGCTTCGGTTCCTATAGCTAAGTACAACACTTCGGCATTTTCATGTTGTACCATCTCTCTTACTTTAGATACGTATTTATTGCCGTCTAATGCACTTTTTTCATCGACATTACAGACATATAAAACGGGTTTATCTGTTATGAGTTGTAATGGTTTGACGTAATCCACATAATCTTCTTTTTGCAAATCTACAGCCCGTACGGATACGCCAGCTTCTAAGTTGCTTTTGAGAAGCACCAGAATCTCTTCTTCTTTTTGTGCTTCTTTATTTCCAGTTTTGGCAGCTCTATTTACTTTATCTAATCGTTTTTCAACGGCATCTAAATCCTTTAATTGAAGCTCTACATCAATGGTTTCTTTATCTCGAATAGGATCTACAGAGCCATCGACATGCACTATATTATCGTCGTTAAAGCATCTCAAAACATGGAGTATTGCGTCGGTTTCTCTGATGTTGGCTAGGAATTGATTTCCTAACCCCTCTCCTTTACTAGCTCCTTTTACAAGACCCGCAATATCAACAATTTCTACTGTAGCCGGAATAACTTTTTCTGGATCCACCAATTCTTGAAGTTTTTCCAATCGAGGATCCGGCACATTTACAACACCTATATTAGGTTCTATGGTACAAAACGGAAAATTTGCACTCTGTGCTTTTGCGTTTGACAAACAATTGAAAAGGGTTGATTTTCCGACATTGGGTAAACCTACTATACCTGCTTTCATTTATTAGGAGTGGTTTGGTTAACTATTTTGATGCAAAAATGATTGCTTTTCTAAAAGTTCAGCTTCTGTTTCGACTACATTTTCGTCGGGAACGCAACAATCTACGGGACATACGGCGGCACATTGTGGCTCTTCATGAAACCCTTTGCACTCGGTACATTTACTTGGAACTATATAGTAGAATTCATCAGAAACAGGCATTTGAGCTTCGTCGGCGATGAATGAACCTTCTGCTGTTTCCAAAACTCCTTTTAAACTGGTGCCATCAGAATACCTCCATTGGTCAGCTCCCTCGTAAATTGCCGTATTTGGGCACTCTGGTTCACAAGCTCCACAATTAATACATTCGTCGGTGATTATAATTGCCATTAGCGTATTTTTGTGCAAAAATAAAACAGTAGGCCTAGATAACAAATTTTATCATGTCAGCTCAGGACTCAAATATTACATTATTACATCATTTAGCTCAAGAAATTGAAGCATTGCTCTCAACATCTTCCGATGAATTTAATTCACTTATTTCAAGTGTAAACGCCGAGAATCCTTGGTTTATAGCATCTGAAATTAGAAGAGCTTTAAATTATTGGGCTATTAATTTACGCCAATCAGTTGTACGTCAATGGTTAAATTCCTACAAGTTTGATGAGAATAAAGTTTCCAAAAAAGTATTACTTATTTGTGCTGGTAATATTCCACTTGTTGGCTTTCACGATTTTATCTCAGTTGTTTTATCAGGACATCATGTGCTGCTCAAATTATCTAGCAAAGATCAAAAGCTATTCCTCTTTTTGTTGAAAAAACTTGAACATCTAGATTCGACTTTTAGTCGTAATTACACTTTAGTACATAAGCCGGTTAAGGAATTTGACGCTGTAATTGCCACTGGAAGTGCAAATACTTCGAGGTATTTTGAGTTTTATTTTAAAGATTATCCAAAAATTATAAGACCAAACAAAACCTCTATAAGTATTTTAAGTTCATCTGTGAGTGTTCAGGAGCTTGTATTATTGGCAGAGGATGTCTTTAATTACTTTGGTTTAGGTTGCAGGAGTATTACAAAAATTTACCTGCCTCAAAATTTTGATTTTGAACGGTTGAGAGTCGCTTTTGAGGATTATAATCAATTGTTGCATCATCATAAATATTGTAATAATCTTGATTATCAACGCTCAATACACTTACTTAACAAGACCCAATTCATAGACTTTGGTCATCTTTTATTAATAGAAAATGAAGCAGTTTTCTCACCGATGGGATGTTTGTATTATGAATATTACCAGGACTTAAATAGCTGTATTGAGGAGATAGAACAACACAAGGAATTACAATTGATCTCTTCAGATGTTTCGTTTGAAAATACATTATCTTTAGGTGAAGCACAGTCTCCTAGATTAGACCAATATGCAGATCAAATCGATACTATTGAATTTCTAACTCAATTACAATAAATGAAAATACACAACTTTGGTGCGGGTCCATGTATATTGCCACAAGAGGTTTTTAAAAAGGCCTCTGAGAGTGTTTTAAACTTAGACAACTCAGGTCTTTCGGTTTTAGAAATTTCGCATCGCTCTAATACGTTTCAATCTATTTTCGATCGAACTAAAAAAATGGTTTTAGAATTAATGGAATTGTCTGATGTAACGCACGAAGTTCTTTTTCTGCAAGGTGGAGCATCCTCTCAATTTGCTTTGGTTCCAATGAATTTTTTAAAACAAAAAGCGCTTTATATAGACACTGGTGTCTGGAGTGCCAAAGCAATTGTTGAAGCACGTAACTTTGGGCAGGTAGAGGTACTTAAAAACTCCTCTTCAGAAGGGTATTTAAAACTTCCTGATCTTTCCCATATTAGTTCAAAAGACTATGATTATGTTCATTACACTTCTAACAATACCATTTATGGAACTCAATTTGAAGATGTTCTAAAGACAGATTGTCCTCTTGTTTGCGATATGAGTTCAGATATATTTTCAAAGCAAATTGATTTCAATTTATTTGATTTAATATATGCTGGGGCTCAGAAGAATATTGGTTCCGCTGGAATGACTCTGGTGGTAATTCGAAAGACATTTTTAGATGAACTGGTCAAATCTAGAACTAAGCCTACCATGTTTAATTATCAAAAGCATATCGAAAAAGGTGGATTGTTAAATACACCACCTGTTTTTTCAATATACGTGGCCATGTTAAACTTGTCTTGGCTTAAAGAACAGGGTGGTTTGTCTTATTTTGACTCTTATAATAGGCAAAAGTCTTTTCTGGTTTATAGAGAATTAGAACGAAATACCTTATTTGAGCCTAAGATTCATATTGGTTCAAGGTCAAGTATGAACATAACATTTGATTTAATCAATCAAGGTTTAAGTACTGTTTTTTTAGAATTTTCTTCAAGAAAGGGTATTCATGGTATTAAAGGCCATAGGTCACTTGGGGGTTTTCGTGCTTCTTTGTACAATGCATTAACTTTAGAAAGTGTTGAAGGTTTAGTTAAAAATTTAAGCGAATTTGAGCGTGAACATGGCAATTAAAGTTTTAGAATTATAATTTACTTATTTTTAACTGCAACAAAGTTGCATTAAATAAAATGAAGAGCTTTAGAATAGTTTTCGCTTGCATATTTTTAAGTTACAGTATAGCTTCTTCTCAAGAGGTTGAAGAAGATTGTAATTTAACCTATGAGTTAATCGTTTTGGACTATCACGACAACAAAGAGCCCTTAGCAGACGCAGAGATAAAAATTGATGAAATAGGATTCTCGGCAAGGACGAATAATGCAGGGAGATTGATTGTGCCAGACTTGTGTAAATCAAGCTTTACAATTTTTATTGATCATCCTGAATGTAATCCACAAACCTTCGAAGTAAAACTCAATCGTTCAAAATCGGATATCTTTTTTTTAGAACACCATTTTCAACAACTTGATGAAGTTGAATTAATAGGTTCAAATATTGATCGTGCTAAAAAGCAATTAGTAAAACGATTAGATGAAGATTGGATTTCGTCTAATCGCTCAAAATCATTAGGAGAAGCTCTTAAGAACCTAAGTGGTGTTACTACACTCCAAACAGGAACAACTATTTCGAAGCCAATCATACAAGGTATGAGAGGAAGTAGAATAATTACAGTATCTAATGGAACCCGGCAAGAAGATATGGAATGGGGAGACGAACATGCTCCAAGCATTCAGATGGGCTCTTTTGATGAAATCAAAATTGAGAAAGGGGCAAATGCTCTGGCTTATGGCACAGATGCTATTGGAGGTGTAATTGTATTAGATCATCAAAAATTCTATCCAGTTGATTCCGAAAGAAGGGAATTCGGGACTGGTTACCATACCAATGGTCGTGGTGGATATATTTTTCATCAAATAAAAAAGACGAATACCAACGGCTCTTACTTCAAGTCATCCTTAAATTATCAGCGCTTCGGTGATCGAACTGCTCCAAATTATAATCTCACCAATACCGGAAATAAAAGTCAATCGGTCAATTTGATTTATGGCAAAAACAAATTGTCAACAGGCTGGGAACTTAATTTTTCATTACTCTTAGACCAAATTGGTATTCTCAGATCTTCACATATAGGTAATCTAGATGATTTGGAACGAAGTATTAATTCCAGAACTCCATTATACATCGAAGATTTTAGATATGATATTTACACCCCCAAACAGGATATTTTACACGGAACTTTTTCAGGCTCCTATTTTAAAAATTTAACAGAAAAGTCTAAGATAGACATAGCATATAGCTTGCAATACAACCGCAGAAAAGAATTTGATATAAGAAGAGGACCAAGAAATGAGATACCTGCTATGGATATGATTCTTAACACTCATGATACAAGAATTAATTATCAAAATGTCTTGGATAATGGTCTTTTTAAAACTGGAATTAATTTACAATATCAAGAAAACGAGCCTAATCCTGAAACCGGTGTAAGACGTTTTATTCCCGATTATCAAAAAACGCAGTTGGGTTACTACGTCATTTTAAACAAAAATTTGAGCGATTATTTTCTCTTAAGTTCAGGGCTACGCATTGACTATACAGAATATGACGTTCAAAAATTTTATATAAAATCAAGGTTTGAACAATTGGGCTATGACCAAAAATATCCTGATATCGTAACCGCAGATTTGGGCACACAAGTGTTAACTAAATCAAATTGGGATTACCTCAATCACGCTTATAATCTGGGATTGACTTATGAACCGAGTAATGAATTAGCGGCAGACTTTCAAGTAAGTGCGCTTCAAAGGGCTCCTAATGCAGCTGAATTGTTTTCTGATGGTCTACATCATACAGCAGCTCGTATAGAATTAGGACAGTTGGGTTTTAAAAGTGAAAAAGCGCTAAAATTTGACCTAGGGTTATCTTATAATAACCCTTATTTTTATCTTAGATTAAATTCATATTACAACACTATTAAAGATTTTATTTACCTCTACCCTTCTGATACCGAATACACACTACGAGGTGCCTTTCCCGTATGGACTTACGAACAGGCTGACTCAAGATTCCTAGGTTTTTCATCAGAAGTGATCAAACCATTAGGGTTAAATTGGACATTTATTTCAAAGTTTAGTTCCATTAAAGCTACAAATCTCGAATTAAATGAACCACAAATCAATATACCCTCAGCTGAAATTAATAATAGTCTTCGTTTTACAATTGGCGAGAAAAACAAACTACAATTTAGTGTTGAACAACAAATTGTTTTCGAACAAAAAAATACCCCACCTAACTTATTGGTAGAAATCAGACCTAATGAAACTGTAGAGTTAAAACTTAATGATGCTCCACCCTCATTTGTGAATTACAACAGCTCAATTGATTACAGTTTATTTTTAAAACAAAAAAGAAGTATTAAACTTAGTCTTACCGTATTGAATGTTCTAAATGAAACGTATAGAAATTACCTCAATCAACTTCGTTATTTTGCAGATGAACCAGGTCGCAATTTTCAATTTTCTTTAATCTATAAATATTAATAATGAGAATAGGTTTTCTAGTTGTTTGTTGCTTAATTTCTGTGAGTTGCAGTGATTTGGACGATTTGGGATATGTTGAACCTGAAAAGTACAATATTGTAGAATTGACTTTCATAGCCAAAGAAGATAATGAAGAGTTTTTTTTGTCTTATACAGATCCAGATCTAGAAGGACCTTTAAATCCGCAAACAAATACGGTACAGTTAAAAAATAATTCAGATTACACGATTCGTTTGAATTTTGCTTATGATTTTATACTTGACGAAGAAGAACGAGTTGACAGAAATGATACAATTTTATCAAATTCTAAAGATTATCAAGTTTTTTTGATTTTAGAAAACGAGAACAATTCATTTGTGAGCACTTTAGACGCAATTGATACCGACGACAATCAAAATACTTTAGGATTAGAATGGGAAATGAATACAGCAATTACCGGATTTGTCGATATGCGAGTTGTATTGGTTTACGACCCTATAAAACCAAACTCAAACTTTAATTCTGCAGAAGGATTGATCGTTTTTGATGCAACTGTTAATTTTATCATACAAGGCTAATCGTCTTTTTTAAGAACAAATGTGTAAATCCACATGATTGTAAAAGTAGGAATAACATCAAATCCAGGAATAAGCTCTTCAATAGTCTGAACTACTGCTGCCACTTTACCTTGCTTATTAGAATACATTCTGCTCATGATCCATCCAGAAAGAGGGGCCCATAAAAAATCTGAGAATTCTCCAATAACAGGTACAAGGTAAGAGAGCATACCAATGGTATCGAGTAAAATACTTAAAACCAAATAGGTAATAGGGTTTTTATTAGACATTGGACAATAATTTATTTATGTTTTAAAGCTAATTCTGCGTTTACTTCCTCTTCGAGTTCTTTCAATTTAGATTTAAACGCATCGAGATAATACATCACAAAAAAGCGTTGCCTTATTTTAAGACTCAAATAATTCTCTCCAGAGTTCAATTTATTTATGGCCAGGAGTTCTGAACGTGTTTTCTCTGTAAAATCATCTTCTTGATAAAAACGCTCTCTTAGTTCATTCTGACTAGTTTTTAATATCGCTTTAATTTCTTGATTATCGCTTTGAAGTAAGGCGATTCTAAATTCTTGCTGCAATGCGATCTCACTGCTTACGTTTTGATTTAAAAATTCAAGGTGATTGTCTAGAAGGGAAATAATTTTCAACTTAATCTCATTGTTGGATATCAATGCTAATGAACCGTCTTCAATGATTGAAGTAATTTCAGAAATTGGAGGATGAAACTCTCTATAATCTAAAAATAAATTGTGAAATGACTTCGTGTTTCCTCCTGTTAACAGCACTTTTGTAACAGAGTCGTAATTGATATTATTCCAATTAGCGGATAAATAATCCATGAGTTCATTCTCTGCAGTCAATTTCTCTTCACGATTAAGTACATAAACTTCAATTTCGTTAATGTTGAGTTGTACGGCCTTTAAAAGTTGTATTTCTTTTCGTGAGTTTTCAGCTTTGGCTTGTGTGTTATTAAGCCAAAAAGAAATTGATATACCAATGATTATTACCGAAGTTTCGAAAATAAATTTTTTGAAAAATTTGAGCTTATCATTTATTGTATTCACTTTAGAAAGGTGTTTTGTGGTTTTCTATCCAAGGATTTATTTTAAGTAATCTACAAAAGAAGCTCTTAATTTCGCAATTTTAGGAGCTATTACGATCTCGCAGTAACCTTGCTCTGAATTTTGATCGTAGTAATCATGGTGTTCTGTTTCTGCCGTATAAAAAGTTTCTGCAGGTTTGATTTCAGTTACTATTGAATTGTCGAAAACCTTTTCATTTTCTAAATACGCTACATATTCTTGGATGATTTGCTCTTGTTCATCTGTAGTATAATAAATACCACTTCTGTATTGTGTACCTGCATCGTGGTCTTGACGATTTAGAGTTGTAGGGTCATGTGTACTAAAATTGACTGCTAAAAGGGTTTCAAGTTTTATGATGCTTGGGTCGTATTCAATTTTTATGCATTCTGCATGTCCAGTTCGTCCTGTGCATACTTCGCGGTAAGCAGGATTTTTAATTGAACCTCCAATGTATCCGGGTAGTATCTCCTCTACTCCTTTCACTCGTTTAAACACCGCTTCTGTACACCAAAAACAGCCACTTGCAAAAAATATGATTTCGGTATTTGTATTCTTGTCCATAGAGATTCTTTAAATTAGCATTTATGATTAAAGTTTCAAATTTATTTAAAACATATTCTTCTAATCAAGTACTCAAGGGAATTTCATTAGAAGTAAAACAAGGAGAAATTGTTGCCATAGTGGGGCCATCTGGTGCTGGTAAAACCACTTTATTACAAATTCTTGGAACTTTGGATCAGCCTGACGGGCATCCCTCCACAGAAATAAGGATAAACGATATACCCGTTCATCAATTAAAGGATTCTGAATTAGCTGATTTTAGAAATAAAGAAATTGGTTTTGTGTTTCAATTTCATCAATTGCTTCCTGAACTTACGGCTATAGAAAACGTGATGTTGCCTCGATTTATATCCGGTATTTCGAAAGCACAGGCTACGGAAAAGGCAAATACTATACTTTCTGACTTAGGGCTTGGTCATCGTTTGAATCATCATCCAAATCAGCTCTCTGGTGGAGAACAACAGAGAGTCGCGGTAGCTAGAGCACTTATTAATGACCCTTCTATAGTTTTGGCCGATGAACCAAGTGGTAATTTAGATTCTGAGAATGCTCAATTTTTACATGAATTGTTTTTAAAGTTGCGCGATGAGTACAATCAAACCTTTGTTATTGTGACCCACAATAATGATTTAGCTGAGATGGTTGACAGAAAATTGAGTATGCGCGATGGGCTATTCCAATAAAGACGAACTTAGGTCTTTTTTAAATTACAAAGCAGAGCAGTATGAATCTTTATCCTTTATAGAGACTGATCCTATTCTAGTTCCTCATCTTTTTAACGATTTAAAGGATGTTGAAATAATGGCCTTTATAATGGCTACAATAGCTTGGGGCAATCGAAATTCGATTATAAAATCTGGAGAGCGCTTAATCGAATTGTTCGACAATAGCCCTTATGAGTTCATAATGAACGCAAGTGAAGCTGAAATCAATAATTTAAGTTCTTTTGTACACAGAACATTTAATGGTCAAGATCTTATCTGTTTTGTTCAAAATCTAAAAGTGTTGTACGAAAAGCAGAATTCACTTGAATGGTACTTTTTAAATCAGGAGGATGAAAAACATTTGCAGTTTGCAATAAGTCGATTCAAGTCTACATTTTTTTCAAAACATCCACAGCATCGTTCATTCAAACATATCGCTGATCCTTTAAATAAATCCGCTGCCAAACGAATCAATTTATTCTTGCGGTGGATGGTTAGACCCAACGACAAGGGAGTAGACTTTGGAATTTGGAAACAGGTTGACCCATCAATTTTGTCTATACCACTGGATGTTCATTCAGGTCGAGTCGCGAGAAAATTAGGGCTTTTAAAACGAAAACAGAACGACCATCTTGCTGTTATGGAATTGGATAAATCATTGCGTAAATTTGACCCCAATGACCCTGTTAAGTTTGACTTTGCGCTTTTCGGACTTGGTGTTTTCGAACAGTTCTGATTTTCTGCAATCTTTTGTACATTAGAGGAACTAACACAACTAACATGAGAACAAGCTTATTTTTCTTTTCGTTTATAATTTGCGTACTTAGTTTTGGGCAAAGAAGTTTACCCTTAGATACGACAGTTACAACACAACATCAGGTAACTATCAATGGGAAATTCATAAAGTATACCGCCGAAACGGGCACTCAACCTGTTTGGGATGAGGCAGGTAAACCAATTGCAAGCGTGCATTACACCTACTACACCAAAAATGACGTCAAAAATAATGAGGCAAGACCTCTACTCATCAGTTTTAATGGTGGTCCAGGTTCGGGTTCTGTATGGATGCATTTGGCGTATACAGGCCCAAGGATTTTAAAAATAGATGATGAAGGATATCCCGTTCAACCTTATGGCGTGAAAGAAAATCCATATTCTGTTTTGGATGTGACAGATATCGTATACGTAAATCCCGTCAATACCGGATATTCAAGAACTATACCGGAGAACGGCAAAGAAGTAGATCGTTCAAGATTTTTCGGAATTAATGAAGATATTTCTTACTTGTCAGATTGGATTAATACTTTCGTCACAAGACACAATAGGTGGAGAAGTCCTAAGTACATTATTGGAGAAAGTTATGGTGGGACTCGAGTTATGGGTTTATCTCTAGCACTTCAAAATAGACAATGGATGTACCTCAATGGTGTAATTATGGTAAGCCCTGCTGATTATAAGGTGATTCGAGTAGGTGGCCCTGTTTCGTCTGCTTTAAATTTACCTTATTACGCTGCTTCAGCATGGCACCATCAACTATTAAGCGATGAATTTCAAGGTAAAGAATTAGAAGATTTTCTACCTGAAGTTGAAGATTTTACCATAAATGAGCTTATACCAGCAATAGCGAAAGGTGGATTCATTTCTGAAAATGAGCGCCAAAGTATCGCTTCTAAGATGGCTGAGTATTCTTCACTTGAACGAAAAGACATTTTAGATCACAACTTAGATGTGCCTACTTCGTTTTTTTGGAAAAATGCAATGAAAGAGGTCGGAGGATATACCATAGGACGTTTAGATTCTAGGTATAAAGGAATAGACCGACAATTATTTGGGGCGAGACCTGACTATAATTCTGAAATAACTTCTTGGCTACACAGCTTTACCCCGGCTATCAATTATTATTTGCAAGAAGAATTGAAGTTTAAAACTGATGTAAAATACAATATGTTCGGTCCAGTTCGCCCTTGGAATAATGATAACGATAATACTAGAGATGACCTTAGACAAGCAATGGCACAAAACCCATATTTGAAAGTTTTAGTACAATCTGGTTATTACGATGGTGCAACGACCTATTTCAATGCAAAGTATACCATGTGGCAAGTTGACCCTAGCGGAAGAATGAAAGATCGATTTACCTTTAAGGGATATAGATCTGGCCATATGATGTATTTGAGAAGAGAAGATTTAAAGAACGCCAATGATGATATACGTGATTTTATCAAAAACAGTTTGTCAAATGGAGAAAGTGCCAAGTATGACTAGGATTTTATTGATTCTAGCAATTGGATTTAGCTCGTTTACGATGGCTCAAGATTATCCTTTTATTCAACGATATGACTCTTTAAATGAAATTGATAAGTCAAGATATTCCAAAGTTTTAGAGGCAGTTTTTATGGGAAACTCAATAACAGAAGGTTGGGTACAACAGAGACCTGAGTTTTTTGCCGATAACAATTTTATTGGTCGTGGTATAAGCGGACAGACCACCGATCAAATGTTGTTGAGATTCAGACCCGATGTGATTGCCTTAAACCCGAAAAAAGTGGTGATACTCGCCGGGACTAATGACATTGCTGAAAATAACGGTAAGGTTAGTTTATCGGCAATAGCAGGTTATATAGAAAGTATGGTCGAACTCGCAAAGGCGAATCAAATCGAGGTTTATCTGATTAGTGTTCTACCTGCAGAAATTTATCCGTGGCGTACTCATTTAAAACCAAATATTAAGATTCCAAAATTGAATAATTTACTTAAGGTGATGGCCGAAAATCACAAGATAGAATACGTGGATATGTTTGCTCAGATGACAAACGATAAAATGGGCTTAGATGAGAATTATGCCTATGACGGTGTTCACCCAACCTTAGAAGGTTATTTAAAAATGGAGTCTATTTTGCTCCCCTATTTAAAATAGGTGGTGATTATTCACATTAGTTTTGTAATTTCGCAATGTAAAAGGCAAATTTAGTGAGTTATTTACTGCGTTCAGCGAAAATCATAGACTCCACTTCAGAGTTCCACCTCCAAAACAAAGATATTTTTATTGAAAACGGATTTATTTCTGCTATAGAAGATGAAATAAAGCTAATTGATACTGAATTTGAAATCATTCAAGACGAGGATTTAATGGTCTCTCCAGGATGGATTGATCCTTTAGTTGACTTTGGAGAACCTGGTTTTGAACAGCGACAAGGGCTTGCAGCTGGTATTAAAGAAGCCATTAAAGGTGGATTTTGCACTATAGGCATCCTCCCCAATACTAAACCCGTTATTGATCACGGAAGTATCTTGGATTACTTTAATAGAAACAAAGCTGAAGTTAATATTTACGTAAACGGAAGTATTAGTAAAAATCTGCAAGGTGAACAGCTTAGTGAAATGTTTGATTTAAATCAAAATGGAGCTATCGCTTTTACGGATTACAAAAAAGGTCTTGGCAACCCCCAACTCTTAAAATTAGCATTGCAATACACTCAAAATTTCGGAGGTCTGGTGGTCAATTATCCACTAGACGAAAATTTAATGAATAATGGATTGATGCATGAGGGAAAACAATCCACACATCTAGGGCTTAAAGGTATATCGTATTTGAGCGAAGAAGTACGGGTTTTACGAGACCTTGAAATACTGCGCTATACTAAAGGCAAAATGCATTTTGCTTGTTTGAGTTCTTCAAAAGCTGTTGAGTATGTGGCAAAAGCCAAAGACGAAGGACTAGAAGTCAGTTGCAGTGTTACTCCTCATCACCTCTTTTTCTGTGACTCCGACATTAGCAATTTTGACACGCTATTTAAAACGCTACCTCCCTTACGAACTAAAGAAAATAATGAAAAGTTAATCGCTCAACTCAATAAAGGATTGATTGATTTTGTTCATTCTGACCATTTTGCACTACATGCAGATATGAAAGAAACTGTATTTGAACAAGCTGAATTCGGTGTTGAAAGTCTTGGTGTATCCTTCGAAGCGCTCACCAAAACAGTGTCTATTGAGAAGGCAGTTGACTTAATGACAAAGGCTTATGAGATTTTTGACTTGCCTAAACCTCAAATCGCGGTGAATAGTGAAGCGTCCTTAAGTCTTTTTTGCAAACACATCAAAAATTCGAGTACTGTAAATAGCACTTCAATATGGAAAAATGAACAATTTGAGTTCAAACCTTTAGGTATTTTAAACAAGGGAAAAGCTTATTTAAATTCCTGAGAAAAGTATGAAATCTGATTTGGGAAAAACCACCGCCCTTATTTCGTATATCACAATTATTGGTTTGCTGATCAGTTGGAGTCGTCATTCAGATCGACCTACTGCCTTTTCAAGTTTTCATTTAAGACAAGCATTTGGAGCACATTTAGTCTATCACGTTTCTTCTTATCTATTGAATTTTTACACCTTTTTAATTCCGTTCTACATACTTTATGTAGTTTATTTAAGTGCTCTGATTTTTGGTGTTGTGTCGGTTCGAAAAGAACGTTGTAATTCATTGCCCTTATTGGGTTTCTATTTTCAAAATTGGTTCACCTTTATTAAATAAATGCCTGAATGAAGTCTTTTAATTACCTCGAAAAGAAAGCGCTTAGCTCATCGGATAGATTATTGGTCATACTTCACGGTTATGGCGCGAACGAATATGATTTATTTCAACTGTCAGATGTTTTTGCACGTAAGAGCCATGTGGTTAGTTTACAAGCACCCTACCAATTGTATCCGGAGTCTTACGCATGGTATGCAATACATTTTGACGAGGTCAAAGGTAAATGGTCTGATATTGAGCAAGCCAAAGAAATAGTCGAACAATTGCACGTTTTTATTCAAGCCCTTAAAGAGCAGTATCAAGTTCGTTATATCGATCTTTTAGGCTTTAGCCAGGGTGCTATTTTATCTTATGCGTTGGCTACAAAATATCCTCAGCAGTATTCTAAAATAATGGCTTTAAGCGGCTATTTTAATAAAGACTTGAATGAAATTTCAAAGGACAAATCATTCGGTCATTTAAAAGTCTATGCTTCTCATGGTGCTGAAGATCCCGTAATTCCGCTGAGTTGGAGTGCCGAGATACCCGCAGCACTTGACAAGCTCAATATCGAATATGAACATTTTGTTTTTCAAGATATGGGGCACACTATAAATCAAGAAAATTTGAATTCCTTGGTACAATGGTACTATTTAGTCGAATAAATCAAGGCATCCATTAACTCATACTCCACCGTATTATCTTCATTGATAAAGTATCGAAGAGTGATTTCACCCCAATTTTTGGAGTCACTAAAATCTGCGATTAGCCATTTGTGATTTAATAGTTTAACCTTATTAATCATAAAGTTAGTCTCATCTCCCTTGTAGGGAATAAGTGAGTTACTGTTTTCAGGGTCATTATAGGAAAGTAAATCATCCCATATGTACTTTTCTAAAGAACCTGATATATTCTTGCCTTGATGATAATTTTGGGCTTCTTGATTGCTTTCGTAGTCAAAATAAGTACAGCTTTCATTTACTGTTTCTAAATTAGAAATGTATTCATTTTTTTTATCTAATTTCTTGTTGAGTTTTTGAATTTCAGCCGAAAGGGCATTGAATTGGTTGTTTCCTTGAACCAATTGAAATAAACAAATGAGTAGGGTAAAAACAAATAAGTATAGAAACAGTGATTTTTTCATTCTAAAGTGATTTTTTCATTCTAATAAGTGTATGTTAATTGAAGCTGATCATAGGCCAAATTAAAACTTGGCGCTAGGGTTTTTTGTACTTCATCGTGAAAACCCAAGTGATGACTTATATGCGTAAAATATGTTTGTTTAGCATTAACTTGTTTTGAAAGGTTTATGGCCTCATCTAAATTTAAATGTGAATGATGGGTTTCTTTCCTCAAAGCATTTATGATTAAAATGTCACAATTAATTAGGTGGGCTAATTGATCTTTCTCGATTGATTTTACATCAGTCAAATAAACCAACCCACCTATTTTGAATCCATAAACGTCTGATTCTCCATGGCTTGCGAGAATAGAGGTGATTTTCAATTCATTGATCTCAAAAATACGATCTTTACCGATGAGATGAGAATTTATTTTTGGTATACCCGGATATTGATAGTCTGGATTAAAAATGTAATCAAAACGACTTTTGAGAGCACTAAGTGTCTCTTTTGAACTAAAAAAATCAACTCCTCCTTGCTTAAATACGAATGGTCTAATATCATCAATGCCCATAGTATGGTCAGCGTGATCGTGAGTCAATAAAATTGCATCGAGTTTTTTTATAGGATTTCGCAACATTTGTTGACGAAAATCAGGGCCGCAATCTATGACGACAGCTGTTCCTTCTTCTGATTCAACCAGCAATGAACTTCTAAGTCTTTTGTCTTTTGGATTTGTACTGAGACATACTGGATGTTCACTACCGATGACCGGTATTCCCTGAGAAGTTCCTGTACCTAAAAATGTGAGTTTCAAGTTCATTTAGATGTAAAAATAGTACAAAATGAAGGGAAGACGGCACAGGTTGTTTTACCTTTGAGAAAAGAATAATTCATGGCTCAAATTTCATTTAAAGAAAATGCATTTGAAAACATACCTTCGGTAGACGCGAAAACCCTACGCATCAATTTACACGAAGATATCTATGGAACTTTCGCCGAAATAGGCGCTGGACAAGAAACTGCCAGGCACTTTTTTAGAGCAGGTGCTTCTTCAGGAACTATAGCCAAAGCGATGAGTGCGTATGATAAGGCGTTTTCAGACGCTATTTATGGCGCTGAAGAAGACAATCGATATGTAACAGAATCGCGTCTTAGAAAAATGCTCAATCACGAGATGAATTTGATGACTGAGCGTATTAATCGTAAAAACAATCCGAATTATTTGTTTTTCTCTTATGCCAATACAGTCGCAACAATTGATTTTTCGAAACGATATAAGGGTCACGGGTGGATAGGAATTAAATTTCAGTTAGAACCAAATCAAGAAACCTATGACGAAATTATTTTGCACATTCGCTTTAAGCAAAATGAAGCGAGATTACAGCAAGAAACGCTTGGAATACTAGGAGTAAATCTCATTTACGGTGCATTTTTCAAGCACGATAAACCCAAGAAATTATTAAAGTATTTATACGACCATATCGATAGAGATACTATCGAAATTGATTTAATAAATTTTAATGGTCCCCACTTTAATGCTGTTGATAACCGCTTGATGAGTTTACAACTTATAAAAAATAATATGACAGAGGCCATCATGTTCAATCCTGATGGATTTAATGTTTTACCCGCAGCAGTACTTTACAAAAAAAACATCCTAGCCTTAAGAGGAAGTTTCAGACCTGTTACTAAGGTAAACATGGATATGTTTAAAAAATCTTACGAAATTTTCATTCAAGAGGCCACGGTAAATTACAAAGATACAGAGGTGATATTCGAAATCACACTTTCAAATTTAAAATCACTAGGGGAAATTGATGAAATTGACTTTATAGACCGTGCTACTCTATTGTGTTCATTAGGTCACACAGTAATGATTTCAAAATTTCAGGAATACTACAAACTCGTAGAATACTTCAATAAGTATACAAAGAATAAAATAGGCCTAACTATGGGTATTAACAACTTTGTAGAGGTATTTGACGAAAAATATTACCGTCATTTAAGTGGAGGTATTTTGGAGGCTTTTGGCAAGTTATTCTTTAAAAACCTCAAGATATATCTCTATCCAATGCTTCATCCGGACACTAAAGAACTATTGACCAGTAACAATGTCAAAGTACATCCTAGAATGAAAGAATTGTATAAGTTCTTTAAATACAATGGAAAGGTGATGGATATCATTGATTATGACCCTGATGTACTCGATATTTATTCAAGAGAAGTTCTGCGGATGATTATTGCCAACGAACAAGGTTGGGAAGAATTACTCCCTGAAGGTATTGCAGAAATCATCAAAGAAAAAGAACTTTTTAGATCGATTAAAGAATTACCAAATTCCAAGAAGTTACTTAACGCCTAAGCATTAAGTAACTCCAGTAGTTGTAAACCATGTGTTTTTGTGGTGACTTTGTTGACAACATGAGTGACTGTTGCGTTTTCGTCTAGTACAAAGGTTACCCGATGAATACCATCGTACTCTTTCCCCATGAATTTTTTTGGTCCCCAAACGCCAAAAGCATTTATGACTTCGTGTTGTTCATCTGCCAGTAAATCAAAAGGAAACTCGTACTTATCTCTGAAGTTTGTTTGTCTCTTTGGACTATCAGCGCTTACTCCAAGAAGAGTATATCCTAAACTTTTCAATTCATCAAAATGATCTCTTAGACTACAGGCTTCTGCAGTACACCCAGGGGTACTAGCTTTTGGATAGAAGAATACGATTAACTTTTGACCTTTAAAATCACTTAATCGCACTTCTTTTCCTTCTTGATTAAGGGTGTTAAATTCTTTTATCTGCTCCCCTACTTTGCTTATATTCATAGTGTTTTTTTTGTAAAAATACTAGGTTATGACCAAAAATGAAAAAGTTAAATTTTGTATAGAACAACTTGAATTTCTTTATCCAGAAATACCCATACCTCTTGATCACAAAGACCCTTATACCTTATTAATCGCTGTTCTAATGTCTGCTCAAAGCACAGATGT
>NZIP01000019.1 GCA_002691645.1 Flavobacteriaceae bacterium
TATTCGATAAATTAAAACCGATAAGACCGGAAGCGGTAAAACGGTATAAAAAGCAATAGTTGGTGCCTTGATAAACATCAAAGGAATAAGTATTGTGAATAGTGTAAGTGTTTGAAAACCATACATGATTGCCGGGCCAGCATACATTCTTACCTGAGAAACATCCTCAGAGATTCGATTCATTAAATCTCCAATTCTATTTTTCTTATAAAATTTTAAGTCCAGGGTCAAATAGTGTTCAAAAACTTCATTTTTCAAATCGTACTCTATGTATCTAGAAACATTTATGATGTATTGTCTCATCAAAAAAGTAAGCGTTGCAGATATTAAAGTAGTCCCGATGATGATTAAAATATCTTCTAAGAGAGCCGCTTTGGCCTCGCTCATCTGAATAATACCTTTATTGTAATTTTCAATGACTTGAATGGATGCATTGACATAGGAAGGCATAATGAGAGAAAAAACCCTCGCACTGATTGTAATCAGTAGACCTATTAAGAGTTTAGAGCGATATTTTTTAAAATATTTATTTAGATATCGTAGAGCTTTCATAGCAAGATAAGAATCACATCAAAGATAGCTTAGATGAATTTATAAGTTTACTTTTGTGCCAATTACTTACAAGAAAAGATTGAAACATGCTCTCTCGTCGGCAAATTAGAATTAAAGTTATGCAAGGAGCTTACGCTGTTTTGCAAAACAAGGAACAGACTATTGATTTTCAGCTTAACTTTCTGAAAGGGAGTATAAGAGATGCTTACAAGCTCTATGTATTTCAATTTAATTTAATGAGTGAGTTGTATCATTACGTCGATAAGCGTTTGGTTAAAGAGCGAAATCGGTATTTAAAATCTGAAGTAAGTNCTNTAGATNCNGAACGNTTGNTNAANAATAAATTTTGGATNAATATCATNAATGATCAGACACTTAAAAAGGCNTGTGAAACTTATNAAGTGTCGGACTGGAGTATGCANCAGGATTATCTTAAATCTATTTATGAAGANTTAATTCTAAANGATTTTT
The DNA here is from genome assembly GCA_002691645.1 of Flavobacteriaceae bacterium. GTDB lineage: Bacteria > Bacteroidota > Bacteroidia > Flavobacteriales > Flavobacteriaceae > UBA3478. Next base: position 1,024 of record NZIP01000019.1, read on the forward strand.
ACCNAGACTANATGAATNCTGANNNGGTTTCNTTCGAAATTGANAAAGAGTTTGTNCTTCAACTNTTCAAGCAGGTAATNGCNCCAAACGAGAAGTTGTATGAAAAAATTGAGGAACAACAATTGACTTGGCTCGATGATTTACCTCTAATTAATACATTTATTCTCAAATGGATAAGTAATCAAGATTCGGAGGTAGACGTTTTTAGTATCGGAGATAATCTGGTTGAGAGTTCTGAAGATGTGGATTTCGGAACTGAGCTCTTGGAGTTTATATTGTTGAGAAATGAAGAGCTAGCCAAAGAAATTGAGGGAAAGACTCCTAATTGGGAACAAGATAGAATTGCAGATATTGATTTGATTTTATTGAAAATGGCAATTTGTGAATTACTGCATTTCAATCAAATTCCGGTTCGTGTAACCATTAATGAATACCTGGAAATAGCTAAAGAATATTCTGGTCCCAAAAGCAGTATATTTTTAAATGGAATAATGGATAAACTTTTGAATGAGTTCCAAGAAAACAATCGAATTAAAAAAGTGGGTAGGGGACTTCTATAGACTTGAAAGAATATGTTATTTTTGAAGAAAATAGAATTTAATTATGAATAATCGAATCCTTTCTTATGNAGTAGTAGTGATNATTGCTTTCGCTGTGACTTCATGTAANCAAAAAGCCGCAGATAAAGTAAGTTCTGCAAATATGGAAAATGCAGTTCAGCGCGATGCTCAACAAGCTAAAGTGCCAGTTATGAGTTTTGAATCAAAAGAACATGATTTTGGTCAAATCGCCTATGGAGCACCTCAAGAAAAAATATTTGAATTTACCAACACAGGTGATGCCCCGTTAATTATTACAGATGCGAAATCGTCTTGTGGGTGTACGGTTCCTGACTATCCTAAAAATCAACCTATCGCACCAGGTGAGAGCGGCTCTTTGGTAGTTAAGTTTAACGGTACAGGTGCGAATCAAGTAACAAAAAGTATTACGCTTAATACGAATACTGCTACTGGAACTGAAATGTTGCGCATCAAAGCTTTTATTCAACCAAGGCAGAATGGTACATTTGAGGCCCCTTTCAAAACGACAAATTAATTAAATGGAAGCGCTAAATCAGTTTTTACCACTGATCTTAATCTTTGTAGTGGCTTATTTTTTTATGATTCGCCCACAAGTGAAGAGACAGAAAGACGAAAAGAAATTCGTTGAAGAGTTGAAGCGAGGTGATCGTGTCATTACAAAAAGTGGCTTACACGGTAAAGTACTTGAATTTGGAGATGAAAACAAGAGTGTAGTCATTGAGACAATGGCGGGAAAACTCAAATTTGACAAGTCAGCAATATCTCACGAATTATCGCAGACCATTAAGACTAAAAAGTAAGAATTTTAGTTTTTAAAATAATTTACAAAAGGTTTCCTACTTGGAAGCCTTTTTTCGTTTACTAGTATTGTATATTANAGCTTGGATAAAATCTACAGCCTTTTCCATATGTTGAACCGAGATGTATTCTTTGGTGGTTCTTTGATGCATTCCACCTGTAAATAAACCTATTGTGGGTATTCCTAAGGCATTAAATTTTATGGCGTTACTCAAGTGATGTGAGCCAATAGTTTGTAGTTTATTTATTCCTTTATTGATAGCTGTTCGTACCGTAAAATCTACAAAGGGCCAATGGTTTTTCAAATGTTCTTCAATAGAATAGTTTCTGTTTTTTAATTGCATGCTAATCGAATTGGGGTAAAGTTTATTTTGCTGTTCTGCGATGTAACTTAAAAGCCTTAAACGAGCATCAAATCTATTTTTGTCGAGATCTTCAATTATAAGCTTTAATTGACTTGCATGCGAATCACCCAGAATCTTGTCCAAATGAAAACGACCTTTTTTTTGGTCACTTAATAGCGCGTCCTCTTTCATGGGTAGAGCGTTGATAAACTCATTGGTCAATTCTAAGGCGCTGACCGATTCTTCCTCAATAGTGCCATACTTCTGATAATTGCCTCTAATGTTAATTTCTGCTTCTACAAGTTCACTGCTTTTGTAATAGATGTTTCCTAAGTCTCCTCCTTCAATAGTGTAATTACAATCCGGAGTGAAATTTGTCAGTAGTGCTTTTTGAATGTTTTTGTTGCTATAAGAATCGGTGAGAACAAGTAATTGAATCTTACCGTGTTTGGCTTTACTCTTAACAATGGCTTTTAAAGCATGTAATACGATGCTAATAGCTGCTTTGCTCTCTGTGCCTAAAACGCTATGACCATCGGAAGAAATAATATAATTGTTTTTGAGTCGATTTAAAAAGTTTAGCTCTTCTTCGTTTAGCAGTGATGAGAAATGACTTTTATGCACCCTATTCTTTGGATTGTATTTTTCGAAGATTATGGGTTTTAAGCAACTTGAAAGTGCTGGAGTGGAATCGGTTTGAACCACTAAACCTATAGTGGGGATAGTAGTTCTTTTGGCAGTAGCGGGTATTTCAGCAAAGATTCCATGGGGCTCTAATTTTTTGATATTTTTTTCCGGAACAAAAGTTCTCAGTTCTTGTGCTATAATGTTTAATACAGAAATTTGTCCATAGGATGGCTTTTGTTGTTTTTGACCTACAATTGATGAGGTATCGATTGAAACCAAGTCTAAAAACGTCTGTGTTAATGCATTCATACCCATTAATTAATGGAAAATTAAAAAGTTAATTCTTAGTAAAACAATTATATGCCCTATTCCTTCAATACTTGCTATTTTTGAACTCATGATGTATCGATTTATAACGCGTTTTATTCTTTTTAAATTTGATGCTGAGAAAGCCCATTACATAACGTTTTTTCTGCTTAAAATATTTTCTTTCCTAGGGTTGTCAAAGCTCTATAATTCTCTCTTTGTACCCAAAGGAGATGTTTTAGAGAAAAATCTTATGGGATTAAAGTTTTCGAATCCTATAGGTTTGGCTGCTGGAATGGATAAAAATGCAGAGTTGTGTCAATCTTTTCACGATATAGGTTTTGGTTTTGTTGAAATAGGTACGCTTACACCTCAACCTCAACAGGGTAATCCTAAAAAAAGACTTTTTCGTTTACTTGACGATGAAGGAATAATAAACAGAATGGGCTTTAATAATGAGGGTGTTCAAAAAGCAGTACTGCGTCTTCAAAAAAAGAGAAATTTTATAGTTGGAGGAAATATCGGGAAAAACAAAACAACACCCAATGAAAAGGCGCTAGATGATTACTTAATATGCTTAAATGCGCTTTACGATGTTGTAGATTATTTTGTGGTGAATGTTAGCTCTCCAAACACTCCAGGTTTAAGAGAACTTCAAGAAAAAGAGCCCCTAACTCGATTGTTGTCCAACCTAAAGAAAGAAGGAAGTAAATTGGCTAAATCCCTTGGTGTTCGTGAAAAACCCATTTTATTGAAGCTTGCTCCAGATTTGAGTAATCAACAGTTAATGGACATTATAGAAATAGTTGAAAATACTTCAATTTCGGGTATAATTGCTACTAATACTACTATATCGAGAGATGGAATTGACTCCGCTCAGAAATTCGCGAATGAATCAGGTGGATTAAGTGGTCGACCTCTTTGTGATCGTAGTACTGAGGTGATTAAATTCATTGCAAATAATAAAAGAAAACCTTTTGTTATTGTGGGTGTGGGAGGAGTTCACAATGTTGAATCGGCTTTAGAAAAGTTTAATGCAGGGGCTGATTTAATTCAGATTTATTCTGGTTTAGTTTACGAAGGGCCAGGGCTTATTTCATCCATTTTAAAATCACTAAAAAAAGAATCGATGTGAATTTAGAATTGTTTCTTGGTTTTTGCGCTGCTTCATTTGGACTTGCTCTAACACCGGGTCCAGACAATTTCTATGTTCTTACCATTGGTTTGCAACAAGGCTTCAAGAGAGGTTTATTGGCGACCTTGGGCTTTGTTTTTGGATGCTTGGTGCACACTCTATTTCTCGCTCTGGGTTTAGCGGCCTTAATTCAAACTAATGAGACACTCTTGTGGGCCATTAAAGGTTTTGGAGCTGGTTATCTTTTGTATTTAACCTATTTGACGATTCTAACTATTAAACGAAAACGAAAAATTGCAATTGAAGATCGAGACGAAGCTGTTGAAGGTAATATGCAGCTTATTTTTAAGACCTTTAGTATGAATGTTTTGAACCCTAAAGTCAGTCTGTTTTTTTTAGCTTTTTTTCCTGGCTTTTTATTTCATGATGAGCTCGATGTGATTGTACAGTTTTTAATATTGGGATTAAGTTTTGCATTCATTACTTTAATCGTATTTGGATTTATTGCCTTTACTGCAGGACGACTAAAGGATTATTTCGAAAATTATCAGGTACATCTGTTATACGTGCAAGTAATTGTTTTTGTCTCTATCGCACTACTTATTTTAATTCCATCATCATGATTAAGCTGATTGAATGCCCAAGAGATGCGATGCAAGGAATTAAAACGTTTATTCCTACAGACAAGAAAACAAGATACCTTCAATCCTTGCTCAATTGCAATTTTGACGTCCTTGATATCGGAAGTTTTGTTTCTCCAAAAGCTATACCCCAAATGCGAGATACAGCAGAAGTTTTAGATGCATTGGACTTTAGTAATACCACAACCGAACTCTCTGTAATTGTCGCTAATATAAGAGGAGCAAAAGAAGCTTGTAGCTTTGAACAAATAAAGTATTTGGGGTTTCCATTCTCGATTTCAGAGATTTTTCAAATGCGAAATACGCATAAGACGATTGAAGAGTCTTTTGCATTACTCGATTCTATTCAAGGTCTTTGTAATTCTAGTAATAAGCAATTAGTGGTTTATTTATCCATGGGTTTTGGCAACCCCTATGGAGATCCATGGAACGTATCTGTTGTTTTTCATTGGATTGAGCAACTTGCACAAAAAGGTATTCGAATTATTTCACTTTCTGACACCATGGGAAATGCCGAGCCCTCTGATATTGCAGAGGTGTTTACAGCTCTTATTCCTCATTATAAGCAGATTGAATTCGGTGCTCATTTTCATTGTGCTCCGTTAGCCTGGAAACAAAAATTAGAGGCCGCTTTTAACGCAGGTTGTAAACGTTTTGACACAGCTATACAAGGTTATGGAGGTTGCCCTATGGCTTCCAATGAATTGGTGGGAAACCTGCCAACTGAAAAGGCAATTTCGTTTTTTACGGCCCATAAGGCAAGGACAAATATCGATATGTTTGCCTTTGAGGCGGCTGTTAATCAAGCAAAGCTTTTGTTTTCTCAGTACGCTTGATACAGATTACACACAAATAGAGTACATTTGCATGCAATTAAACAGTAATTGCAATGCTTAATTTCCAAGAAAAAATCGTCGGTGAAGGATTGACCTACGACGACGTATTACTCGTACCTGCTTATTCTAAGATTTTACCTAGAGACGTTGATATCAGTACGAGATTCACAAAAAACATACGTATCAACGTTCCTATTGTTTCTGCGGCAATGGATACTGTTACAGAATACCAGATGGCTATTGCAATTGCTCGTGAAGGAGGTATAGGTGTATTACATAAAAATATGTCTGTTGAAGACCAGGCGTTTCAAGTGCGAAAAGTGAAAAGAGCCGAAAGTGGAATGATATTAGACCCCATAACATTGCCGCTAACAGCCTTGGTTAAAGATGCGAAGGAGTCTATGCGCGAGAATCGAATAGGGGGAATACCAGTTGTTGATCGTGACGGAAAGCTTTTGGGAATAGTCACCAATCGAGACCTTCGTTTTGAAAAGAATGAAATGAGGCCTGTTGAAGAAGTTATGACCTCAGAAAATTTAATCACTGCCGCTAAAGGAACGACTTTAAGTGAGGCCGAGGAAATTCTGCAAGAAAATAAAATTGAAAAACTACCTGTTGTCAATGAGGATTACCATTTGATAGGATTGATCACCTTTAGAGATATAACAAAACTAACACAGAAACCTATTGCCAATAAAGATAAATATGGAAGATTATTGGTGGCAGCGGCTATAGGGGTAACAGCAGATGCCTTAGAACGCACGAACATGTTAGTTGAGGCTGGTGTTGATGCCTTGATTATTGATACGGCTCACGGTCATTCTAAAGGTGTTGTACATACCCTTAAAGAAGTTAAATCTGAATACCCTGACCTGGAAGTAGTGGTTGGAAACGTCGCTACTGCAGAGGCAGCTAAATATTTGGTTGAGGCCGGAGCTGATGCTGTTAAGGTCGGTATTGGACCTGGTTCTATTTGTACAACTCGTGTTGTGGCTGGTGTAGGTGTTCCTCAGTTTTCAGCTGTTTTAGAAGTAGCCAATGCCTTAAAAGGAACAGGAGTTCCTGTTATTGCAGACGGAGGAGTTCGTTATACTGGAGACATTCCAAAAGCCATTGCAGCAGGGGCTGATACTGTGATGTTAGGTTCTTTGCTGGCTGGTACTAAGGAATCACCTGGAGAAACAATCATATTTGAAGGAAGAAAGTTTAAATCCTACAGAGGGATGGGTTCAGTGGCTTCAATGAAAAAAGGAAGTAAGGACAGGTATTTTCAGGACGTCGAAGATGACATCAAGAAACTAGTTCCAGAAGGGATTGAAGGGCGAGTTCCTTATAAGGGAGAATTATTCGAAAGCATGCATCAGTTTATTGGAGGGTTGAGAGCAGGTATGGGCTACTGTGGTTCAAAAGATATCGAAACGCTTCAAAATTCTGGAAAATTTGTGAAAATCACTTTTAGCGGCATCAAGGAAAGTCATCCACACGATGTGACCATTACCAAGGAGTCACCAAATTACAGCCGTTAATCAATCAGATTTGACGTAATCTTCCCAGGAGGTATTCTGGTAAATATTGTCTCCTATAAATTTAGCAATTTGTAAAAATGGATCTGCAGTCCTAAACCCTGGCAGTGGAGTAATCATATTTAGTTCTGGGTCAAGAAACACCACAGTTGGATAGCTTAACTTGCCTTGAGTGAGGGCTACAGCTAATTCGTGATATCCTCTTCTTCCACTTGGGACAAAGGAAAAAGTCATTCCTTTTACATTGACATCATCTTTAGATTCGGCATTAAATTTCACCATGTAAAAAGTGGTGTTCATATAATTTGAAACTGCTGGATTATTGAAAGTCAATTGATCCATTTTTTTACACCACCCGCACCAATCGGTATAGACGTCAATAAAAATTTTTTTGGGATTCTCAGACGTTTGAGCCAGTTCTTCTGCCTCTTCAATACTCATCCATTGGATTTTGTCCTGAGCAATGCTCATTGCACTCCATGAGGATAAGAGAAAAAGGATAATTACAGAAAATTTAGGCATGACTCGCGCTTTTCTCAAATTTAGACTTTAAATAATCTAAAAACTAATTTCTTTTTGAAGACGAACTAGATCTTCAAAAGATTCGCGTTCTCTTATTAAGTGTGACTTTCCTTGGTACCATAGAATTTCTGCAGGTCTAAATCTCGAGTTGTAATTGCTGGCCATCGAAAAGCAATAAGCCCCCGCGTTGTGGAAGACTAAAATATCTCCTTCTGTGATTTCAGAAATTCTTCTATTACTTCCAAAGGTGTCTGTTTCACAAATGTATCCAACAATGGAATAATATCTTTCCTTGCCTTTTGGATTTGAAAGGTTTTCTATATGATGATGAGATCCGTAGAGCATTGGTCTAATCAAATGATTAAAACCTGAATCGACACTAGCAAATACTGTTGAAGTTGTTTGTTTCACGACGTTCACCTTGGTTAAAAAGTAACCTGCTTTGCTAACCAAAAACTTCCCTGGTTCGAAGGCGAGTGTTAGCTTACGTCCGTAATCGCTTATAAACTGATTGAATCGTTTACTTAGTTTTTGCCCTAATTCTTCGATGTCTGTTTCAATATCTCCTTGGGAGTAACTTACCTTAAATCCACTACCAAAATCTAAAAATTCTAATTGTTTAAAGTTTTTGGCTGTGTCAAATAGTATTTCGGTTGCGTATAGAAAAACGTCTATGTCTAAAATGTCACTACCTGTGTGCATGTGAATCCCATTAATATTCATGTTGGTCAATTCAACAATTCTCAAAACATGTGGAATTTGGTGAATACTAATGCCAAACTTAGAATCTATGTGCCCTACGGAAATTTTAGAGTTTCCTCCTGCCATAACATGAGGATTAATACGAACGCAAACTGGGACATTGGGATACTTTTGTCCGAATTGTTCTAAAATAGACAGATTATCAATATTGATTTGAGCTCCTAGTTTAACTGCTTCTTCGAGTTCTTCTATGGAAACACCATTAGGTGTAAAAATAATTTTTTTTGGATCGACTCCAGCTCTTAGTCCGAGCTGAACCTCTTGTATTGATACCGTGTCTAGTCCAGCTCCTAGATGATTGAACAATTTTAAAATAGACAGATTAGAATTTGCTTTTACCGCATAGTGTAAGCGTAATTCTTCGACTCCAGCAAAAGCATTGCACAAGCGTTTGTATTGCGCACTAATCAGGTCTGCGTCATAGACGTAGGAAGGGGCGCCATAACTCTCACTAATATGAAGTAAATCAGACTGCTTCATTTTTTAATTTTTGAAAATCAAAACTAATAAAGTTATTATTTTTTTGTAGGCATTGTAGTTAATTTAAGACATCAGAGGCTTAAAATGTTTGATGTCTAACAGTATTTGAGAAATGTTCTAGAGAATTCGTTTGTAATAAACTCCGGTTTTCTATTTTTGTGCAAAATTTAGATTATGAATCTTCACGAATATCAAGGAAAAGAGATTTTAGCAAGTTTTGGTGTTGGCGTACAACGCGGTAAATTAGCGACTAGTCCACAAGAGGCGGTCGAAGCTGCAAAGCAACTAACAGAGGAGACTGGGACAGGTTGGCACGTGGTCAAAGCTCAGGTTCATGCTGGTGGTAGAGGTAAAGGAGGTGGAGTAAAACTCGCCAAAAATTTGAAGGAGGTAGAGTCAATTTCAGATCAAATCATAGGTATGAACTTGATTACACCACAAACAAGTGCAGAAGGTAAGACGGTTCACCAAGTTATTGTCGCTGAGGATGTCTACTATCCTGGAGATTCAGAACCAAGTGAATTTTATCTGTCTGTCTTGCTAAACCGTGCGTCAGGCAAAAATATGATAATGTATTCCACAGAAGGTGGAATGGATATTGAAGAGGTGGCAGAGAAAACCCCTCATTTGATATTTACTGAAGAAGTTGACCCTTCTATTGGACTCACCGCTTTTCAGGCAAGAAACGTCGCCTTTAACTTGGGATTGAGTGGAACAGCAAATAAGGGAATGGTTAAGTTCATTAGTAACCTTTATAAGGCTTATGTGGAAAGTGATTCAAGTCTTTTTGAAATTAACCCTGTTCTCAAAACATCAGATGACAAGATTATAGCGGTTGACGCTAAGGTTACTATTGATGATAATGCCTTGTATCGAAGACCAAATTATGCCTTAATGCGAGATGAACGAGAAGAGAACCCTATTGAAGTAGAGGCTAAAGCATTGGGATTAAACTATGTGGATCTCGATGGCAATGTAGGTTGTATGGTAAATGGAGCTGGTCTTGCCATGGCTACAATGGATTTGATTAAAATGGCTGGAGGTGAACCTGCTAACTTTTTAGATGTGGGAGGTACTGCCGATGCAAAAAGGGTCGAAGAGGCGTTCAGAATTATTTTAAGAGATGAAAATGTAAAGGCCATTTTGGTGAATATTTTTGGAGGAATTGTTCGTTGTGATCGTGTAGCTAACGGAATTGTAGAAGCCTATAAAAATATGGCTGATCAAATAAATGTTCCTATTATAGTAAGACTTCAAGGAACTAATGCTGAAATTGCAAAAGAAATTATAGACAATTTAGGCTTAGAAGTTCACTCTGCTGTTCAATTTAAAGAGGCTGCAGACAAAGTCAAAGAAGTCTTGGCTTAAGAAGCAGTTAAAAATCGTTTTTTAAGAGACGCCTGATGTGGGCGTCTTTTTTTTGCCAAAAAGTCATATTTTATAAGTAATTACCTGTCAAAAAGTCACTTTTTTTCATTTGGAATAGGATTTGTTTTTAGATAGTCAAATCAAAAAAACAAATAGTATGACATTGACAAGATCAAGATTTTATCCATCCTTATTAGATGATTTATTTACGAGCTTTCCTACTAAATCATTTCAACCAAATTATCAATCGCCTGCAATCAATATTAAAGAAGTTGATAACGGTTATGAAATGGAACTCAGTGCACCTGGCTTTTCAAAGAAAGATATTGAAGTTTCCATAGATGTAAATACATTAACAATAAAGGCAAATAAAGAAAGTAATTCGAAATCTGAAACAGACCAGTTTAAAAGAAGAGAGTTTATAATTTCGGGATTTGAACGCTTTTTTGAATTACCTGAACACATAAATCATGAAAAAATTGAAGTTGCTTATAACAATGGACTTCTCCAATTGAAATTGCCATTACGAAAAGAACCAAAATCAAAACTTAAACGAACGCTGTCTATTAATTAATTGTGTTAAAGAGGGGTATTTGCTCCTCTTTTTTTTTTAATTTTGATTTAAAACGCAAAANATGAAAAAGATTTTANTNNTTGGATTNGTNCTTTTTNTGATGTCCTGNNCTAAGGATTCTTCNCCTTCTTTNACTCCGGCAGAATTTGATCCTACATTAGAGGTTTTTACCGATCCATTTTANGATCAAGTAGGGCCTGATGCNCATCCNCGAGANTACTGGGACCTTTACAAAAAAGATTCANGACGTGAAGGAATAGAGGGNTATGGAGAAGGCTGGACNACAAGTATNGAGTGGAGTACTGANAANTCAGTAGAACTTTCACCNGACTATGCNGGATANGCCGTTCCNTGTGCTTTTGGNACACGCACTCCTCCAANTGTTTATGTTCGGATATCAAAGGATGCTTGGGATAATTATTCCAAANTNAGACGACTGATTTTAATGTATCATGAATTTGGTCATGCGTATAATTTTTATGATCATTCTGAGGATGTGCCAAACGGACAATACCCTATNATGTATCCTTCACTAGGNGTTCATTTNGAAACCACATTAAAGGANTTTGTAGAAATTAAAAGTCAATTTTTCAAAGGTNCNTTTGAAGGAGCTCAATANTTGNTATGNGGAGCNGCNAATCCNGGNTTNGTTAGGGCAAAACANACGNANTGTCGTCACTAAGACGTTTGTCNNNGTGNGCANTTNTTTTCTGNGTTTAGCTCTTTTTTTGAACCTCTAGTTCTTTGATTTGATCNCGAAGTTTGGCNGCTTGCATNAANTCTAAATCTTGNGCAGCTTTTTGCATTTGTTTTCTTTTTTTCTTGATCATTTCTTCAATTTCATGAGGTAGTAGATAGGCCANATCTTCTTCCTTTTCTGGNACGNTCAATTCATTTTCTGNTTTCGNACNATTGANTAANCNNTCTAAGGCTGTTTCTATTTTCTTGTGTAAAGCAGTTGGAACCNCATTGTTTATCTGATTGTATTCCATTTGTTTTTCCCTTCGATAAGAGGTTTGATNGATAGTNCTTTGCATNCTGTNTGTAANNTTATCGGCATACATAATNGCTTTGCCATTAACATTTCTNGCGGCACGACCCACAGTTTGTGTCAAACTNCTATTACTTCTNAAAAAACCTTCCTTATCAGCATCTACAATNGCTACTAGACTTACCTCAGGNAGATCCAAACCTTCTCGAAGCANATTAACTCCAATAAGCACATCNAAAAGNCCTTTTCTTAAATCTTGCATNATTTCGACTCGTTCTAAGGTATCTACATCACTGTGGATGTAACGACAGCGNACGCCAATTCTTGTNAGGTATTTGGTCAATTCTTCNGCCATTCGTTTGGTTAGAGTTGTCACCAANACACGTTCATCTAATTCTTCTCTTTTTCTAATTTCCTCGACNAGGTCATCAATTTGATTTTTGGTAGGTCTTACTTCAATAANAGGGTCTAGAAGTCCTGTNGGACGGATAATTTGCTCNACAAAAATTCCTTCACAAAGTCTAAGTTCNTAGTCTGCNGGAGTTGCACTGACATAAATGACTTGATTTTGTAAATTTTCAAATTCTTCAAATTTTANNGGTCTATTATCCATNGCGGCGGGTAATCGAAAGCCATAGGTGACTAGATTTTCTTTTCGNGATCTATCGCCTCCATACATNGCGTGAACTTGAGGTATGGTTACATGACTTTCATCNACTATCATNAAATAATCATCTGGAAAATAATCCAATAGACAGAAGGGNCTTGTTCCTGGAGCNCTGCCATCGAGATACCTTGAATAATTNTCAATACCAGAACAGTAGCCTAGTTCTCNCATCATTTCTAGGTCAAANGTAGTGCGCTCTTCTAATCGTTTGGCTTCAAGGGGNTTGNCGATATCNTTAAAATAATCAACCTGTTTGACNAAGTCATCCTGAATCTGTACGATGGCATTTTGAAGCACATCAGGNGAGGTGACAAACATATTTGCAGGATAAATATGNAATTGGTCATAATCTTCTAAGATTGTGTTAGAATTGGGATCGAAGGCTTCTATTTCTTCAATTTCATCTCCAAAAAAATGAATTCTAAAGGCGTAATCAGCATAGCCAGGAAATACATCTACAACATCACCTTTGATTCTGAAATTACCNTTTTTAAACTCAGCCGTGGTTCTCGAGTACANNCCTTGCACNAATAAATGCAAGAATTTAGTTCTCGAGAGTACCATATCTTTTCGAATTCGAATTACATTTTTTTGAAACTCTATNGGGTTTCCAATACCATATANNCATGAAACTGAAGCTACNACAANTACATCNCGTCGTCCGGATAGGAGCGAAGAGGTNGTGCTCAATCTGAGTTTNTCAATATCCTCATTGATNGANAAATCNTTTTCGATATATGTACCNCTANTNGGNATATATGCCTCAGGNTGATAATAATCGTAGTANGAAACAAAATATTCAATTGCATTCTCAGGAAAGAATTGTTTGAATTCTGAGTANAGTTGAGCTGCCAATGTTTTATTATGGGCAAGAACTAGNGTTGGTCGCTGNACTTTTTCAATGACATTGGCCACAGTAAAGGTCTTTCCAGAACCNGTTACTCCNAAAAGNGTTTGAAAGGCCTCGCCTTCTTTCACTCCTTTNGAAAGTGCNTCAATNGCTTNAGGTTGATCTCCAGTGGGAGCNTAATCAGAAATNAAATTNAATTTCATGATTCAAAGTTAGTGGTTCTAAGGGGGATACACCAAAGTACATTCGACTACTTCCNTGTTTTTTAAATGCGTTTAAAGTTTTATACCTTGTTNACATGCAACGGGAAAAANTACTTTTTTACAAAAAGCCTGCNTNTGAAGTGTCTAGCGGTTTTAGGCATTACCTAAATCGTTANAATCGNCTNATTGAAATNCCTATTTTCTACGAAGATTTACTTCGATTTGAAACTGCAGTCAGTGTTTATGATGCAAAAGAGAGAGATACGCTTTGGGTAAGNGTTGTTTANCCCGAATTAGAGCGTGAAGAAATTGATAAGAGTCTNANGCAAATCTATTCGAATNTACATTCGGATGGTAATGAGGAAATAATCAAGTATTTATCTGTGGATGCTGTGGACTTTTGCACCTTNGGAAATTCNAAACCNTTTCGAGTTAAGGTGAGAAATATNCTNAACGANAANTACACTTATTTTTATGTNAAGAAAACTGATGCCTCTAGGCTCTATGGTTTAGAACTTGAACACNTNCTATCNCCCTATAACCTNAANTTTTTGGTTTATNANGGNACGCTGATNGAGGAACATATATCTGGAATNCCNGGAGATATTTTTATTGAAGAATACNTNCCCCAACTNTCTAAGTCACAACAAAATCAACTTGCCAAAGAGTTTGTGAAGTTNAATGAACGCTGTATGATNCGNTTATTAGGAGATATGCGTTCCTATAATTANGTGGTTATTCCAGTTCATGATTTTGANAGCNTCATTCATAAAATACGTCCAATAGATTTTGATCAACAATTCTACGAAGGTAATNTAAAGGTATATCGCCCTCAATTTTTTGAAGAAAACAAGAANATGGTTGATTTAATCAAGAANTTTTTNCTCAAAGATTCAATNGACCAATACAAAAGNGAGGAGCGATCTATTNTNGCCAAGAGAGCNTTGAGTAATGAAACNCAACTTAGACGACTTATGGAGATTTGNAAATTAGANATAGTNTCAGANTCTGCGCGNACATCNGCTTTAGGNCAAGAAATCTACAANCTNACAAAAGATTCTTACTTTAAATCTTGNNTAACTATGGGACAAATTNTAAGTGGNTCNCTTTCGTTCGTNACAAAGAATTACAAAGATTTAAATTGGNGTATTTNAGTCNTATTTTTTNGTTTCTTGATTNAAGTAGAGTAAGTAGTAATACATCTGTCGCTCTTCATCCCATCCTTTTTCAATAAATTGAGAAGCAGATTCNCTNTTGACGAAATCTAANTTGATGTGCATATTGGTGTCGAGATGAATNTCNTTCTTAAACTTCTTACGTACTTCTGAAACCGNTTTNTTTGCAATNCCGAAATCTGATANATCTTCTATGCTGTATTTTGGTCCACGNTCAACTTTGTAGTGTTTAAATTCTGGAATNAGNTCAGGATTATCTATGACTTCATTTAAAAACTGGCTTTCTTCAAAACGNTCATTNTTGGCAAAATGGTTAACGGCNTTGTTCATGAATAANACNTCTTGNTGTTTGTCTTCTGCNGGAAGTACTACATCCTTNGCNAAATCCTTGCAAAACTTNAGGTANTTTTTAGTNAAGAANCGCTCGTCGGTCANGGGATTAATCGATAAGAATTCCTGATTCCAATACTTAGTATCGTATCTATTNTTATCTATNCTTAGTACTTTGAAACCCTCTTCTTTTTGGGNATTAAANANNAGACAACCCTTATCTAGTTTTGAAAGAGANATNCCTTTTCTCAAAATTAGATTAATNGAANTTGTNTCNTTTTCGAATTCTAANAANTCGTGCTTNACTTCACTTTTAAAAATACCTATGGCATCNACTTTTTCGTTGTCTATCATAATATTTTCAAAGTGAGCTACATAAAGTTCACCGCTTTTGATATGNGGGTGNTTTGATTTGTCGTAGAGATGTGTAGCAATTTTTTTNGAGGTCAAATGNAGNGNTTCAGGTTGCTCNAATAAGGATGCACAAAGNGTGTAAATTTCATTGAATTCCAAATCGATTTCATGCGTNAAATTGAAGAAATTTTCTTCTTTTTCTCTAAAGGGTTTNAAAAAGTATTCTCGTAANAATTGTACTAGTTCATCATNTAAATNNTGNGTGTTTTCAGAGAGAATGACANTTTCATTTTTGTGTTTATTACCCACTTGNTGNAATGAAAGTCCCGTGAATTGTGCACCGTAAAAATTAATCATAGTTTAATACCAGTTTTCTGGATCAGCCNCCATGTCATCAAAAGACTCCATGTCATCAAATCCCATATTTAAATCGTCNTCGTTATCTTCTGTTTCAAAGCTGAAATCTTTTTCGGGNGNNCTTTCAGGTAANACCCCAAAACTAAAGAGTAATTGTGGNTAGCTGAATTCAGTTGATTTGGATTCAACGCTAGCGAGTTCAACGAAAAAGGTCCACATATTGAAAAAGTCATAGACGTAAATCAATTTTGTACCCTNTTCATTGAGNACATCTTTCATNNACGTTTCTGACATTAATGCTGTTTNTTCTTCTCCCATATCAAAAAGAGAATACTGTTCTTGTTGATTCCAATTNTCATCGCAATTGTAAAAAGCTGCCATTTCAGAAGCATCAAATCCGAAGGCTTGTGTGACGGCATTGTGTAATTCTTCAAGGTTGATANCCTCNTCGACTGCAATATCNCTAAAGACNTCTTCTTTGGCGTCTANAATNACTCTTATTTTATATATCATTTGACTCTNTTGAGNTTTTTATTTATTCTGACGTATCCGTAGTATTGAAATCCNAAAATAAAGGTGGCAATGATTAAATGTAAGGGTTGACTCGCCCATGGAAAATCAAANTAATACATCGCTATTCCCGTTNNNATTTCAAGNCCTAAAAATACGATGACCCAATTAAAAGTANNGATTTTNGGAGTCGTANTCTTGAGGATATAAGCGATGTAAAGATTNAGGNCCAAAACCAAAATAGAAAAACTTCTNTGNACATAAAATAAAANNNTTGGGTCTTNGAGCCATTTTGATTTTTGATCGTANCCAAAAAGATCGACCTGNAGGTCAACAAACTCCCTNACTTGNGTNCCCATNCCGATTTGAACNAANGTTAANAGNNATGCTAACCCAACCNTATTTCTNAGTTTGGGTTGAAATAATTCTCCTTTNACNGGATGATTTAAATCGTGTATAAAACGAAGAAGTACAGCGACNATTAACAGTGCCATACCCATGTGTAAGCTNATNCTAAAAGGNTTTAAAACGGAGTAGACCACCTTNGCTCCAAGCCATGCTTGAAANCCCATNCCTAGAACTAAAAACAAACTGTANACGACGTANTTGGTGCGAATAGGTTTTATNGCAAATGCAAAAAACAANAGCANTAAGGTGAATANNCCTGCNAGNGCNCCTAATANTCTGTTGATAAATTCAATCCAAGTATGCCANACNTTGAATTCGGCATAATTGTGCTTGTCGTANTTACTCCAATTNGNGGGNTTGAATTCTGANGCGGTGGTGAAATCTTTTTTAGCNACNTTTANTTGCTCNTCNAGNATAATNACTTGACCTTTTTTAAATTNNCGANNACTCTGCCATTTTAAGGTGGATTCCTGCGTTGGAGGTATGGCGTATCCAAAACATTTGGGCCAGTCTGGACAACCCATTCCACTTCCNGTCATNCGAACGACAGACCCNGCTAAAATNACNAGATANATCAGNACAAGTGTTNTTTTTGCTAGNGTAGTNTATCTATTCATCATTGTGTAACATTTAATCCAAGTTCATTTCCTTTTTGAAGCATTAACTCANATGCAGCNTCGTATTGATTGGGAATNTTTCCTTCGAGTATGGCGTCTTTTATGAACTCTTTAATGAGTCCAATTTCTTTGCTNGGACCAATTGAAAAGGNATTCATAATGAGTTCGCCACTTATTGGTGGTTGAAAATTTCGAATGCGNTCTCGNTCTTCAACTTCTTGAATNTTNGCTCTNACNTTCANAAAATTTTCANGNTATTTTTTCTGTTTNTAGGTNTTTTTTGTGGTGATATCAGCTTCACAGAGGGTCATNAGGTCGTCTATGTCGTCACCNGCATCAAANACNAGTCTTCGAACAGCNGCATCAGTGACAAATTCCTCTGAGATGACGATAGGNCTTGAGCTCATAGCNACTAGTTTTTGAACGTACTTCATTTTGTCATTCAAAGGCAATCTCAATCGCTTAAAGAGTTTNTANACCATTTTAGANCCNACGTATTCGTGTCCGTGAAAAGTCCATCCATGTTTNTTGTCAAATCTTTTTGTCGGNGCCTTGCCGATATCGTGTAANAGNGCGACCCATCTNAGCCACAANTTATCCGTNTGTGCTGAAATATTGTCAACNACTTCAAGGGTATGCCAAAAGTTGTCCTTGTGAAGCTGACCTTCNACNTCTTCAACACCTTGNAANGCAATAAGCTCAGGNAGAATAAANCGCAATAGGTNAGTTTTGTGCAACAGCGCTAAACCNATGGATGGTTTTTCGCTCATCATAATCTTATGCAATTCNTCNGTAATTCTTTCTTTGGAGATAATTTTAAGNCGNTCACTTTGTTGNTCAATGGCCTGNAGAGACGANTCACTGATNTTNAAATTNAACTGNGTTGCAAAACGAATAGCCCTAATCATNCGTAAAGGATCATCTGAATAGGTTTCTTCNGGATTNAGGGGNGTTNGAATGATTTGCTTGTCCAAGTCAATTAGGCCGTCAAANGGGTCTAATAAGCANCCGAAATCTGTTGNATTTANGCTTAAGGCTAGGGCGTTAATGGTGAAATCTCTTCTTTTTTGATCGTCGTCTAANGTGCCGTTCTCGANTGCTGGTTTTCTTGANTTTCTTTGATAACTNTCCTTNCGCGCTCCAACGAATTCCAATTCAAATGANGCGTTTTTAATCATNGCTGTTCCAAAGTTTTTNAAGATGCTNACCTTNGGTGATCCCGGTAATTTTTCAGCNACNGCTTTNGCCAATTCAATNCCNCTTCCAATGCAAACGATATCGATNTCACTTGGNGTGGGTCTTTTCAAAAAAAAGTCTCNTACAAACCCNCCTATGACATAGCATGANAGTTGTTTTTCATCNGCAATTTGGCCAATNAANTNAAAAATGGGATTTGTAAGTGCCTGAGGATAACTTTTCAACGATACCGATTTTATGCTCTAATAATATTCATCGTACAATCAAAAGCAATTTTGATNATGGTCGATGGCTTGTTTTCACTTGTGTTATCGGGCAAAGGTACCACATATGAAACGCCTTCTAAAATTTCGGTTTGAATCTCTTTNAATCCTNTTGGAGNTGGCTGCCCNGAAATATTTGCCGAAGTAGCGATGAGTGGTTTTTTAAACTGTTGTAACAATTTTTGACAAAAGTCATCTTTGGGAATTCTAAAAGCACAAGACCCGTCTTCTGCTATTGCGTTAGGGGCGATTCCTTTGGCTTGATCCAAAATAAGGGTGGTAGGCTTTTCTGCGAATTCATAAATGTCGTAAGCTACATCGGGTATGGCCTTACAATAGCGTTCTAATTGAACCTCTGATTGAACAAGGCAAACCATGGCTTTAGATTTTTCTCGCCTTTTGAGCTTGTATACCTTTTCAACAGCTTCAGCATTGGTCGCATCACAACCAATTCCCCAAATGGTATCCGTGGGGTATAAAATAAGTTCTCCTGCTCTTAAGGTCTCTAGTGCAGGCTTAAAATCGAACTGTATTGGTCTTTTTGAACTACTCATATTCGATTTACGTTGAAGTGTTTGCTCAAAGCGAGCCATTGGACTCTGTTTTTATCTTCTTTAATGTTGGTGCTGGACAAACTGATTTGCTGGCTTCCGATAATGGGTATAGGTGGTTTCGCTCGGCTTTCGGCAAGAATGCTTTTGGTTTTGTTTAAAAAGGACATCATTTTAAACCATAGGTCATCTGCCTTTGGGCAAAGCTCTAAAAAAAGCTCCTCGTTTAAAACTTCGTGATAAAGACTAGATGGCGGATACAGTGTTCCAGAGGAACCAATGGGTAATAATGCATCTGATTGTATACTCGCATCGTAGGATGTTCTCCATTGGGTGTAAGGCAAAATATGTTGTACATCGTCATAGGAAATGATCCTACTCTGATTGGTAATGATAGCCTTAGGGTATTTTAGATGTGCCTCATAGAGCAATTTCAACCAATTTTTTTGATAGAGTAAATCATCGTCACAACTGATGATGCAATCATCGGGAAAACGATTTAAGCTCGGCACCAATTTAGCGTGTGGACAGTCTAGATCTGTATAATGAATCTCAAAATGAGATCCTTGTAATTCCGATAGTTTAGGGGGTAGTTTATTTTCAAATCTGGGATGTAGATTGAGTACTATACGCTTTGGAATATCAGCATTGTCCCAAATTGATTTTAGCACCAAATGAAGTTTATCAAGTCTTGATTCAATGGCAGTTAAACTTACAATTACATCTAAACTGTTTTTGTTTTCAAAAAAATAAGCCTGGTCTCGACCTTGTAATCGAAAAGATTGAATGAAGGATGGAAAATACTCTTTTAATTTCATTTTTAGGCCTCAAAGAATTCTACAGTGTTTCGAATCATTTGACGAAGTGAATAATGCTCATCAATGCGATTTCTTATCGCTTCACTTGCAAATTTAATGCGGTTTTCGCACAAATCTGTTATGGATTTAGCCATATTTGAGACATCATTGATTTCGACTAGAATGCCTAGCTTTCCTTCTTCTAGCAATTCGGTGCTTCCATCAACTTTGGTTGAAATACAAGGGACTCCAAAACTCATAGCCTCGTTTAACACATTGGCCATACCCTCACGTCGAGAGCAGAGTAAAAAACAATTTAGTAAAGAATAAAAGGCATGCATTTCTGAGTGTTTAAACCCACCTAAAAAATGAATTCGATTTTTGTGAGCAGATTGTAGTACTTGATTTTTGATTTCATTTTCTAGAGGTCCTGCTCCTACATGTACAAAATGTATGTTTGTTGCCGTTAAGGAAGCGATATCCACAAGTTGATCAAAGCCTTTTTGAGCTGAAAATCGCCCAGCACAGCCCACAACAAAGGCATTTTCAGGAATGTTGAACTGTTTTCTAAGTCGCAGGACTTCATCAGATTTGGGTAGTGTAGGAAGCTGAAAACCATTGTGTATTACACTGACCTTTTGTGGGGAAATCCAATTGTTTTGCATACAAATTCGGTTTTTTAAAGCATGACTATTTACCAAAATATTTGGACAAAGTCGTTTGAACAATAAATAGTATTTAAGGCTTTTGGATATTTTTCTTGAAATTCCCAAGTAGAGAATTACTTTTGGTTTATCCGCCAGGTAGGAAGATAAAGACACCAACCACCAATCTTTTTTCAAAGCTGAAAAGACAATATGAGGTTTTATTTGTTTGAGTAATTTGATATAACGATTGACCACCATAAAATTAAGATCGCCCCCTCGACTCGAAACCTGATGTATATTGAAGTTTTTGTGATTGAAATCAAATTTATCTCGAAATAATCCTTTTAGAAGAACAAGGTGTACTTCATAGTCCGAGTCTAATAAAAACTCGATTCTGAGCTTCACATTTTTTTCGACACCACCCCAAGTTGATGTTGGACAAAAAAATACGATAGATTTCATTTTCCAAAGATAAACCTTAAGACTTTCCTATTTTTGAAGGGTATTTCAATATGATGAAAAAGAAAGGTATTTCTGTTGTTATAAGCACCTATAATTCTGAACGCTATTTAGAGCTCGTTTTATGGGGATTTCAGTCTCAAATATTTAAAGAATTTGAGATTGTCATTGCGGATGATGGTTCTGGTTTTCAGACAAAAGCTTGTATTGATCGAATGTCAAGCCTAGTCGACTTTCCCATACAACACATTTGGCAAGAAGATGAAGGTTTTCAAAAGTCAAGAATCTTGAATAAAGCTCTTATCGCTGCTAAATACGAATATGTCGTTATGACAGATGGAGATTGTATTCCTCGAAAAGATTTTTTGGCTGTACACGATCAGTATAAACAAAAAGGTTGTTTTCTATCTGGAGGATATGTCATGCTGCCTATGAAAACCTCAAAGGCGATAAACGAACAAACGATTCAAGATCAATCTTGTTTTGATATTAAATGGCTTTTGGAATCGGGTTATCCGTCTTCAAAGAAACGATTTAAATTGACCTTAAGGGGATGGAAAGCTCGGCTCATGAATAAAATCACCCCAACTACTCCAAGTTGGAATGGACACAATGCAAGTGGCTGGTTGAGCGATTTGTTAGAGGTCAATGGTTTTGACGAACGAATGCAATACGGAGGCCAAGACCGTGAACTTGGTGAACGACTAGTAAATGCAGGTATAAAACCTATTCAGATCAGATACAGTGCTATTTGTGTTCATCTGGATCACAAAAGGGGCTATAAAACACCTGAATCGATTGCCAAAAATAAGGGCATCAGGGCTCAGACGAAAAAAAAGCGATTGACACGAACAGCCTATGGTATTCAAAAAGCGTCTTAAACAGCTACATCGTAGGTTCTAAGGGCGTCGTTTAGTGAGGTTTTCTTGTTCGTACTCTCCTTGCGTTTTCCGATAATAAGCGCACAGGGAACACCAAAACTTCCAGCTTTAAATTCTTTCTGATAAGTTCCTGGAATTACAACACTTCTTGAGGGAACATACCCGTTATAGTGAACGGGCTCTTTACCTGTAACATCAATTATTTTGGTAGATGCCGTGAGCACTACATTAGCGCCTAAAACAGCTTCTTTTTCAACGCGAACACCTTCGACTACTATACACCTTGAACCAATAAATGTATTGTCTTCAATGATTACAGGAGCGGCTTGCAGGGGTTCTAATACACCGCCAATTCCTACGCCACCGCTGAGGTGAACGTTTTTTCCAATTTGAGCGCAACTTCCAACAGTCGCCCAGGTATCGACCATAGTTCCCTGATCAACATAAGCTCCAATATTCACATAACTCGGCATCAAAATGGTTCCAGAGGCTAAGTAGGCACCATAACGAGCAACAGCATTGGGCACCACACGAACTCCTTTTTCTTTGTAGTTCGTTTTTAATGGCATTTTATCATGGTATTCAAAAATGCCACACTCTAAAACTTCCATTTGTTGTATCGGAAAATAGAGAACTACAGCTTTTTTTACCCATTCATTAATTTGCCATGATCCATTCTCATAAGAAGCACATCTTAAATCACCACTGTCTAGGTGACCGATAACAGTTCTTATGACATCGATTACATTTTTGTCTTGGAGTAAGGAGCGATTTTCCCAAGCCTGTTCAATAGTTTCTCGTAACTGTTGCATATCTCAATTTTGTGCAAAGATACATCTGCTTAACGGGCTAGTGCTCATTAAATTTGCGCTATTTTTGCACAAAAAGAACCTTTTTTGTTTGAGAATTTTAGCATTAGACATAGGAGAAAAACGAACAGGACTTGCACATACTGATTCTTTAGGAATGATTGCATCGGGTCTGAAAACGGTTTTGACCAAAGATTTAATCCAAGAATTAAAGTTGGAATACGAGAAGGAAATCTTTGAGCAAATTGTAGTGGGTGAACCGAGACAAATGTCGGGAGCGCACTCTGAATCTTTTGAATTCATTCAACAACAAGTCAAAAAAATAAGTCAGTATTTTCCAGATTTGAGTATTGATTGGCAAGACGAACGATTTAGTTCTAAATTAGCACTAAAATCAATGGTCGATGCTGGTGTTCCTAAGAAAAAAAGACAAGAAAAGGGTCGCTTAGACGAAATTAGCGCAACCATAATTTTACAGTCATTTTTAGATAGATCTTTATGATACGTCCCATAGTTGCATACGGAGACCCCGTATTGAAGAAAAAAGCAAAGGAAATAACTGCAGATCACTCAGGACTGCAGGATCTCATAGCAGACATGTGGGAAACCATGTATGGGGCTAGCGGTGTAGGTTTAGCTGCTCCTCAAATCGGTTTATCACTGCGCATTTTTGTGATTGATGCCCGTCCATTTGCCGAAGATGGTGAATCAGAACAAGAGAAAAAACAACTCGAAAACTTTAAGAAGGTTTTTATCAACCCGATCATAACAGATGAAGGAGAGGAGTGGTCTTTCAATGAGGGATGTTTAAGCATACCAGATGTCAGAGAAGAGGTGAGCCGCAAGGATGTAGTGCACATTCAGTATGTGGATGAAAACTTTCAGAAAGTAACCGAAACTTATGACGGTCTGTGCGCTCGAATCATTCAACATGAATATGATCACATCGAAGGAATTCTATTTACTGATAAATTGTCTTCTCTTAAAAAGAGACTGATTAAAGGAAAATTAGAAAAAATTAGTAGAGGCGAAATTGACTGCGAGTACAGAATGAAATTCCCAAAAAAGAAGAAAAATAGACGATAAATGAAATTAGATGAGATTATAGCCATTGGTGGCAAGCCAGGCTTGTTCAAATTGTTAACGCAGACAAAATCTGGATTTGTAGCAGAATCTCTTACAGATGGAAAACGCTTAACTGTAAATTTAAGAAATCAGGTAAGTGTACTTTCTGAAATTTCTGTATTTACCCTTGAGGAAGAAAAACCACTCACAGAGGTTTTTGAATTACTTCGACAAAAAGAAAATGGCAACACTAGTTCGATAAGTCATAAAGCTGATAAATTAACCTTAGAGGAGTATTTTTTTGAAGTTTTACCTAATTACGACGAAGATCGCGTGTATCCGAGTGACATTAAAAAAATCATCAGATGGTACAATATTTTAGTGGACCATAAATTGTTAGAGATCTCTGAAGATACTGAGCAAGACAACGAAGAGGAATAAAAAAAGGATCATTCAATAATGATCCTTTTTTTGTTACCAGTCTATTTCGGTTGAGCGGTAAAAGTTAATCTCTTGTTTTTCAAGCCAACTTCCATGGGACTTCAGTTTTGTTTTAAAACGTTCCCAGTTGTATTTGTCACTTTGAGTCCACGCTAATTCAGCATAAGCTATTGCCCTTGGAAAGGCGAGATATTCTAAGGAGGCAGAATCGTAGATTGTTTCAGACCACAGCGGAGCTTCGAGCCCCAGAATGACGCTAGGGTCTAAATCACTGAAATAAGTAGAAGGATTCCAGTTGTAGGCGTCTTCTAATTCGATATACGCCGCCCAGTTCAGTCCGAATTCTGAATCTTCATTATACTTCATATCTAGATAAGCTTTTTTGGCTGGAGACAACAGTATCGGCATGCCTTTTTCAACACCTACTAGTGCGTTTTCTTCATTGTTCCACAATTGTACTACTGCAGGACCTGAGATATCGGCTTGACTGATTTCATCCCACCCTACGACTACTTTACCGTGTTTACGGACAAGGGCTTCTACGCGTTCTACAAATTTGATGTAGTCTTTCTTTTTGGTGACATGGCTTTCATCTCCACCAATATGAATGTATTTGGAAGGAGATATGGCTGCAAATTGTCCAAGAATATCATCTAAAAAGGCATATACCTCTTCGTTGTTTGCATCAAAGGTGCTAAACCCTACGTTTGTGCCGGTGTAAACTTCAGGAGTTTTACCGTTTCCATTGAGTTGAGGATAACTTACAATTGCTGCATTGGTATGTCCTGGCATATCAATTTCTGGTATGATTTCGATATGACGATGAGCGGCATAATTGATGAGTTCGGTAAATTCTTCTTGGGTGTAAAAACCTCCAGCACCTCCGCCAACTTCTGTAGCAGCTCCAATCTCGGTAAGTGCAGGCCAGTTTTTCATCTCTACTCGCCATCCTTGATCATCGGTGAGGTGCATGTGAAATGTGTTGAATTTATAAAGTGCTAGTTGATTGATGTATCTTTTAACCTCCTCTACCGAAAAGAAATGTCTCGCAACGTCTAACATCGCTGATCGGATTTCCATTTGTGGCATATCTACGATTTTAACGGTAGGTAAGACATAAACCTCCTGTTCTCCTTCAGTCATTGATTGGTTTGGAACCAGTTGCAATAAGCTTTGAATTCCTCTGAATAAGCCTTCATCTGTGGCTGCTTTTAACAGGATATTTTTTTCAGAAATTTCAAGTATGTAAGCCTCGTTTAATAAAGCTTCGTTTGTTGTATCTACCATCCAAACTTCCTCTTTACTAAGAGGTGCTACACTTAGCGTAATTTGATAATCACGATTGTTCTCGATGAGCTCAGGGGCAAAGCCTATACGCTCTTCTAAACCACTTATTAGAGCAGTTTGATTTTTTTCTTGACTCGGATTGGATAAAATACTCAAGGCATCAAAAATGATAAAACTGCTTCCGCCTGCCGCGGTATTCAAAGGTTCAGGGAGAATAGAGATGTTATCTATTGTAGTTGCTTTAGCCTCTACCGGACTTTTTGGTTGTGGATTGAGTAATTCGCAAGATGAACTGATTAGTGCAATTCCAATCATGCAAATACTTAATTTTAAAATCTTCATGGGTTTAGTTATTTAATTTACTAAAGGTTTTATGACTTTAGACCATATTTCATAGCCTTTGGCATTCATATGAAGTCCATCATTAATAAAAATAGTTTTGTTTATTTCACCATCGACAAGCATAGGAGTGTCTACATCGGCAAAGCTCAAATACGCTTTCGACCGGGCCATTTTTTCAATTTTTCCATTGAGCTTCAAAAACTTAGAACGCAGATTCCACCTTGCAATACTTGGTTTGGCTGCAATAAATACAATCGTCGTGTTCTTGTTGTGCTTTCGAATTAGTCTAAATACCTTTTTGAGGTGTCGCTTGGATTTTGCCACAGAACGCCCTATCGCTAAATCATTATCCCCTTCGTAAACAAATACTTGCTTTGGATTGTATTGTAGAACTAGAGGCTCTATATAATGAATTAAATCAAGGGCTGTCGACCCTCCAAATCCAGTATTTAAGATAGTTTCAGAAGTATTTAGTTCACTTACATTGCGCCAAAACCGAATGCTTGATGATCCTGTAAAAACAATAGGCGCTTTTTCAGCAATTGCTGTGTTTTGGTACTTGTTAACGATGGCATCGACTTCTTTTTGAAAGCGAGTAGGCTTCCAATTGTTTTGAGCGATTAGTGTCAGGCTACTGCTTAGCAGTACTAGCAATAAGTAACGATTTTTTTTCATCTTAGTTTTGAAATAAGGCATTTGCTGCAATTAGTTTTCCATGGTACCAAAAACCTCTAAAAAGAGGATTGTCTACCAAATAAATCACTTGACCTCTTCCTAAACCTTCAGAACCAAAGAGTAGGGTTTTGGCCGTATTTTTTTGAACTTTTTCTCCTGCAAACCCAGAAATAGCTCTGTGGTTTTTTCCAATGGCTATGGCATTGTTTGAAGAGAGCAGTTCATAGTTATCCGCATTGAGTTTGAGTGAAAAATAATGAGCATCTAAACCGTATCCTAGAGGATGGGTTTGATCCACTTCAGCCTTAAAAATGGCTCCAGTTATCTGATATTTCATCATTTCTCGCTCTCTCATGTCGTTTGGTAAACGCTTGTCAATATCGTATTCCATTTTCTTTTTTTCTAGGGAAAGGCCCAGTTTTTTGGCAAAGGCTAGTGAAGAACCTTGAAGAATTAGTTTTCCTCCAGCTTGAGTCCAAGTTTTGATTTGTTCATTTTGTCGATCAGACAAGCTCGAAATTCTTCCGCTTGGTATGATTAAAATGTCATAACTCTCCAAAGAAATACGACTGAGGTAATTTGTATCTATAGCCGTAAATGGCATATTGAGGTCTTGTTCAAAAAAGTACCACCATTCTCCGAAACTATAGCTCGAAACCCCATCTCCTCTTAATACAGCGATTTGAGGTTGCTTTCTTTGTTGAAAATATGATGATCCAAAATCTTTACCTCGATCGGTATATCCGGTATTGGTAGAGGTTATTTCAACATGGTAATTATCTTGTAATGCGTTCATTAGACCATTTAAATTGTCAATTTCTGTGTTATCTCTTTGCAAGACCACCATGGTGCCAGGATCGTAATTGGTATTGTCAAACCCAAAATATCTATTGGCATTACGGAGTTTAACACCTTTTTGCATTAGAGCAGCTGTTGCTTTTGCACTCTCAAATGAATTCCATTTGATAATGTAGGCATAACTCTTTTGAAGTGCTGTCTTTGATTCTTTTGCAGTGGGTGCAGTAGATGTTGCAATTCGTTGTTCTGTTTCTATGGCATTGAGACCATAGGCATAAGGCAATGACCATGCTGTGATGTCATAGGTCAATGAATCGGACAAATATGCCTTAGGTTCAAGGAGCACCCTTGCTAGTTTCCCTTTGGTTTGTTTGGTAGACACCACCATTGCTTCAGCATCGACGTTTATCATTTTTTCTGAACCGCTGAGGTAATCAAACCCCTTTACCTTTTGATTGGAGGCTTTTTGAGTTTCTATACCGTGTTTTTCAAGTAGTGTTTGGAGTGCCGCAAGTCTAGCACTGTTGCCGTGTATGATATAAGAGGTATTAGCGGTTTCACTGTCTTTGTAATAGCTGTTGAATTGAGTGATGAGTTGCTCTGCATTTCGAGCAGCCACCTCTACTGTAGAAATCCCGGTTGTAAAGTGATGTGCGATTCGATCCTTGAGCGTTAATAATTCGCCTTCCGCATTGTAAATACCTAGACCGGCTCTGCCGCTTCCCCCTTGTTCGTAGGTCATTCCAATAGCACCATTATAGGTTGGATAAGTGTCTCCATAACTTGGATATAACAAATCAAATCTCTCGTCCGTAAAAAAGAGCCATCCATTTTCATCAAAATACTTGGCGTGATTTCGACCTAATTGGTCTTGAAAACTTCGCTGAAAGTCAGTAATTATTTCGTGGTAAGGTTCAACAGCTGGTGCAAAATAGTACGGACTGTTTACCCCTTGTTCATGAAAATCAACATGAATATGTGGCATCCATTGCTGATAGGCCACAAGGCGTCGTTGTGACTCCTTTTGCGTTATCCATGCCCAATCTCTGTTTAAATCAAATATATAGTGATTGGTTCTTCCGCTTTGCCAACCCTCATAATGCTCGGCACTATTGCCATCGGCTTGCAGTAATTTGTGTTTTTTCTGCTTGTATAAATTTACATAGCGATCTCGGCCATCAGGATTGATACAAGGGTCGATAATAACTACGGTATTTTCTAAAAAATCACTCCTCTGCGTTAGAAGATGATGTGTCGTTTTCATTGAGGCCTCTGTGCTGACACTCTCGTTACCATGAACGTTGTAGCTCAGCCAAACTACAGCCGTATTTCCTGTTTCTTCACTTTGAAGACCTTTTAAGTGATTTTCTTGAATGGCTTCTAGGTTTGCCATGTTTTCAGCTGAACTTAGAATTACCAATCTTAATTTACGTCCTTCGTTTGTGGTACCGTACTCTACTATTTTAACGCGGTCATTTTCGTTCTCTGCCAAGTAGTTGTAATAATCTACTACTTGATGATGTCTACTGAATTGACTTCCGAGTTCATACCCTAAAAATTCATCGGGGCTCATTATTTGTTGGGCAAAAATGATATTGACCAAAAGCACTAAAATCAGTGTGCTTGAAAATTTCTTATTCTTCATTGAAGTTTACATCTTTAGATTACTACGAAAGATATGGCTTATCTTTGAATTCTCTAAGTTTTTTAGCTATGGCCAGGTATGCTTTTGGTGCAGATGAAAGTTTTAAAATCAATCCTTTGCTCAAGGATTATTTGACTGGTCAATTACCCCAACGGTGGTATAATCGTTTTGCAGATCTTGAAAACATCAAAGCGCAAATAGATGAAAAGTCGAGCAGTTATAATCACAATTTTAGAGCATTATTATACAATGAAATAAAGAAAAGCTATGACACTTTAGCTATTGATTTACAAGAAAGTGTAGTGCTACAAAATCTGGAGTTATTAAAAGAGAAAAACACCTTCACTATAACGACAGGGCATCAGCTTAATCTTTTTACTGGACCTGTTTTTTTTGTGTATAAAATTCTTCACACTATTGTGTTGTGTGAAAAATTTAAGTCTGAGTATCCTGACTTCAATTTTATACCTGTTTATTGGATGGCTTCAGAAGATCATGATTTTGAAGAAATCAATCACTTTCAGTTTAGGGGTAAAAAATTTCAATGGAATAGTGCACAAAAAGGAGCAGTAGGACAATTTGATCTGCACGGACTTAATGAGGTGTTCAAAGTATTCAAATCACACTTAGGACGTTCGAAAAACGATACTGAACTCAAATCACTTTTTGAGTCAGCTTATCTAAAGTTTGATAATCTTGCACAGGCTACTCATCTTCTTGTGCACGAACTCTTTGGGCGCCACGGATTGATTGTTCTAGATGCGGATAGAAGAGCACTGAAAGAATTAATGATTCCGCTTTTTAAAGAAGAACTCATTTCAAATCCTTCGCAGACTCTTGTTAAAGATCGTAGTGAAAAAATAGGCGAAAAAGGTTACAAAGCACAGGTGTTTCCAAGACCGATCAACCTTTTTCATTTGAGTGAACAAGAACGTCAGAGAATTGATATCGATTGTGACTTGTATCAATTGGTAAATTCTAAGGTTAATTTTTCTCAAGAGGAAATTTTGAGTGAAGTAGAAGCTCATCCAGAGCGCTTTTCACCAAATGTAATTTTAAGGCCCTTGTATCAAGAATACATCTTACCTAATTTAATGTATGTTGGTGGAGCAGGTGAATTGAGTTATTGGTTTCAACTAAAGTCTGTTTTTGAACATTTTCAAGTAGTTTTTCCAATGTTGAAATTGAGACATTCTGTCTATGCTGCCGATGAAAAAACATATCGAAAATTGCAAAAATTAAATGTTGTTGATGGTGATTTAAATAATGCCAAAAATCAGTTGATCAATAGGTGGGTTCGAAAAGTTTCTAATATTCCATTGGAATTAACCGATTTTAAAGCTTTGTTGGATGAGCAGTTTAATTTATTACAAGAGCGTTCAAAAAATACAGATCTAAGTTTTGAAGGAGCTGTAAAAGCACAACGTCAAAAACAGATGAACGGTCTTGATAAGCTTGAGAAAAGATTACTGCTTGCGCAAAAAAGGGTTTTAAAAGACGAGATTCAGCGCATATCAATCTTGTATGAGTTATTTTATCCCTTGGGTAAACCTCAAGAACGCGTTGAAAATTTTAGCACTTTCTACAGTGATTACGGTTCTCGATTTATCGAAATCGTTTATACCGAATTTCAAAAACAAACAGACTCTTCAGTACTTTTTATCGAACTTTAAGGCGCCATGTGTACTTTAGAATCTTGTGGTTATAGCTTCTCTTCTAGGTCTATTTTTAAAAACAGCATTTATTTGATTTGATGTGGCTATTCGTTTTTCTAATATAAGCTTAGGGACTGCTTACAGATGATGCTTAACTATTTTTAGAATTATTCAATTTTTTGAAATAAACTCCTATACAAAGTTGCTATTTTTGTGCATGCATCAAAAAGTTCTCATTTTAGATTTCGGTTCACAGTACACTCAGCTGATAGCAAGAAGAATCAGAGAGTTAAATATTTATTCTGAAATTACACCGTACAACAAGGCTCCTAAATCTTTAGACGCATACAAAGCAGTTATTTTATCAGGTTCTCCGCACTCTGTGCGTGGCGAAAATCCTCCAAAAATTGAATTGTTAAATTATCGTCAAAAATTACCTCTATTGGGTATTTGCTACGGAGCCCAATATTTGGCTAGCCAAGCAGGTGGTGAAGTGAAACCTTCAAAAATTAGAGAATACGGAAGAGCCAATCTTACTCAAATTGAAATTGATTCTTCATTAATGAATGGGGTAGAACTTAATTCTCAAGTTTGGATGAGTCATTCAGACACCATTAGTGCATTGCCAGCAACTTGTAAAAAGATAGCTAGTACTGCTGATGTAGAGAATGCAGCCTTTGTGTTTGAAAATGAAGAAACTTTTGGAATTCAATTTCATCCAGAGGTGTATCACAGTAAGGACGGAATTAAAGTGTTGGAAAATTTTTTAGTTCGAATCGCACATTTTGATCAAGATTGGACGCCAAATGTTTTTGTTGAAGAGACTGTTGAAGATCTTAAGGCACAAATTAAAGATGATAGTGTAATTTTAGGATTGTCAGGAGGTGTAGACTCTACTGTGGCTGCTGTGCTTTTGCATAAGGCGATAGGTGATAGATTGCACTGTATATTCGTAAACAATGGACTCTTGCGTAAGAATGAATTTGAACAAGTCCTTGAGCAATACAAAGGTTTTGGCTTGAATGTTAAAGGTGTGGATGCAGGAGAACGTTTTTTATCTGAATTAAAGGGAATAAGCGAACCTGAACAAAAAAGAAAAACAATCGGCAGGGTTTTTGTTGATGTTTTTGATAGCGAGTCGAAACTGATTTCAGATGCCAAATGGCTGGCACAAGGAACTATTTATCCTGATGTCATTGAATCGGTATCAGCAACTGGGGGACCCTCGGCAACCATAAAAAGTCATCACAATGTGGGAGGATTACCTGATTATATGAAACTTAAAGTCGTAGAACCCTTACGGAAATTGTTTAAAGATGAAGTGAGACGTATAGGAGCCACACTGGGTATAGCACCTTCAATATTAGGAAGGCATCCTTTTCCAGGGCCTGGTTTAGGTATACGTATTTTAGGAGATATCACTCCAGATAAAGTCAGAATGTTACAAGAAGTAGATGCCATTTTCATCGATGGATTGAAAAAGTGGGAACTCTATGATAAAGTGTGGCAAGCAGGTGCCATGCTCTTACCTGTTCAAAGTGTGGGAGTAATGGGTGATGAACGTACTTATGAAAATTGCGTTGCTTTGAGAGCAGTGGAAAGCACTGATGGTATGACTGCTGATTGGGTTAATTTTCCGCATGAATTCTTGCAGAGTATTTCCAATGAGATTATCAACAAAGTGAAGGGTGTAAATCGTGTGGTTTATGATATCAGTTCAAAACCTCCAGCAACAATAGAGTGGGAATGAAAAAAAGAATATACGAGTTAGTTATAGGTGTTTTATGCTCCTTTCAATTGTTAAGTGCTCAGGTTGTTGAAAACAAAAAACCTGCACGCTTTAAAATGCACAGGGTGCTACAGTCCGAGACCATATATGGGATTTCTAAAAAATATGACATTGAGACCACTGAATTGATTCTTTTTAACGACTTTTTAAATTCCGAGGTATTGGATGTCAATATGATCTTAAGGATTCCTGTATTCGAAGAAAAAGAAAGCGTTTCTCCAGTAGTAAGTATTCCAAGTGGATTCATTAATTACAAGGTCAAGAAAAAAGAAAATATTGACGCTATTGCTTTAAAATTCTCAGTGAATAAAGAGGATATCTTGAAGTATAATCCGCGTGCGGCTCGAAAAAAGTTGAAGAGGAAACAACTTTTAAAAATCCCTGTATTCAAAGAAAAAAGTGCATCGCAATCTGAGATTCAAGTCAGTTACGACACCTATCAAGTTAAACAAGGAGACACTAGATGGAGTATTGCTTACGGTTATCAAATTAGTTTGGATAGCTTGGCACGTCTCAATCCTCAATTGCCTGAAAACTCTTCTTCTTTAAGTGTTGGAGATGTCTTGAGTGTACCTTCTAACTCCCTAGAGATTAAAGAGTTCGAGTACGCAAATCAACAGGAGTATACTGAATCCACAATAGAAGAAGAGGAAGAGACCGTTTTCGTATATGACGATAGTTTCTTGTTTTACGAGGTTCAACCCAAAGAAACCATTTATGGTATTGTGAAGAGCCTCGATATTGATATGATTTCTTTATATCGACTTAATCCAAAAATTAAAGAGGGACTTTCTTCAGGAATGATCTTAAAAATACCCAAACCTTTAGGGTTTAGTCGCACGGTACGTCAAGGGTTTATAAGCCCTGAATTCAGTTTATTAGACAGTATTCAAGTTGGATCTTCTCACCATTTACTTTTTATGCTTCCTTTTCGTTTAGATCGTGTTGATTCACTGGATGCTCAAATGGCTCAAAAAGAAATTGAGAAAAGGACGGATATGAAGACCTCACTTAGTTTCTATTCAGGTGCCCTTATGGCGATTGATTCTCTTCGTTCTTATGGTGTTTTTGTCAATCATGAGACTTTTGATACTGAGTTGGACAAAGGCAGAGTGGGAGCATATCTTCAACTTACTGAACTAAGTAAATTTGATGCAGTCATTGGCCCTTTGCGCTCTGGTATAATTGAAGAAATTTCAAGAAGTACCTCCTTGGCATCAATTCCTTTTGTATTCCCATTATCTACGCCCATAAAAGATGCCAATAGCGATAACGTATTATTTTCTATTACTGATCCCTCAGAAATAAGGAAAGAAATGATTGCTCAACTTTTGAGAGTAAAAGAAGAAGAGTCTGTTTTAATTATAACAGATATTAGTGAAGATGGGCAAGCTAAACGAGATTTGCAGTTAGCGTTCCCAGGGGCAAAGGTCACAGAAATAACAGATGAGAGTTCTTTAGATTTACAAGAGTTTAAGTTAAATCAAATTGACTCCACCAGAGTTAATTGGGTATTTTTAGAAACTTCTAAACCGAGTTTAGCCTCAGGAGTGACGAGTGTTTTGAACTCTATAAATTCCGAAGAAAATAGAATAATTCAGCTTTTTACTACTAAATATGCTACTCGGGTTTTTGAAAGTCAGAGTATTTCTTTTGAGCACTTATCGAATTTAAAGTTTGTATATCCTTCGGTTTATAACACTCCTGAATCAGAAAGTGAATTTTCAAAACGCTACTTAAATCGTTTTGGCTTTTTCCCGAATGCTTATGCGGCTAGAGGATTTGATCTCGTTTTTGATCTGGTGTTGAGAATGGCTTATGATAAGGATGTTTTAACAAGTACTTCAGTTATAGACGAAAAAGAATATACGCACAGTAAATTCAATTACAGCCTCTCACAAAATCAAAGGGGATATATCAATCATTCCTTTTATCTCATGCAATACACTAACTTAGAACGAAATAAAATTGATGAAAACTACCTCAGAAATAATTTACCAAGGTGGACTCAGGACAGCATCAACCCACTTGAGATCGGGGTCGGTGATCCACAGTGATGCCCCAATTGACAATAATGGATTAGGACAAGCTTTTTCACCTACAGATTGTGTGGCCAATGCCTTAGGCAGTTGCATGATAACAGTAATGGCTATAAAGGCGAATCAAATGGGTATCGAGCTCAAAGACAGTCGTCTTGAAATCAAAAAGCACATGGCCTCTGATCCAAGACGAATTTCAAGTATTGAGGTTGATTTGTATTTACCAGAAATCTCTGAAAAGGATGCTAAAATATTAGAACGCTTCGGAAATACATGCCCTGTTTTGGAAAGCCTCCATTCAGACCTAGAAAAGCAAATCAGATTTCACTGGAATAGCCTTTAGATATCACAAATTGTGAAGGCTGCTTGCAAGGACGCTATGGGATCGTCGCTTATAGGAATAAATTCTTGAGCTACGTGCCCTGTGTATCCAGTTTTCAGAATTTCTTGCATTATAGCTGGATAATACAATTCTTGTTTTTCACCTATTTCATTTCTACCGGGAACACCAGCCGTATGGTAATGACCAAAGTATTTATAATACTTTCTAATGCTATTGATGATATCTCCTTCTTGAATTTGCATGTGGTAGATATCGAAAAGCAATTTGAAATTATCGCTTCCTAACCTTCTGCATAGTTCAACTCCCCAGATACTCGAATCACACATATAATCTGGATGATTTTGTTGGTTGAACAATTCCATTTGTAAGACAACTCCATGCTCTTCGGCTAAAGGCATGATTTCAGATAGTCCCCTAACACAATTTTCGATACCGACATAGTCATTCATTCCATTTCTATTTCCACTAAAACAGATGAGGTTGGTAAATCCAGCCTCAGCTACTTGAGGAATAACACGTTGGTAATTTTCTATAAGTTGCTTGTGATTTTTAGGGTCGTTGAATCCTTCTGTTAGGCTTATCTCTGCTCCCTGACACATGCTGCAATGGATATCGTATTGTTTGAGCAAATCAAAATTTTCTGGACTCACTAAGTCTATAGATTTGATGCCCATGTTTTTAATTATTTTCAAAAAATCTTCTAAGGGTATATTCCCAAAACACCAATGACAAACGCTGTGATTGATATTATTTTTGAGATTTAAAGATTTTAATTCTGTAGGATTTAATTTAAAATTATGAGCTACAGTGTTGGCTGAAAATAGTGCCAATCCTCCCGTACCCGATTTTTGAATAAAGTCTCTTCTGTTCATGGTTAGTTTTTTAGACTTTTAAGATATTGAATTTTGCTCAAACCTTTTGATTTATTGTACCTTTACGTCCCGTATACAATCAAAAACCCATGAACACCACTAAATACGTTTTTGTTACGGGCGGAGTTACTTCTTCATTAGGTAAAGGAATTATCGCTGCTTCTTTAGCAAAACTTCTTCAGGCTAGAGGATACAGAGTAACGATACAAAAGTTTGACCCTTATATCAATGTCGATCCTGGTACTTTAAATCCATACGAACACGGAGAGTGTTTTGTCACTGATGATGGAGCAGAAACGGATTTAGATTTGGGTCATTATGAACGTTTTTTAAATACCTCAACTTCTCAGGCAAATAATGTGACTACAGGACGTATATACCAAAGTGTGATTGAAAAAGAACGTCGAGGAGAGTTTCTGGGTAAAACGGTTCAGGTCGTTCCTCACATTACTAATGAAATTAAGGACCGCATTAAACTTTTAGGCCAAACTGGAAATTACGATATAGTTATTACTGAAATAGGAGGAACAGTGGGGGATATAGAATCACTGCCTTACATTGAAGCTGTTCGTCAAATGCTATGGGATTTGGGAGAGCACAACGGTATGGTTATCCATTTAACGCTTGTTCCTTATTTATCTGCTGCTGGAGAATTAAAGACAAAACCCACTCAGCATTCAGTAAAAACCTTAATGGAAAGTGGTATAAAAGCGGATGTTTTAGTGTGTAGAACAGAATACGATATTGACCAAGATAAAAGAAGAAAATTGGCACTTTTTTGTAATGTTTCAAAAGAAGCTGTGATACAATCCATCGATGCCCCAACGATTTACCAAGTACCTCTTTTGATGCATGAAGAAGGGCTCGATCGTGTAGTCCTGGAAAAATTAAGACTAAACACTGATAGTGTGCCTGCATTGGATTCTTGGAAAGAATTTTTAGAGCGCCTAGCCCATCCTGAAAATACTGTTAAGATTGGATTAATCGGAAAATATGTTGAGTTACAAGATTCTTACAAGTCTATTTTGGAAGCCTTTATACATGCCGGTGCTGAAAATAAGGTCAAGGTTGAAATTCAATCAATTCACTCAGAGACTTTAGAAGTAAACGAAATCGAATCAAAACTCAAAGGGCTCAACGGATTGTTGGTAGCACCTGGATTTGGTACACGAGGTTTAGAGGGCAAAATTAAAGCTGTTCAGTATGCAAGAGAAAATAAGGTTCCGTTTTTCGGAATTTGTTTGGGGATGCAAATGGCCATTGTAGAATACGCTCGAAATGTTCTCGATATAGAAAATGCAAATTCTATAGAGGTTGATGAAAACACTTCATCACCTTTAATTTCTTTAATGGAAGAACAGAAAAAGATTACACATTTGGGTGGAACAATGCGTTTAGGTTCTTGGGAATGTGAATTGACTGAAGGAAGTAAAGCCTCTGAAATATATTCAAATGCTAAAATCATTCACGAGCGTCACAGGCATAGATTTGAGGTCAATAGTCAGTATGAAAAACAACTTGAAGGTACTGGTTTAAAGGCTACCGGTAGGAATAAGGAAACACAATTGATAGAGATTGTTGAATTGGAAAACCATCCGTGGTTTGTTGGAGTTCAATACCATCCGGAATACAAAAGTACAGTTGCTAATCCCCACCCTTTATTTGTCTCATTCATTGCTTCAGCCTTATCCCACAAAAAATCAATTGTAGGGACAGCCCAATAAGCATTATCTTTGAATTTAATACGCTATTTTAACGCTTTATGGAAGAAAGAAAACTAGATAAAAGCTCGATCATTGGCTTTATTCTCATATTCGCCATTATGATGTTTTGGTTTTACCTAAACCAACCAACCCCTGAGGAATTGGAGGCAGCTAGAGCAGCAGAGCTTGTGGCCAATCAGGAAAAAGAATCATCTGAAAGCGAGGCGGAAATCAAAATAGATGCTGTTCCTGCTGTGGTTTCTGATTCTATTGTGAATCAAGCTTACCAAAACGCCGTAGGTTTATTTGCTTTTACACCTCAAGACGAGGGATCAACGATTATTGAAAATGAGTTGTTGCGCATGGAAATTTCCCATAAGGGAGCCCAAGTAAAAGCACTTGAATTAAAGCAATACTCAGACTATAAGGAAGAGCCGGTACATTTGATTGCCGAGAACAACTCAAATCTTAGGGTTAATTTTAGAACTACAGATAATAGAATATTAAAAACCACTGATCTGTATTTTATTCCCTCTATCTCCAAAGATGACGGGGGAGTTACGCGTCTATCGATGAAAGCGAAAACGTCTGAAAATGCTTATTTAGAAGTGGTATATGTATTAAAACCTGATGAATATTTACTGGATTATACCATAAGAAGTCAAAACTTAAGTTCCTATTTGGTCGATTCTGACGATCTCAATCTGAGTTGGGATTTTAAGGCGAAGCGATTCGATCAGAGTGTGATGTATGAGAACAGGTATACCCGTTTAACTTATCAATACGAAAATAAAAAGGTCAGAAAGTTATCTGCCTCAAGCGACTTTGATGAGGATACAGAAAACAAGGTGAATTGGATTTCATATCGACAACACTTTTTTAGCAGTATGCTAGTGGCTGAACAGGCTTTTGATAAGGTTGACATGAATTCTGAAAATTTAGTTGAGGAGGAATCTAAAGACGAAATATACACTAAAGCCTATGGCTCAAAAGTGAATTTAAAGCTGATGGGAGGAGAGTTATCATCTGCGATGAAACTTTATTTTGGTCCTACAGATTTAGAAGTGCTAAGCGCATATAAGGATTATGCTTTGGCTGACTCTATTCCTTTTGGATGGGGAATTTTTGGTTGGATCAATAGATATATTTTCAATCCTTTTTACAGCTTTTTAGCCTCGTTTTTACCTTATGGTATGGCTATTATAGTAATGACCATAGTCGTTCGTTTGGCCATGTCTCCTGTGACCTATAAGTCGTATGTATCCCAAGCGAAGATGAAGGTTTTAAGACCAGAAATTACAGCGATCAACGATAAGTACAAAGACAATGCCATGAAAAGGCAGCAAGAAACCATGAAGATATACAACAAAGCGGGTGTTAGCCCGATGAGTGGTTGTCTACCTGCGTTTTTACAGTTGCCCATTTTCTATGCCCTTTTTAGTTTTTTTCCTACCTCATTCATATTGCGCCAAAAGTCGTTTTTATGGGTGGATGACTTGTCTTCTTATGACACCATTGTTGAGTTGCCTTTCACTATTCCATTTTACGGTGACCATATTAGCTTGTTTCCTATTTTGGCCTCTGTAGCTATCTTTTTCTACATGCAGATGACTACTGGTCAGACCATGCAAATGCAACAACAGCCGGGTATGCCTAATATGAAGTTCATCATGTATTTGTCTCCAGTAATGATGTTGTTTTTCTTCAATAACTACGCTTCTGGATTGAGTTTATATTACTTCGTTTCTAATTTGCTTACCATAGGTATTATGTTGGTGATTAAAAACGTAATCTTAGATGAAGAAAAGATTCATGCGCAAATTGAAGAGAATAAAAAAGCGCCTCGTAAGGAAAACAAATTTCAAAAAAGAATGCGAGAAATGATGGAACAGGCTGAAGCGCAACCTGAGTATAAAAAGAGACTTAAAAAGTAGGCGAACTACTTTAATTCCATTGATATGGCTGAGAACAAACCCACAGTTGTCGTAGGTTTATCTGGAGGTGTCGATTCCTCTGTCGCTGCCTATCTTTTGAAAAAAGAGGGTTTCAATGTGATTGCTCTTTTCATGAAGAATTGGCATGACGATGAAGTCACCATTTCAGATGAATGTCCATGGCTTGAAGACAGTAATGACGCATTATTGGTCGCAGAAAAACTCAATATTCCATTTCAAACAATTGATCTTAGCGAAGTTTACAAAGAGCGTATCGTCAACTATATGTTTGATGAATATCGCAATGGAAGAACTCCAAATCCAGATGTACTCTGTAATCGAGAAATCAAGTTTGATGTCTTTTTATCCATAGCTCTTGATTTAGGTGCCGATTTTGTAGCTACAGGGCATTATTGCCAAAAAGGAGAGCTATCCCATGGCGACAAAATCCTATATCAATTGAAGGCTGGAAAAGATTCAAATAAAGACCAATCGTATTTTTTATGTCAGTTAAATCAGCATCAACTCTCTAAAGTTTTGTTTCCTATAGGTCATCTTCAAAAATCAGAAGTACGGGCAATAGCTGAGCGAGAAGGTTTGGTCACTGCCGGCAAAAAAGATTCTCAGGGTTTGTGTTTTATTGGAAAGGTTCGATTGCCGGATTTTTTACAACAACAATTAAAGCCGAAGGAAGGAACTATTATAGAAATAGCAGCCACAAATCCAATTTACAACCTCGACAAGGAAGCTATGACGCTTTCAGAGCGAGCATTAGCTCATGACTACTTTAAAGACATGGGTAAGGTCTGTGGGTTACACAAAGGAGCTCACTTTTTTACCATTGGACAGCGCAAGGGTTTAGCCGTTGGAGGAACAAAAGAACCACTCTTTGTCATTGGAACAGATACTGTTGAAAATATCATCTATGTAGGAGAAGGAAACAAGCATCCTGGTTTATTTCGTTCTGCGCTTAAAATTGAACCGAATGACATTCACTGGTTGAGATCTGATTTGATTTTAGATGATGAGCAGCAAATGAAAGTGAAGGTGAGAATACGATATCGTCAGCCATTGCAAGAGGC
The DNA here is from genome assembly GCA_002691645.1 of Flavobacteriaceae bacterium. Taxonomy (GTDB): domain Bacteria; phylum Bacteroidota; class Bacteroidia; order Flavobacteriales; family Flavobacteriaceae; genus UBA3478. The sequence goes on from NZIP01000019.1 coordinate 41,257, forward strand.
GACCTTAATCAAAAAGTCCGATGGGCTTTATATAGATTTTGAACAATCCCAATCTGCAATAACATCGGGTCAATTTGCAGCTTGGTATAGCGAAGATGAATTATTGGGTTCAGGAGTCATTTCATAAGTATGAAAATCGATACAAAATTAACGCGCTTATTAGGTATTAAGTACCCCATTATTCAAGGAGGAATGGTCTGGACATCAGGTGCTGAATTGGCCTCATCGGTTTCAAATGCTGGAGGTTTAGGAGTTTTAGGAGCGGGTAGTATGTATCCAAAACAACTCCGAGAAGCCATAGAAAATTGTAAAGCTAAAACTACACTTCCCTTTGGCGTGAACATCCCTTTGATGTACCCCAATATTGAAGAGCATATAACAACAGTAATTGAGCACAAAGTTCCAGTGGTCATTACTTCAGCAGGTAACCCTAATCTATTTACAGGGCGTTTGAGGTCCCATGGCATCAAAGTATTGCATGTGGTTAGTTCATTAAAGTTTGCCCTTAAAGCGGAGCAGGCAGAGGTCGATGGAATTATCGCTGAGGGCTTTGAGGCTGGTGGTCACAATGGACGTGAAGAGAATACGACCCTTGTATTATTGCAATTGTTACATCGACATCCTTTTAAAATACCTGTAGTGGCAGCTGGAGGAATTGCAACGGGATCTGCTATGCTCGCCTGTTTTCATATGGGTGCATCTGGAGTTCAAATGGGTAGTCGATTTTTAATGACCAAAGAGTCTACTGCGCATCAAAATTTTAAAGATCTGGTTAAATCTTTAGGTGAAGGCGATACCATTCTTAGCTTGAAAGAATTAGCTCCTGTTCGACTCATTAAAAATGAATTTTACGCATCTGTTTTAGAACTTTATCAAAAAGGGGCTTCTTCAGAGGAGCTAAGATCACTGCTAGGTAGGGGAAGAGCTAAAAAAGGAATTTATGAAGGAGATTTAGTTGAAGGAGAACTCGAAATTGGACAGATTTCAGCCTTACTTGACGATATTCCTTCAGTGGATACGCTTATGAATACTTTTTTAGAAGAATATGAGCTGGCCACTCAAAAAAAGAACTTTTAAAATAAGGTTTGGAAGGCTTGGTACTGTTTAGGTTCGATGGCCTTTGCCGTGTTGCCCAAAGAACTTTTACCTCTTATTTTTTCAACGCTGTGCGCCTTTAAATTGAGATTATTATCTATTGCAAGTTGAGCAGTGAGCTTATCGATTTCTCTTTTGGTATTTAACCATAGTTCTGCTTGATCTGAATTGAGTATTAAAGGCATTCGAGACGCACCGTGCTCAGGCTTATTGTGGATTTCTTTCATAAACGAATTGGCCACCGTCGTTACAATACTAAAAGTCGAGACACTTTTACTGAATTTTGTATTGGTATCGTATAAGCAAGCAACAATCATGGGTTCTTCATCTGATTTTTGGACGTAAAACGGATAAGCTGCATTATTTCTGAAATGATGTTCAAAAAATCCGTCGATATAGAGTATTGCTCTTGAATGCTGAGCTGCTTCATGAAAAGAAGGCTTTTCTTGAATGCTCTCAATACGCGCATTTAAGGTAGAATTTTCAATTTTTCGTGCGGCCTTTTCATCTTGAATCCAATATGGAATTAATCCCCATCTGGCGACAATAATTGAAGACTTATCGTAGAGTATACAATTAGGATGTTCAAAGCCACTCGCCCTATAAATATTCTTTAATTGGTTCTCTTCAATGATAGCTGTAATTTCTTTTTGAGCCGTTTGATCTCCCATGCGTTTTGCTCTGGAGAGTTGTGTTTTGAGTTGGGCACTAATATCGTAACACATGGTATTATTGAGGTAGGGCAAAGGCTATAATTTGATCGCCAGCGACTGTTCCTAGCTTTTCTCCACCGCAGGCGATTACAAGATAGGACCTGTTATTGTACTGGTATAAACTAGGGCTCGCAAAAGCAGGGTAAGGCAATTTGTATTTCCAAAGTACTTCGCCTGTATGACGGTCAAAAGCTCTTATAAAACCATCTTTAGTAGCGGCTATAAAGAGCAATCCGTTTTTGGTGACCAGAGGTCCACCGTAATTTTCTGTTCCTGTTTCACCTATTCCAGGGGTTTCGCCCAAGGGAACACTCCATTTGTATTCTGCCGTATTCAAATCGATGGCGTGTAATTGTCCCCATGGTGGATTGATAGCTGGGAGCCCATTTTCATCTAAAAACTTTTGATAGCCACTGTGAATATAGGTGGTAATAGGTTCTACTGTATTCAGTGCTGTATTTCCGTCTTCTAAGCCCATTATGTAACTGCTTATGGCTTTTATTTCTGCTTTAGGTAGCTGTGAAAATCCGGGCATTCGACCCTTTCCATTGCTTATTAAAAGGTGGAGTTCCTCAGTTGTTAATCGCTCGTTCATGTTTACTAGGCTGGGATACCCGCTCTCGGGAACACCTTGAAAGTTATCTAAGTGACAACTCGAACAGTATCTGGTGTACAATCCTTTAGCCGTATTTGCAATTTCTTTTTTCTCAATGCGAAGCTCCCAGGCCATTTCATTTGAATTGACGTAGAGCAGACCCTCATCTGGAACAGCTGCCGCGCCTCCCCATTCACCTCCGCCATCGTAACCCGGAAATAATAGAACTGTTGAGGTGTCAGGCGGGTGATAGGTTTTTTTGATCATTGACTTAAATAGCTTTTTGAGTGAATCGCTACGCGAAGAATACATTCCAATTTCAGCCTCTTTAAGTTCGTCTATTTGTCGGGCAAAAGCTTTGGGTTTACTGGGAATAGGCTGTGTCTGCCATGAAATTTCGTTTGGGATATTCGATTGAGGCACTTGTGTTTCTTCGATTTCATAAATTGGAGTTCCGTTTGCTCTATCGAATAAAAAAACATAGCCCTGCTTGCTGATTTGAGCCAATGCATCGATTGATTTTCCTTCTTTTTCGATTTGAATGAGGTTTGGTGGAGCAGGTAAATCTCTATCCCATAAATCGTGATGTACGGTTTGAAAATGCCATATATAATCACCAGTATTTGCGTCTAAAGCTATAATGGAATTTGCGTATTCATTTTTCCCTGCACGATTGGCGCCGTAAAAGTCAGGAGAAGCTGAACCTGTGGGTATGTACACCAATTCTTTCTCTTCATCTAAACTCATTCCAGCCCAATTATTTCCGCCACCAATATTAGGGTTGTCTTTAAAACTTGGAAGGGTTTCAAAGGTCCAAACGACAGCACCTGTATTGGTGTCAAAAGCGATGATATTTCCTTTAGCAGCACCCTCTGATTCGGATACTCTTAATGGCAAGATGATTAAATCTTTAAAAATGGTACCCGGCGTATTAGAGATTACCCATTTGTCCATACTGGGAAGTGCTTTACGAATGTCTACTGCACCATCAACTCCGAAGCCCTTGGCAGGCGTACCACTTATGGCGTCAAGCGCGATAAGCTCATAGTTTCGAGTGTAAAAAATACGTTGCTTTCCTTTTTTTGATTTCCAATAACTCACTCCTCTGGATGTCGATAGCGCATGATCGAAATTTGCACCGTAACTCCAAATTTCTTTGCCGCTTTCAGCGTGTAAAGCGTATACTTTTAAACTGGCATCAATGATGTAGACCATACTGTCTACGACAATGGGGTTCATTTGCATTTGTCCTTTGCTAGAGGTAGTAAAGGTCCAAGCAGGTTCTAGTTGAGCTACATTACTGGGGTTAATTTCATTTATTTCTGAATAGTGGTTTCTGTCTTTTCCACCGTGATAACTGCTCCATGTATTTGCCTTTGGAGTGGTGTTCTGACACGAAAAAAAGAAAGCTGTAAGCAGAGCTAAATAAAGTCCTTTCATGACAACGGATTTGAGCATTAAATATCGTTATTTTGTGTTGGATTTTCCAATTTATGCAAAGCATTAGACTTTTTGGCTATTCACTTTCAGGATTTCATGTTTTTTTAAGCCTATGGACTCTCGCAGCCCTTCTACAGTCTTATTTTATGGATCTCTCAGGAGAAGAAGCGTATTATGTACTTTTTGCGCGAAGTATTGATTTGGGATATTTGGATCATCCCCCAATGGTGGCCTTTGCCACTTATCTCGGAGAACTTTTATTTCAAAATGAGCTCGGAGCACGCTTGTTGTTTATACTTATGAGCAGTTGTTCGTTATATTTAATGTACGATTTGGTCGATCGCAAGAATTTGAAATTGTTTGTGTTTTTGTCAATGGGGCTGCTCGCTGTTCACGCAGGTAGTTTTTTAATCAAGACTGATGTACCCTTACTCTTTGGAGAGCTTTTGTTTTTCTATTGTTATAAACACTTTCTTGACAAGCCCTCTTTAAAATATTGTGTGGGATTAGCATTTGCTATTTCATTTATGTTTCTCAGCAAGTATCACGGGGTGCTCATTGTTTTCTTTACGCTTTTATCGAATCCGAGATTATTCACACAAAAGCCTTTTTACAAGGTGCTTTTTTTGACTGTACTCTTGATGCTTCCCTATGCCTTTTGGCAATACCAAAATGATTGGATGAGTTTAAAATTTCATTTAAGTGATCGCTCAGACATTAGTTTTAAATGGAGCAATGTCTTGGGTTACCTCTTTAGTCAACCTTTAGTCTTAGGTCCTTTGGTGAGTATTCCTATGTTTATCGCGGTGGGAAAAAGAAAAGGCTTGGATTTATATGAAAAGTCTTTGAAATATGTGTTGATTGGTGTCTTGGTCTTTTTCTTTTTACAGTCGTTTAGAGTTTTTATTCACAAACACTGGACTTCAATAGCCTTGGTTCCTTTGTTTTTATTGTCTTATCCCTATTTAGCTGAAAAAGAGAAGTTGCAAAAAACAACCATTTTACTTGGAAAGATTACGCTGATTGCCCTTATTCCGGTTCGTCTTTATTTCGCTTTTGATATTCTACCCAAGCAGTTTGTTTATTCTAGTGGCCCCCTTCACCACTGGGAGCGCTGGTCTGAGCAACTGGACTCACTCTCTTCGGGTCGTCCGATTGTTTTTGTCAACTCCTATGAAAATGCGTCGCGTTATCAGTATTACGCAGCAAAAAAGGCACACACACTGAGTACATTTTACTTTAACAATACTCAATTTGACTATTGGGACTATGAAGAACACATTCAAGGAAAAGAAGTTTTCCTCATAAATCACAAGCGCAACAACCCTAACTTTTCAGCACCTTTTGATGCAGACAATAGATCACAAATTCGTTATGCCGTGGTAGCAGACTATCGTTCTTACGCTCAAGTCGATATCGAAATTAATGAGTATACTGAAAATGAGGCTTATGTATTTGGTGTAGGGGAGATCAAAATGGTAGAAGCCACTATCAGCAATAGAGGAAGTTACCCTTTAAAACTTAATAGTTCAGGTAATATGCCTGTAGTGCTTTCTCAATATTTTCTCAGAGGAGAGCAGCAGCTAGGTTCTAAGGTCGTATTAGATTCTTTGTTTTTGGAATCAGGTGCTTCTAAAAGAATTAAACTCGAATTGTCGGCCCCAGAGACTTCTGGAAATTATCAGATGCGATTGGGGATTTCCTACGGCTGGATACCTGCAACCATAAATAGTAGTCGAATAAAATTAAAGGTCAAAGAATGAATAAAAGAGCTCAAGAATTAGCCGCTTTTAGCCGCTTGTTAGACATCATGGATGATTTGAGATTAAAGTGCCCCTGGGACAAAAAGCAAACCCTTGGGTCTTTAAGACATTTGACCATTGAAGAGACCTATGAATTATCGGATGCCATATTGACCATGGATTTGCCCGAAATAGAAAAAGAACTTGGAGATGTTCTACTTCACATTGTATTTTATGCTAAGATAGGCTCAGAGACTGGTGATTTTGACATCACATCTGTATGTGAGGCGATTAGTAACAAGCTCATTGAGAGACATCCACATATTTACGGTGATTTAGAATTGAACAGTGAGGAAGAGGTCAAGCACAACTGGGAAAAATTAAAATTAAAAGAGGGAAAGAAATCTGTTTTAGAAGGGGTGCCAAAATCACTTCCTTCTTTGATTAAAGCCTATCGAATTCAAGACAAGGTTTCTGGTGTTGGTTTTGATTGGGAAAAAAACGAACAGGTCTTGGATAAGCTCAAAGAAGAACTTCAAGAGTTAAGAGAAGAAATTACATCCAATAATCAAGATGCTATGGAGGCTGAGTTTGGAGATGTTTTATTTTCGATGATCAACTACGCTCGTTTTCTTGGTATTAATCCTGATCAGGCTCTTGAACGCACCAATAAAAAATTTATTCAACGTTTTCAATATCTAGAAGAACAGGCTAACTCACTTGGAAAATCTTTAAAAGACATGAGCTTAGATGAGATGAATGTTTATTGGGAACAAGCAAAAAAGTACTGATGTATTCCTTAGCGTTTTATAAAAAAGAATTTGCAACCAATTGGAAACTAGCCTTTCCAGTAATCCTTGGGATGTTGGGCCACACCTTTGTGGCTTTTGCCGATAACATTATGGTTGGACAACTCGGTGCTGCAGAGCTGGCGGCGGTATCCTTAGGGAACAGTTTCTTTTTTGTGGCCTTTGCTGTAGGTATTGGAATATCAGCGGCAATTACACCGCTCATCGCTGAGGCGGATGGTTCGGGAAAAAAACTAAATGTTAAAAAGGTCTTCAAACACGGCTCAGTGATTTGTTTGAGCTCTGGGATTATTTTATTCGGTGTTTTATTGATTTTGGGTCCTTTAATGGAAAGCATGAAACAACCTCCAGAGGTTGTTGCGCTTGCGGTACCGTATTACCAAATCATTTCACTGTCTCTGATTCCTATAATGGTCTTTCAGGCATTTAGAACCTTGTGTGACGGATTGTCAAGAACCAAAATACCGATGTATGCTACGCTGATCTCAAATGCTTTAAATATTCTTTTTAACTATTTGCTGATTTTTGGAAATTGGGGTTTTCCAGCCTTAGGCGTTATAGGCGCCGGATATGGAACCCTTATTTCTAGAGTGCTCATGGTACTCTTTATCGTTATTGTACTTTATAGGTCTGCCTATTTCAGAGAGTTTATTACCCGATTAAACTGGAAGAAGACCAGTTGGGGTTATGTGAAGAAGATTTTAAATCTTGGCTTACCCACATCAGCTCAGGTATTTTTCGAGGTAACGTTATTTACTATGGCCATATGGCTAAGTGGAATACTCGGTACCATCGAACAGGCAGCGAATCAAATTGCTTTAAACTTATCATCAATGACCTATATGGTCGGCCAAGGATTAAGTGTAGCCGCTATGATTAGAGTGGGTAACCAAAAGGGTAAAAAAGATATTGTTCGCTTGAAAGAGGTTGCCTTTTCATTATTTGGAATGACGCTACTTATTGAAATTGTGTTTGCCTTAGCCTTTCTGATTTTTAGATTTGATTTACCTCTTGTTTATTTAGATACGGAGAGTTCATTGAACCAGGTTGAAAACCTCAAGGTCATTTCACTTGCGTCTATGTTGCTGTTATGGTCTGCATTTTTTCAAATTTCTGACGGATTACAAATAGTGATATTAGGAGCGCTCAGAGGAATTCAAGACGTCAATGTGCCCGCCCTTATCACATTTATTGCCTATTGGGTTATCGCATTTCCGGTTTGCTATATCCTTGCAATTGAATTAGAATGGGGTGGAAATGGTATTTGGATTGGTTTACTAGTAGGCTTAACCGCTTCAGCACTTTTGCTCTATTTAAGATTTGTATTTTTGCTTCGTAAACAGCAATTCTAAAATGGAGCTTCCAAAATTTATATTAGGTGATAATTCTGCAATTAAAGATGCGGTATACGTCATTCACACTGAATTTCCTCGATTTATTTTAAACGTCGCTAACGATGATCTCATGTGGTTTGAACAATTTTCAAATGAAGATGAAAAAGAAATTGAAGAAATTACAGAAAACTTAGTTCAAGAGGCTTTGACTTTTTACGATGCTGAAGTAGCAGAATATGATTCTTGATACTATTCAGCATATTGACGAAACTATACTTTTAAGCGTTCAACAGTGGGGACATTCTAGTCTAGATTTGTTTTGGCAATTCGTAACTAATAAATGGAATAGCATTCCCTTATACTTGATTATTGTTTTTCTGCTTTTTAAAAAACAATCCTCTAAAGAAGCCTTCTTTTATTTGATTTGTATCGCGCTTGTAATTGTAGTTTCAGATCAAATGGCGAATTTGTTTAAAAACGGTTTTGAACGACTAAGACCCTGTCACTTGGAGACTCTAAATGATAGGCTAAGAGATATTGGCTATCGATGTGGCGGACGTTATGGTTTTTATTCAGCTCATGCCTCTAATGCATTTGCCTTAGTAGTTTTCGTGACCTCGGTCATAAAGTTCAACCGAAAATATAGCGTGATACTATTGTATATTTGGTCTGCTTTATTGAGCTTTAGTCGAGTATATTTAGGGGCGCATTATCCTTCTGATGTTTTAGTAGGAGCGCTATTTGGTAGTATTATCGCCTTAATAATTTATAGATTAAGTATTCTTGGATCAAAATATATTCTTGACTAAATTTCAATTTACTCCGCAGCGTTTATTGTGGGTTGGCCTGTTTATGGTTTACCTGCTAGGCTTGTTTTCTCCTCTGATCGAAAATGATTCTGCTCAATTTGCTGTGATGGCCATGCGAATGGCTCAAGAGAACGATTACCTTCATTTGATTAAAGGTTTTGAGCCTTATTTAGATAAACCTCATATGCATTTTTGGTTGAGTGCGCTATCATTTGAACTCTTCGGATTTCATCACTGGGCTTACAGGCTTCCGAGTTTACTTATGCTGATAGTGGCCACGGTTTCAATTTATCGTTGGTCTAATCTATTTTACAACACCCGAGTTTCACAATGGGTTGCTTTTCTATTCGCCAGCGCTCAAACCATTATTCTCTCAGGAATAGATGTTCGAACTGATGCTATTCTTGTGGGTTTTGTGAGTTTGGCTTTATACCAATTTTCTTCATTCATTGAGACCGAAAAAAAGAGTGCGTTAATTCTGGGTAGTGTGGCAGCAGCTTTTGCTTTTTCGACCAAAGGACAAATCGCTCTTTTAGTTATTGGAATAGCAATTTTGGTACATCTCGGACTTCGAAAAAAATGGAAATTGTTAGTGTCACATCAATTTTTGTTGGCCTTGTTCGTCTTTTCACTTTGTATATCTCCAATGCTCTATGCCTATTTCATTCAATTCGACCAGCATCCTGAATTGATTATCCGTGGGCAAGGAGAGCGTACTGGCCTTAAATTTATTTTTTGGGAGCAAAGTATGGAGCGATTAAGTGGGGAGGGTTTAGGAAAAAACTCCAGCAGTTATTTCTTTTTTGTGCATTCTTTTTTATGGGAATTTTTGCCTTGGACAGTGTTGTTTATAGGTGGTCTTATTTTGACAATTAAGCGCAACCAGCAAAGATTCCAAGCAATGGAGCTGTTTCCTTATTTGGTCTTGCTCATCGTTTTTCCTTTGATTTCAATGGCTCAATTTAAATTACCTCATTATTTAAATGTTTTGATGCCTTTATTCGCTTTGGCTACTGCAAAGTTTATTACCTATTGTTTTCATCTTGAAAAGACGCCTAAGTATGTGAAACTCTTTCAGCTTTTGATTTTACTTCTGTATTTTACCCTTGGGATGTTGTTGTTTTTTGGGATTTTCGAAGAAAGAGGAAATAGCGTTCTTTTTGTTTTGCTTTTGGCCATCTCCATATGGAGTTTAAGAGCTGTCATTCATCTTAAGTTTCACAGTTTTGAGCGTTTATTAATGTTCAATGCCATAGGACTTATTTTTATAAATCTCATTTTGAATACCTATTTCTATCCTAGGCTCGCTGAATTTCAAGCGGGTTATATGACGGCAAAAGAATTAAATGCCTCACCTTATTCGCAGTCTCCTGTATATAAATTAACAGCTAAGCACAGTTGGGCCTTGGATTTTTATCATCAGCGGCCTTTAAAGCTTTTAAAAGTGGCGGATCTTGATTCGTTCGAAGGCTTGTTATACGTAGGTCAAGAAGAATTTGATTCGATTAAGGCAAGTAGAAAAACCTATGATTTAATTTCCAAAAAAACACAATTTAGTGTCAGTCGTTTGAATGTGAAGTTCCTAAATCCAAAAACTAGGGAGCAGGTGACCTTTTATCGTTATTTACTTCAGTTGAATCCTTCTGAAACTCAATCGAATTAAAGTAAAAGTAAATACCAATTAGTGATACTAGTGCGTTTAGTATAAAAAATAACATACTTGTACCTAAAGACTTTTCTTCAGATAAATTGAACCATTGAGCCCCATATACAAATGTTAGTTCACGACTTCCTATGCCCCCAATAGTTAAAGGTATTACAGATACAATGCTCGAGCACAAAAAGACCAATACATAAGGATGTATATCTGTGCTTATGTTTAATCCATTTAATATGAAGAGAATTGAAATTACTTGAAGTCCTTGAACAAACAAGGAGTATACAATAGTGCTCCAAAAAATGGTTTTTGTATAGGCAAATCCTTTGATAATAACAATCCTATAGCACAGTAGCCCGACGGCCAAAAGCAAAATACTCCAACCGCTGTTGATGTTATAAATAGAAATTTGTAGACTAGCTAAGACAAAGACACCAATGGTGAAAAGAGCGAATAATCCACTAATGCGATCTAATACAAGAACGGCAATTGTTCTTTTACTTGAACTTTGTGGGTTTTGTTTTTTTAGGATGTAGGCTTTATAGGCATCTCCTCCAATTCCGCCAGGTAAAAATAGGTTGTAAAACATACCTAAAAAGTAAAGTTGAAGATTAGTTTGCGCTTCGATTGGGATTTGAATGACCCTGAAATAACTGAGTAATCTATAACTGGCAATAATCTTAGAGAGAAGTACGAGCAGAAAACCTAAAATTAGATTAGTTGGGGAAATAGATTTTAATACACTAAATGTACTTTGGGTATCAATTTTTGAAAATACAAATAGAATGAGGCCGATACTGACCACTAGTTTAACTAGGGTCAATAAGAGTTTTTTATACCTCTTTTGAACTTGCTTGTTTTTCGACATGTACTTTCTTTATGCGATAGGGTCTTTTTTGTTGTGATTCGTAATAGGTGCGAATCAACATTTCCATGACAAGACCTATGGTAAAGACTTGAACTCCTGCTAAAATGAGCATTAACCCAAAGATGAGTAGTGGTCTTTGACCGATATCTTCTCCAAATCCAAATTTAACAACTAAGAGATAGGCATTGATTAAAATTCCTAGACTGATCATTACGAAACCGAATAAACCAAACAGGTGTATAGGGCGTTGAAGGTATTTTCTAATAAATAAGAGTAGTAGCATGTCAGCAATAACTTTAAACACACGTTCTAGTCCGTATTTGGATTGGCCTGCATGTCTCGCGTGATGTTTTACAGGAACTTGCTTGATTTGTGCTCCCTCAAGAAATGCTAATAGCGTAATGAAGCGATGCATTTCTCCGTATAAGTTGAGATTTTTAGCGATGTCTTTTGAAAAAACTTTAAGGGCACAGCCATTATCTTTTATATCTAAACTGGTTATTTTTCGAACTAAGAAATTCGCAATCTTGGATGGAATTTTTTTGAGCCAACTGTCTTTTCTTTTTTGTCTTATTCCAGTGACTAAATCAAAATCTTCTTCAATTGCCACCTTAAGCATACTTGGAATATCTGAAGGATCGTTTTGTAGATCACCATCCATGGTAATAATGTAGTCTCCATTTGCATAATCAATTCCTGCAGCTAGCGCCAAACTCTGACCGTAATTTTTTTTCAATTCAATAAGGTGAACCAAAGGATCTTTTAAAGCTTTAATGGCTTTTAAGGTTTGATCTGTAGAAAAGTCATTAACAAAAATGATTTCATACTTATAACCTTTAAGACTCTCATGAATTTTTTGAGTAAGTAGGGCGACATTGTCCTGTTCATTATAAACTGGAATTACAACAGATAGTAGTTTGTTTGTGATGGTTGCCATACTTAGGTATAACGATTAATGGTCTTGGTTATTTTCTTTGAGTAATTCTGGAAATAAGCGTTGGAATCTTTTTAACCTAGGAACAGAGACATTTAAAATGTAACGGTTGTTGGGGTTTTTTAGTTCAAAATCTTGATGATATTCTTCAGCTTCATAAAAAATCTCAAAAGGAATAACTTCAGTTACTATTGGTTTAGAATATACTCCCGAAGCTTCTAACGCTTTGATGTATTCATTAATTAGTGATTTTTCAACTTCATTTTGATAAAAGGCAATAGATCTATATTGGCTTCCATAATCAGGGCCTTGATAGTTTAAGGCTGTAGGATCGTGAGAACCATAATAGACGTCTAGGAGTTGGAGAAAACTTATTTCTTTGGGATTATAAATCACCTTAACGGCTTCGGCATGTGAGGTACGTCCTGCAGCAACTTGATTATATGTAGGATTTTTCTCTCTACCACCTGAATAACCTGAAATAACTTTATCAACACCTTTTACAGATTCAAATACAGCCTCTACACACCAAAAACATCCACTTGCAAAATAGGCCGTACTCAACTCTGAATTTTGAATTTCAGTTGGGTTTTGAATGCTTTGATCATTGGATTTTTGAACCTCGTAACAGCTAGAGAGCATTGCTATTACTACGATGAGATTTATTTTGAAAATATTCATTAGCTTAATTTTATACAAACATACAACATCTAATTGGTAGGTAATAATAGAGTAAAAATGCAGTTTTTTCTGATTGAAAATTGTATGAATAAACTGACAATATTTTAAGTATTCGTCAATACTTTAATCTCAAATATGTATTTCATCGATTGAATCGCACTTTTTATTGATAAATATTTAAAATAATTGAAATGTATGTAGGAGACTTCTTCTATCATTGTAGGAAATAAAACTATTTAATCATGAAAAAATTATTTTTTGGAGCGATGGCTCTTTTTGTCTCAGTGTCAATGGCCCAAGACAATGATTCAGATGTAACTATTACAGATAGTAATAGAAATACGGTTGATGTAACTCAAACAGGAGATACAAACAAATCGGATGTAAAGGTTCTGAATTCCTCTAATGCTAACAAAGTTACTGTAGGACAGACGAACTTAAGAAACAATTCTAATGTTAAGGTCACTAAGAATTCTAGTCGTAACAAGGTTAAAACAACTCAGTTAGGCGAACGCAATAAAAGTAACGTTACGGTACAGCGAAATTCTAGCGGAAATAAAGCTAGAACAAAACAAGTTGGGGAAAGAAATGACTCAAGAGTTGTGGTTAGCCGTGATGCAGACCGAAATACTGTTCGTACGGTTCAAAGAGGTATGAGTAACGAATCAAAAATCAATATCAAAGATGACTCTAACGGCAACACAGTCTCAGTTCTTCAAAGAGGTGACAACAACACTTTTGATATGTGGGATAGTGATGGTATTCAAAGAGACTCATCACATAACGCCGTGACAGCTGTTCAAAACGGTGATGGTAACGAAGCGGAGGTTGAAATTGAAGACGATTCAGATCGCAATACAGTTATGGTTTCACAAGTAGGTAATGACAATGATATTGATGATATTGAATTAGATAATAACTCTAACAGAAATACTGTTTCTGTTTCACAAATGGGAGACGAAAATTTCGCTAGTGTAGACATTGATGATTCAAATGCTAATACGGTAACTGTAACACAAACAGAAGACGACAAAATTTCTAGAGTATTTGCTACAGGGGATTCAGACAGAAATACAGTAGTTGTAAACCAAAGTGGAGATACACAAAGATCAAGAGTTGCCTTAAGAATGGGGTCGGATGGTAACAATGTAAAAGTCACGCAAAAATCAGCGGATAATTTCTCATGGGTTGCTGGTTTTGGAGCAGATGGTAACAAGGTGCGCGTTCGACAAAGAGGAGATGAAAACATCTCAGTTGTGTTATTAGCACCTGGCGCTAACGGAAACACAGTGAGAGTAAAACAACCTAGAGATAACAATGCTGCCCTATCGTGGAATGGAATGGGTTCTAGCCATAACACCGTATTTATCAGACAAGCTGGAGAATTCGGTTTAGCGATTTCTGCTAATATCATGGGTGGTTCAGGCAACGATGCTTCTATAAGACAAGGTCGAGGTACTGAAGGAAACCTAGCTGTTGCTGTTGCTTCAGGTAATAATAATACGGCTACAATATCTCAAAGCAAATTGGTTGCGGGTATTTTGAATGCTGCGGGTATTATTCAAACAGGAAATAGAAATACTGCGAGTGTTGACCAAACAGGATCATTAAACCTTGGTATTGTTTTTCAAGGCGGAAATAGAAATTCAGCAACATTAACTCAAATAGGTCCTTTTAACTTAAATGCTGCAGTACAAACAGGTAACGGCAATACTGCAACAGCATATCAAATGGGAAGTGGAAACTTTGCTTATGTGAATCAAGCAGGAAATGGTAACACTTCTTCAGCTATGCAAATGGGGCCAGATAATGACTCTGGAACTGTGATGCTTGGAAATCGTGATATGTCAATAGTTATGCAAACTGGTGAGGACAACTTTAGTAGAGTTCGTTTTGAGGATAGTGCTAGAAATACAGTTACTGTATCTCAAATGGGTATGAGCAATACTTCAAATGTTTCTATAATGAGTGGTAATGCTAACACAGTAGGTGTTCACCAATCAGGGATGTAAATACCTTTATATATTGAAAAAAAAACCAGCCGAAAGGCTGGTTTTTTCATTTAAGGTGTTTATTCAACACCAATTCCTGGTTGTTTGAGTTTATAATTTTGCTGCTCTTTTGCTTCAGTTACCTGTCGGGCAACATCTTGAAGTAATTTCTTTGCATCATAAATAATCCCATCTTTAATGGTGTATTTGACTCCACCAACTCTCACGACCTCATTTTCGTCTGTTAATTTAATAGCTCCTGTGCCGTAGAGTACTTTAAAATTGGCTAGTGGATTTTCATCTACAATCACTAAGTCGGCTAATTTACCTATGTCTATGCTTCCTATTTCGTCTTGCATACCGAGAGCTTCAGCACCATTTAAGGTGGCTGATTGTATAACTTCTAAAGGATGAAACCCGGCTTCGCGTAATAACTCTAATTCGCGTACATAAGCAAATCCGTATAGTTGGAATATAAAACCGGAATCTGAGCCTGTAGTGACCCTTCCGCCACGGTTTTTATATTCGTTTATAAATTCCATCCACAGTTTATAGTTTTCCTTCCAGGCAACTTCTTGTTCGGTACCCCAATCATGCCAATAAGATCCGTGTGAAATTTTACTGGGTTGATAAAACTCCCAAAGTGAAGGCAGTGTATAGGTTTCATGCCATTCTGCTCTTCTTGCACGGTGTAAATCCCTACTAGCTTCATAGATGTTAAGTGTAGGATCTAAAGTGAAATCTAGGTCAAGTAGCTCATTCATCACAGCATTCCAGTGCGCACTGTGTGGTTTTGCAGCTTGGGCCCATAGTTTTCCAGCCTGCTCAAATCGATGTTGTTCATTTTGATAGTTGTAATTTGCAGGATAATCTTGTATCGTGCGGTCGTCAAAAAGTGCTTCAGGTAAACCATACCAGTGTTCCATTGAAGTGAGTCCGGCACGGGCAGAACTCAGAACATTCCATTTTGCCACATCTATTTGAGCGTGATGACATGCAGATCTCAGTCCAAGTTTTTTGTTTTCATCCAATGCAGCACTCATTATTTCAGGAGCTGCGCCAAAAAATTTAATACCGTCAGCTCCTCTTTTCGCATTAGCCCTTACCCATATTCTTGCCTGTTCAGCAGTTGAAATAGGCTGATCGTCTAATGGATTAAATCCTTTTGATTTTTGCCCAAAACCGGTGTAAATAAAAAGTCGTGGTGCAATTATTTCATTGCGTTGACTCTTTTTCTTGAGGTCTAAGCCAAAATCAATACCCCTTCCACTGGGTTCTCTCACAGTGGTAACGCCATGGGCCATCCATAATTTAAATACATAATCGGGTTCAGCACCTTGTGCTATTCCACCAATATGACCGTGCATGTCCACAAAACCTGGTAAGACGTAGCTTCCATGCGCATCTATTTCTTTACCTCTAGCTTTTAATTGGGGTCTAATTTTGTCATTAATAGGTACTCCTGGGTATCCAACGACCTTGATTTGAGTAATACGGTTCTTTTCAATTACAATGTCAACGGGTCCTCTGGGGGGAGCTCCTGTTCCGTTAATAAGTGTGGCCCCACGAATAATTAATTGTGAAAATGGTCCTTCTGACATGGAATCATCATGCTGTGAAACTCCGAGAAAGGAAATTGAACAAAATAAAAGAAGTAAGCTTAATTTTTTCATTGGTCATTGGGTATTTGAATGAGGTTTCCTAAGAATAAAGCATTTAAGAACAACCTATTGGTACCATACCAAGAGCCTCTAAAGTTTGGATTATCTGCAAATAATACAACACGACCTCTTCCTTTTTTGGAGGTAATCAATGAGGCAGAGGGTTTTAAATTGTGCTCGTAATTTTCTTGAGATATAAAACCATCGATATGCGGATCTTCTGTGTATTTCGCAACGGTGGCATAACTATTTTTTGAAGGTTGAAGCCACACTGTATTATTCTTGTAAACGGGGATTTTTTCGTTTCGATATCCAAAACTCAAAGGATGAGTCAAATCCAATGCCACTTCAAAAATGGCGCCTCCAACAGCTTTTTTACCGTTGTTTTCGTAGGCGTCTATATAGGGTTTTCTGCTTTTTGCTGTTTCATCTTTGTATGAGGTTAATGTTTCATCCACTACTTTGGATTTAACTGCCCATTCACTCGCACGGGCAATAGTGATTAAGGTATTTCCCTGAGATATCCAATTATCGAGTTTAGCTTTAAACTCTTTAGTGCTTGGATAACTTCCGGAAACCATAACTAGAGTGTTGTATTTGCTTAAGTCACTTCTCGAAAAGTTTCGTTGAGGTATTTTGGTGATTGGCATATGAACTCTTGTGTCTAATAAATGCCATACTTCTCCTGCTTCGTAAGAACTCGTTCCATCTCCTATAAGCATGGCAACTCTAGGTGTTCTCAAGGGTTGAACATATCGACTCCCGAGATCAATTCCACTTATGTGATATCCAGTATTTACCGAATAAACAGGAACTTGAAGCTCAGATGCAGCATTTTTTAATTCAGTATAGATTTCATCTTTACTTCGTTTTTGGTTAGCTACGCTTACCACTAATGTTCCGTTGTCAAAGGACTTTTGTTCCCCATTAGTCATGGTTTGAAAAGGCTTGAATGAAGAAGCGACTACTATTCCTTTTTGTTGAAGGCGATGGAGTAGTGCAACTGCATTGTAATCGTTGTAATCTATAAGATAAGCGTAAGAGGAGGATTCAAAAGAAATTTTGCGATCTAATTGATTTAGCGATTTGATTTCATCACCTTGAACAAACTTTTTAACACCTTGGTACTTTATATTGTAAAAATTAGCAAAGGACCACGCTGAGGCATCGTAAAAAACACTGTCTCGAAATGTCTTATAGGTTTCAAAAGCAGTTTGTACCATTCTGTACTGATTTTGACTTGTCGGAACTACAAATCCCTTACCACTTTTGTAAAGTTTTACCCGATGCTTTAGCAGTTTGTCAATGAAAGATTTAACTCTATTCTTATCGTGTCTGTCTTCAAAATAATAGGCCTTAACTACATCTTTTTCAGCATTGCTCAAAGCAGACTTAAAGAATGAATTTTGGTAGCGTATTAAGACTTCTTTTTGTGCTAATGCAGCCTTTAAAGTAGTTATGCTCGAAGTGTACTGGTTTCTAATAGTAAATGCAAAGGTGATTTCTCCATAGGCGGTGGTCTGCTTGTGTCCTCTAGAAGAAGCTTGTTCAAATAAGATTCCTAGTCCGCCTTGAAGATCTGGATACGAAGATCCGTATCCAGGATAAGTGCCGTCAAAAACTTCTTTGGTAAAATACAAGGATCCAATACTGTCAAGGGCTTCAGCAAAAAGTTCTCCAAAAGCATTGTTCAGATCAATGTAATTTTCTTTTGGCATTATGGGATCTTTTGACCCGTTGTCTTTCATGGGTTCAAAGAAATAAGTGCTTTGTGAGCCCATTTCGTGAAAGTCAGTGACCACATTAGGATACCAATTGTGATACCAATCTAATTTTCCTCTACTTTCAGGATGGATTGCCAATAACCAATCTCGATTGAGATCAAACCAATAATGATTTGTTCTTCCTCTTGGCCAATATTCATTGTGCTCTGCATCTTGCGGGTCAGCCACTAGTGAATTTGCTCTATATGAATTAGCGTATTGTGTATGTCGATCTCTACCATCTGGATTAATCGTAGGATCGATAAAAACAACCATATCATTTCTGTATTTTTCAATTTCAGGGTGATTGGAGGCTACTAAAGTGTATGCTGTTAGCAAGGCTGCTTCAGAACTTGAAGGCTCATTACCATGTACGTTGTATCCTAAATTTACAATAAGAGGAACATCAAGATCATCTGAGGTAATTTCATGCTCAGGCTTTATCCTTTTCATATGCGCCTGGTGTATTTCGTCTAGATTTTCTAGATTTTTTTCACTACTAATAGCCAGTACAACCAGCTTTCTTCCTTCATGAGTTCGACCGTACTCAATTAATTTAGCTCTCTTAGATTGTCGATCTAAATTTTTCAAGTAGTAAACGATTAAGTCGTGTCTGGTGTGAAATTCTCCAATTGAATATCCCAAAAAAGATTCTGGACTTTCGATTTGAGACGAAAAGGGATGGAATTTGCCAAAAAAATAATCTTGTGCTGTTAGAGGTAGATGTATGGTGAGTGCAAGCACACAGCACATCAAAAAAGGTTTAATTTTCATGTTTGAGTTCTTTGACAGAAAGATACGAAATCGCCAAATTAATCTTAGATCGTAATTATTGATCTTTGAAGGTCAAGGTGTAGTGCGTCCCATTTTCTTCTAAATCGAAGCTCTTTTTGATATTACCATTGATTTGTCTTGCCAGACTTTCAATGAGTTTTAGTCCCATAGAGTTTGAAGGTTTATCAGAATTATCTTTTGAAAATCCTACACCGTTGTCTCCAATATTAAGTTGATAGGTGTCTTCTGTGTATTGCTCAATTTTAAGATAAATGATGCCCTTTTCTTTTGGATTGAAAGCGTACTTAATCGAATTGGTTATGATTTCATTTACAATTAAACCTAATGAAATGATAGTGTCTACCTTTAAATTTACATCTGGAATATTCAACTCAAGATTAATGTCTAGGCTGTTTTTTGCATTGCTTGATGCAATTAAAGATTCACTTAATTCTTGCAAGTATGGTGCTAGTGGAACAAGTTCTACATGTTCGTCTTTTTTGTAGAGCATTTCATGAATCATAGCCATTGTTAACACTCTTCTTTGGCTATTCTTTAGAAGTTTTTTTGTGTTTTCATCATCGACTCCCCTTGATTGAATGCTGAGCAATGAAGAAACCGTTTGCAGATTATTTTTAACTCGATGATGTACTTCTTTGAGCAACATGTTTTTCTGCTCTAACTGTGTTTTTAGTTGTGCTACATCTTGTTTGGTGATCCAGCTTTTCTTTATAATGTAGCTGTTGCCGATTAAAATTGCAGTGACAGCGTAATAGAATACGAGTTCATAAATAGCATCTGAATAGAAAAGGGTGTAATGAATGCTCATCCCTACAGCTACAATGAGCAATAGGTAGTTTAGACGCAAAACAAAGCCTAAAACTGGATTTTGTTTGGATTTGTGATTTAACATGAGCAGACCTTATTTCTTATATTCTTGTATAAGCACCCATTCCCCGCTTTGGAGGAGATTTTCGGCTTGTTTGTATTTTAACACCTTAGTCTCACCGGATAGTAAGTGCTTAATGTTAACACGTTCATTTCTGCCGATTTTAGGTTTGTCTCTTACAATGGTTTCCACTTGTTGATTTGAGGGTCTAGATGCTGAGCTTCCAACCGTACGATTTTGCTCTGCTAATTGATCAGAATTTAAAACCTCTTCTTTTGAAAGATTGAGTTTTTGTTTAGGTGTAGCCCTATTTGCCTCTGTAATCGAATTTTGATTCTCTTGTGGAATTACCCCTTTAAACAAGAAAGATATAATCTCTTTGTTGATTGCATCTATCATTGTCTTGAAGAGTTCAAATGCTTCAAATTTGTAAATCAATAAAGGATCTTTTTGTTCGTGCACTGCGAGTTGTACGGATTGTTTGAGTTCATCCATTTTTCGCAAATGGGTTTTCCAAGAGTCGTCGATTATCGCTAGTGAAATATTTTTTTCAAAATCATCGATAAGACTTGTTCCTTTTGAATTGTAGGCTTCTTCAAGGTTAGTAACAACTTGAAGGGTTTTTACACCATCAGAAAAAGGAACTACGATTCTTTTGTATTGCCCCGATTTGGTTTCGTAAACGTTTTTGATTACCGGAAAAGCCAATGCTGCACTTTCTTCTAAACGCATGCGATATTGAGAAATCATCTCACTGTACATCTGGTCTGTTAAGTCCTCCGGATTTCTAGAGTCAAACTGCTCTTCATCTATTTTAGGAAGACATGAGAAATATCTAATGCATTCAAATTCAAAATTTTTATAATCGGAATTTGCTTTGTTTAGACCTACGACAGCTTCACTTGTATCGTAAATCATATTGGCGATATCCACCTTTAGACGTTTACCTTTCAACGCATTTCTACGTCTTTTGTAAACTACTTCACGTTGCGCATTCATTACATCATCGTATTCCAATAGTCGCTTTCTGATTCCAAAGTTGTTTTCTTCAACCTTTTTTTGCGCTCTTTCGATAGATTTGGTCATCACTGAATGCTGAATGACCTCTCCTTCTTCTAGACCCATTCTGTCCATGATTTTAGCCATTCGCTCAGATCCGAAAAGACGCATAAGATTATCTTCAAGAGAAACATAAAATTGAGAACTTCCTGGATCTCCTTGACGTCCAGAACGTCCTCTGAGCTGACGATCTACTCTTCTGGAGTCGTGACGTTCTGTTCCAATGATAGCGAGTCCACCCGCGTCTTTAACGCCTTGAATAAGCTTGATATCTGTTCCTCTACCGGCCATATTAGTAGCAATAGTGACTACCCCGGGTTTTCCAGCTTCTGCAACGATATCTGCTTCTTTTTGATGAAGTTTTGCATTTAAGACCTGGTGTTTTATTTTACGAACGTTCAAAAGCTTAGATAGCAATTCAGAAATTTCTACTGAGGTTGTACCTATGAGTACAGGTCTGTTTTTTTGTGTTAGATCAATGACCTCTTCAATGATGGCATTGTATTTTTCTCTTTTTGTTTTGTAGATTAAATCGTGCTCATCTTGTCTCGCAATGGGTCTGTTGGTAGGAATCTCGAATACATCGAGTTTGTATATTTCCCAAAACTCTCCAGCTTCTGTAACTGCAGTTCCTGTCATTCCAGAGAGTTTGCGATACATTCTGAAATAATTTTGCAGGGTGATGGTCGCAAAGGTTTGTGTGAGGGCTTCGATTTTTACATTTTCTTTGGCTTCAATGGCCTGATGCAGTCCGTCGGAATACCTGCGGCCGTCCATGATACGCCCGGTTTGCTCATCAACGATTAAAACCTTGTTGTTCATGACCACATATTCAACATCCTTTTCAAATAGGGTATAGGCCTTAAGTAGTTGTGTAAGAGTATGGATGCGTTCGCTTTTTACACTGAATTCGCTAAACAGTACCTCTTTCTTTTTAGCCTCTTCTTCTACAGCTAGTTCTTCAGCTTCTATTTTAGCGATTTCACTTCCGATGTCAGGCAGGATAAAGAAGTTCTCATTTTCATCTGAAGAAAGGTGAGAGACACCTTTGTCTGTCAATTCAATCTGATTGTTTTTTTCGTCAATAGTAAAAAAGAGTTCTGCGTCGACTTTAACCATCTCTCGGTTGTTGTCTTGCATATAAAAGCCTTCAGTTTTTTGCAATAGTTGTTTGACTCCTTCTTCACTTAAAAATTTAATGAGTGTTTTGTTTTTGGGTAATCCTCTATATACTCTTAACAGTAAGAACCCACCTTCTTTCTCTTCACCAGCTGCAATTAACTTTTTACATTCTGACAATACACTTGTCAACATTTGTCGCTGTTTTTGAACAAGGTCAGATACCAGTGGTTTAAGTTCATTAAATTCATGACGTTCTCCTTCGGGAACAGGACCAGAGATAATTAATGGAGTTCTAGCGTCATCAATAAGTACACTGTCTACCTCATCTACAATGGCAAAATGGTGTGGTTTCTGAACCAAATCAGCAGCACTATGTGCCATGTTATCTCTTAAGTAGTCAAAGCCAAATTCATTATTTGTTCCGTAAGTGATATCCGCTTCGTATGCTTTCCTTCTAGACTCTGAGTTGGGTTGATGATTGTCAATACAATCTACACTAAGCCCATGGAATTCAAATATAGGTGCCATCCAAGCGCTATCTCTCTTTGCTAAATAGTTATTCACTGTAACCAGATGCACGCCATTTCCAGTTAGGGCATTCAAATATACTGGTAGGGTAGCTACAAGGGTTTTACCTTCTCCAGTTTGCATTTCTGCGATTTTACCTTGATGTATGGCTACACCTCCGATGAGTTGAACATCATAATGAATCATGTCCCAAGTAACTTCTTTTCCTGCTGCATCCCATGAATTATTCCAGAAGGCCTTGTCGTCTTTAATGCTGATATAATCTTTGTGTTGAGCAAGCTGATAGTCGTAATCCAAGGCATTCACTTCGAGTAAAGTCTGATCTGTAAAACGCCTAGCTGTTTCTTTAATAACTGCAAATGCTTCAGGGAGAATTGCATTAAGAGTTTCTTGTTCCTGAGCGTATTTATCATCTATTAAAGAGTCGATTTCGGTATAGAGATGCTCTTTTTCATCAATATCTTCAATCTCGCTGATTTTAATTTCCAATGCACTGATTTCTTCTTGTATCGACTTGCTCTCTTCTTCTAATCGTGCTTTAAAGTCAAAAGTTTTTCTTCTTAGCTCGTCTAGACTAAGATTTTTCATTGCATTTTCAAAGCCTTTAATTTCATTTACTAGTGGAGTGATGCTTTTGATGTCTTTTTCAGACTTGTCTCCAACAAAGGCTTTTAATATAGTATTGAGTAATGCCATTCTTCGAATTGTTTCAATCGGATTGATCACTTTAGCAATCAACCCTAAAATTAACAAAAAAGCCTCTTACGAGACTTTATTATCAATGCTTATTTCTGTGAATTAGGTTTAGTATTCGTCCTCATTCCAAAGGTAATCTTCGTCCGTTGGATAATCTGGCCAAATTTCTTCAATGGATTCATATACTTCTTCACCTTCTTCTTCCATAGATTGAAGGTTTTCTACGACTTCAAGTGGTGCTCCTGTTCTAATGGCGTAGTCGATTAATTCATCTTTAGTCGCAGGCCAAGGAGCATCGCTGAGGTAAGAAGCTAATTCTAAGGTCCAATACATAGGTCAATTTTTATTTTTGCAAAAATAATTTTTTGCATGAATGACGCAACAAATCAAAGGAAATTATTTAAAGAATTTAAAAAAAATCGATTACAGGCTATTCCAGGGCGTTTCGGCAACTCCCATTTTATGGTGAATATGTCTAGCAAGAACAAATAAATAATCTGATAACCTATTGATAATCATTTGTATAAGAGGGTTTAATGTCGCTTCTTTAGCAAATTGTGCTATTTTTCTTTCTGTTCTTCTGCAAATTGCTCTACTCACATGAATTCTAGAGATGATAGGATCTCCTGTAGGTAAAATGAACCATTGCAATTCATCTAAGCTTTCAGAAAGTCTATCCATTTCATTTTCCATTTCTTCAGGAAGTGCGCACCAATTTTTTAAAAACTCATCTGCTTTTTCACTGTCTGGACAGGCAATTGAGGCTCCTAGATTAAAGAGTGCTTTTTGAAGGTGTATAATAAACTCTCTTTGCGCAGAGGCCAACCCCTCAGAATTGATAAAACCAAGCCATGAGTTGAGCTCATCTAAATCACCTAATATTTCAATGCGAATGTGATCTTTGGAAACGCGTTGTCCATCAAGTAAGGAAGTAGAGCCGTCATCTCCTTTTCTAGTGTATACTTTTTTACTCATTTTTTATTCTTCCCTAGAAAGGAATTTACGTCTTTTGCGCTTCCTTTGGTTTCTTTTCATTCCAAATAGTAAAACTACGTATACTAGAAGGCAAATCCCCAGTATGATATAAATATTTGACACCTCTTTAAGCATTTAAAAAAAATTTCTCAAAATAAAGTCTTGTTTTAGACTTGGATAATTACAAATGAGAATGCCTATCGTCCACATATCCAAAGAAAAAGTAACTTTCTTAGACTTTCTCAAATGTATGAAAGATTTAAGGTTACTCGAATTTTTGTTTAGACCTAAAATGGCAATGATTTGTGTTTTTTGTGTCTGCATTAGTTCTTTATCTAAAAATGATTCAGAATGCACAATTACAAGGTCTGCTGTGTTTTTATGATCTAGTTGCACAGGAATCGAGTCTGGTAGAAGAATTTCTTTTTCCATGTAAACGGATTGAATTTTGAAACAAGTGATTAGGGCATTTAAAATTCTTTGATTTCGATCTAGGTTTTTCAAAGTATTCTTGAGATGTAGGTTCAAAAAGTTAAACAAAACAGGCGAGTGAATGCCGTGTTTTCCCTTTGCATTTAGAATATAATTAAGCCCACGAGAGATTCTGAAGAACAGGTTTTCAATCATAGAGTTCAACGAAGTAATAGTGGTAAAGTAAAAATACTACTCTCAAATAGATCACTACTATTAAGGGTATAAACATTGGACTAAGTTCCTGATATCCAGAAATCCATATAATAGAATGTGAAAGCATTAAAATTAGAATGACGAATAGTACAATATGATGCCAGTACTTGACAAATTTATGTTTTCCCAAGACAATCCCCAGAATTAGAAACAAGGGGTTTATCCAAAATACATTGAAGTTAAATTTTGTCGATTTGTGATCTGTTCCAAACCACATAAAACAAAGGAAAACGCCCATTATACCAAAAATGCTAAAAAGAACTTGATCTAAAATCCAAGTTCTCATACCATTTTTAAAATCCATATAGTTGAGCAACAGAATAATTAAGCTAAATAAACCAATCCAAAACCCCGGAGCCAACAAAAATGGAGTACTTATTTCGTTGTAATTAAAGCGCAGAAGATTGCGTTCTGAGCGCACCAAATTTTCTTGACCAACTTTCATCTGTTTGATTTGCTCTGCAGTATAATCAGGAAGAAAGGCATATGCGGGATACTTCTCTGTTTTATCCATTACAGACCCTAGGACAAGATCGATACCAACTCGATTCCAGCTATTATTTTCGAGATACTCATGAATTAAATTTCTGAATGACTTATTGTAATCTTCTTCATTATAGTTATGTTCTATAGTTTCACCAAGTTCATTTTGAAGCACATCGATAATCGCAGTAGCGCAATTGTTGTGAACAAAATCGTATAAATAGTACTTGTTTTCAGCAAGCGCATTTATTTCTAAAAAATTGAAAAGGCGTTGTTTTTCTTCTTGACCTAGATTCAGAATAAGTTCTTTTACCCATCGTTTTTCCATTTGATAAGTGTAAAGAAATTGTACTGTATTAGTTACAGATAATTCATAGAGCATTTTACCTTTTAAGAATTTGGTGTAAAAATTAGGCATACTAGGGTCAAAAGTGCCATAGTTGAAAACACGGTCGATATTTTTTTTATTGTCTATGATTCTAATGGCCGCATGACCAAATTTTGAATAGAGTTCTTGACCTGGACCGCAGACGAGCACACTTATTTGAGATTGTTCGCTCAGTAAAGTTTGATTGAATTTTGAATATGAATTTGAGGTGCTTTCTTCGAATCCATATTTAAGTTGCTGTCCACTTAATTTGGCGCTAAAAAAAAACGTTATAAGTATGTAAAACAGTGAATAGTTAAAGAAATACTTCATCTTGGCACAAATATACGTTGCTATTTTATTAATGTTTTCTAACTTCACGACCCGATGACAATAAAACGTAATATTCCTAACATTATTAGTGTTCTAAATCTAGTTGTGGGATTTATGGCAATCTGGTTTGTGGCACATGGGTTTTTTTCAGAAGCCTTTTATCTGCTTTGTACCTGCTTAATTCTTGATTTTCTAGATGGATTTTTTGCCCGTTTGCTCAATGCTAAGACTAGTTTTGGAGCCCAATTTGATTCCTTTGCAGATCTCGTTAGTTTTGGAGTACTTCCTGGTTTTTTTTTGATGAATTATTTGCACAACTTAAATGCTCAATTTATTTTGATTTTACTCAGTGCTATTTATCCTGTAACTGCGGCAATTCGCCTAGTGCGTTTTAATTTGGAAGAGAAGGGTTCAAACGAGTATTTTACTGGTATACCTACTCCTATAAGTGCCTTATTGATAATGTCTTTGACTCACCTAAACCTTGAATTGCATATCGAAAGCACTGAATTCCATGCCATGGTTGTTTCTTGCTTAACCGTCTTGGTGTCGTTGTTGATGATTTCTAAATTGAAAATAATAAACCTTAAGTTTCAGGGGCTTGAATATAGAACCAATAAATGGAGATATCTTTTCATTGTACTAGCTGCTATTACCTTTACTTTAGTACCTTCTTATACTATTGCCTTGATTTACGTTGAACTTATTCTTCTTTCACTACTTAGATTTAAAATCTAGTTGTTTTTTTCGAAGTTCGAAATTTTGCCCTAAATACACCTTTCTTACCATTTCGTCTTTGGCAAGTTCCTCGGGTGGACCTGCTTTAAGAATGCCCCCTTCGAACATGAGATACGATCTTTCCGTAATGGCTAAAGTTTCTTGAACGTTGTGATCTGTGATGAGTATACCAATATTTTTATTCTTTAATTGAGCCACGATGCGCTGAATGTCCTCTACTGCTACAGGATCAACTCCGGCGAATGGCTCGTCTAATAAAATGAATTTTGGATCTGTAGCTAGGGCTCTTGCAATCTCTGTTCTTCGACGTTCACCACCTGACAATAAATCTCCGCGATTTTTTCGGATGTGACCTAAAGAAAACTCTTCTATTAAAGACTCCAATTTTTTAAGTTGTTCCTTTTTGCTTAGAGTTGTGGTTTGCAATACGCTAAGAATGTTATCTTCTATACTTAGTTTACGAAAAACTGAAGCTTCTTGAGCTAAGTATCCTACACCGTATTGTGCTCTCTTATACATGGGGAATTTTGTAATCTCTGTTGAATCTAAGAAAATTTGACCTCCATTGGGTTTGACTAGACCCACAATCATATAAAATGAGGTTGTTTTTCCGGCACCATTGGGTCCGAGTAGGCCAACAATTTCACCTTGACTTACTTCAATTGAAATTTCTTTGACAACTTGTCGACCACTGTATTTTTTGGAGAGATTTACAGCTCTTAGCTTCATATTATTCTTCTCTTATTGTTGTTTGCTTTCTAAAGCATCCCAGTACTCATAGGCTCTTCTCAAGTGCGGAACTACAATTGTTCCACCTACTAAGGTAGCGATTCCTAAGGTTTCCATAACCTCTTCTTTGGTAGCTTGATTGTCTCTAGCACCCTCTAAATGGTATTTAATACAATCGTCACATCTAAGAACGGCTGAGGCCACAAGTCCTAGTAGCTCTTTGGTTTTTTTATCTAAAGCACCTTCTTGATAGGCGTTGTGATCTAAGTTGAATATTCTTTTGATGAGTTTATGATCTCCTGACAATAACTTTTCGTTCATTTTTGAACGGTATTGATTAAAGTCTCCTACAAGATTAGGTTCTTTTTGGCTCATTTTGTTTTTCTTTTTTCAATACGATTTTTGAAATATGTATACTTATTTGATATAGAAATACAACAGGAATTGCAACGATGATTTGACTCGCTATATCTGGTGGGGTAATCACGGCGGATAACAACAAAACGAGTACGATTGCAATTTTTCGATATTTTCTTAATATTTCTGGAGTGACTAAACCAATTTTTGTCAAGAAGTAGATTAAAATAGGGAGCTCAAACATGATACCGCAAGCAATTACTGAGGCTCTAACGGTAGATATGAACGAACTTATATCGATTTCATTACTGACCTCTTGGCTCACAGTGTAAGTTCCTAAAAAGTTAATTGACAATGGTGAAACAATGTAATATCCGAAAAGAACGCCCATAAAAAATAAAAGGGAAGCCACGAAAATAAACCCTTTAGAATACTTTCGTTCATTCTCATAGAGGCCAGGAGAGATAAACCGCCATAATTCAAAGAGTAAATAAGGAAAACCTAAAATAAACCCTGCCCAAATGGATGTCCAGATATGGGCTGAAAATTGTCCTGCCATAGTCCTATTTTGAATAGTAAATGGCAAGGAATCCGCACAAAATTCAGATTCGATTCCTATAAATTGACCAATGTTGCAGAAAAAACGATAGGTCGGGAAACTCATTTTTTTTGGACCAAAAATAACTGTGTCAAATACGAAGTCTTTCATTACAAATGCCACTATTCCAACGCATAATATGGCAATTATAGAGCGAATGAGATGCCATCTCAATTCTTCGAGATGATCCAAAAATGACATTTCTTTTTCTTCAAAAGTAGTACTCATATCAAGCCTTCATTTATCAGATTGTGAATATGTAAAACCCCTTTATAATTATTGTTTTTATCAATTACGACGAGCTGAGAAATTTCATTTTGTCTTATTTTTTGAAGTGCTTCACTAGCCATTTCATCTTCTGAAACGGTAATTGGATTAGTACTCATGATTTGATTTAGATGCATCGAATTTAAATCGATCACATCTTCGGAATTCAACATTCTTCGGATATCTCCATCTGTAATGATTCCAGCTATATTACCTTTTTCGAGAACAACGGTACATCCGAGCATATTTTCTGTTATGCTTATAATAGCCTCTCTTATGTTCTGATGTGTTTCAATTGTAGGACATTTATTTACCTTAATCAAATCCCCTACGCGCAGATAGAGTTTTCCCAATGAACCTCCAGGATGGAATTTGGCAAAGTCTTTTTCTTGAAAATTTTTGCATTCCAAAAGGGCAATTGCTATGGCATCTCCAATAATTAATTGAAGGGTAGTACTTGTAGTAGGAGCCAAGTTATGAGGACATGCTTCTTTAGCGTATCGATAAATAATACGTCGTTGGGCTGTATTGACTAAATGGGATGAAGGGTTTGAACTTATTGCAATTAAAGTATTGTTATCTCGAATTAGATGAGGAACGAGTGTTTTGATTTCTGGAGTATTGCCACTATTTGAGATACAAACAATCACGTCGTGTTCTTGAATAATTCCTAAATCGCCGTGAATAGCGTCCGCAGCATGCATGTAAACAGCAGGTGAGCCTGTTGAATTTAGGGTAGCCACAATTTTAGACGCGATAATTGCTGATTTACCGATACCTGTCACTATAATTTTACCTTTGCAATTTAATAGTGCTTCGATGGCTTTTGCAAAGTCATCTGGATCAATTTTTTCTAACGTATTAACTCCTTGTTTTGTGATTTTTAAGGTGTTAAGAACGCTCTCTGTTATTTTTTGATTCAAGTCCAATAGGGAGAAATTGATAAAAATAAATTAATTTTAGACTTCAAAGTTAATCAAATGAAGGTCTAATTCCTTACATAATAAGTTTGAGTTTATTTAGGTATAATCATAGTCTTAGTTTTATTGCCGAATGAAATTTGAAATTTCTGATGATTCATTAGAAAAGGCATTGTTTTCTTTTTTTGGATTTTCAACGTTTAAGGGATTACAAAAACCCGTAATAGAGAGTATTTTAGGTGGGCAGGATACATTTGTCATTATGCCTACCGGTGGTGGAAAATCACTGTGCTATCAGTTGCCAGCTTTGCTTTCAGAAGGTACAGCAATTGTTGTTTCTCCTTTAATTGCTTTGATGAAAAATCAAGTAGATGCTATACGCTCTTATTCCGACGATTTTGCTGTAGCTCACGTTTTGAATTCTTCTTTGACCAAAGGCGAATTAAATACAGTAATCGACGATTTAAAGAATGCTCGAACAAAATTACTTTATGTTGCCCCTGAATCTTTAACAAGGCAACATAACATAAATCTTCTAAGTCAATTAAAAATTTCCTTTGTAGCTGTTGACGAGGCGCATTGTATTTCTGAATGGGGTCATGATTTTAGACCTGAATATCGAAATTTAAAAACTATCATTGGTCAAATAGATGTTAAAATACCAATTATCGGCCTTACTGCGACGGCTACTCCGAAGGTTCAAGAGGATATTATCAAAAACCTGGGAATGACTAATGCCAAAACATTTAAGGCTTCGTTTAATCGTCCCAATCTTTACTATGAGGTGCGTCCAAAGACAAAAGACGTAGATAAGGATATTATTAAGTTTATTTCCTCACAAAAAGGGAAATCCGGAATTATTTATTGTCTTAGTCGTAAAACGGTAGAACAATTAGCCCAAACGCTACAGGTAAATTCTATTAGTGCTGTTCCTTATCACGCTGGATTTGATAATAAGACAAGAGCGAAATATCAAGATATGTTTTTGATGGAAGAGGTAGATGTTGTGGTAGCGACAATTGCATTTGGTATGGGTATTGACAAACCCGATGTGCGATTTGTAATTCACTACGATATGCCAAAGAGTATCGAAAGTTATTATCAGGAAACAGGCAGGGCTGGTCGAGACGGGGGTGAGGGTCAATGTATCTCCTTTTATGCTCCTCAAGATATCGAAAAGCTTGAAAAATTTATGGCCAATAAGCCAGTAGCGGAACAAGAAATTGGATTAGCCCTTTTAAACGATATTATGGCTTATGCGGAAACTTCGATTTCACGCCGAAAATTTATTCTCAATTACTTTGGAGAAGATTTTGATGAAAATACAGGAGAGGGAGCACAAATGGATGATAATACCCGTTTTCCTAAAGAAAGGTTCGAAGCAAAAAAGGAGCTTCTTAGCCTGCTTGAAGTAGTTCGTGATACAGCTCAAAAACTTAAAACTAAAGAGGTCGTATTGGTGATGCGTGGAGAAAAAAATAGTATTCTTTCGAGTCACAAAACACATGAAAGAACTTTTTTTGGCTGCGGATCAGATCAATCGGATAATTTTTGGAACTCCTTGATTAGACAATCTATTATCGAAGGATTACTCTCTAAAGATGTGGAAGCATACGGTGTTCTGAAATTGACTGCAAAAGGAATGAATTACATACAAAATCCCATCTCTTTTATGATGAGTCTAAATCGAGATTTTGATAAAATCTTATTTGCTCAAACACAGGTTAACGCAGTTAAAGGTGTACTTGATGATAAACTTTTAAATCAGCTCAAGGCACTGCGCAAAACGGAATCAAAAAAGCGAAACTTACCTCCATATGTCATATTTCAGGATCCTTCTTTGGAAGATATGGTCAGTAAATATCCAGTTTCTATAGACGAGCTTTCTCATGTTCACGGTGTGAGTGAGACAAAAGCTAAGAAATATGGTGAACCTTTTCTTAAATTGATTTCGTCTTATGTTGAAGAAAATAATATTATCCGACCCGATGATATGGTCATTCGCTCAACAGGATTGAATTCTGCATTAAAACTGTACGTTATTCAAAGCGTAGACCGAAAGTTACCATTAGACGATATTGCCGATGCGAAAGGGATGGAAATGGATGAATTGATTCAATTGATGGAACAAATCGTTTATTCGGGCACGAAATTGAATATTGAATATTGGATAGATGAAATTCTTGATGAAGATCAGCAAGAAGAATTACATGACTATTTTATTGAAGCAGAAACTGATTCATTAGATGCCGCAATGGAAGAATTTGATGGAGATTTTGACTATGAGGAGCTGAATCTTTTTAGGCTTTCTTTCTTGAGTAAGTTGGCGAATTAAGGTTTAGAGCTCAAAATTTTCGTAGAGTTCGGTTTGCTGTTCAATATACATGTCCCAACCCCCAGCTTCGATTATTGCATTGACTACTAGTAAGGTTGCGACCACACTTAATAACAGCGCGATAACACTTATTACTCTTGTTACTTTTAAAGTGCTGTGATTAGAATATTGTTCAGGATTGGCACTATATAATTGTTGATCTTTACGAATTAAGATAAGTGCACTAGCTGAAAGTATAATTCCACCAATTCCAGCGCTAAAACAACAGCATATATAAGAAATTAGAGCTAAGGCTAAAGCTACATTGACATTGGGAAGTTTGATTTGTGACATGCTTAAAAAAAGTGAGTTACTACCTTATAAATATAACTAATGACTACTAAGATACCACTTAAATTCCCGGTTATTTGAGTCAAATGTAAAAGGCGTTGGTTTGAAAAAACAAGAGAACTTGTAAGTAAACTAAAAAAGAGTAGAAGTGGAATTAATGCCGGATAAAGCTGAAGACTCACTAATAAATCTCCTTTTAAAAGGGCGATAAAAGCTCTTTGAATGCCACATCCAGGACAATCAAATCCCAACCAATACTTTGTTGTACACGGTAGCATTTTTGACTCCAAAAAAGGGATGATATCATTCATAAAACTCTGATGTAATCAAGTATTCGTCAAAAATAACAAACATCGTATTTTCGCACAAATGAATCAAGATTTTAAAATAGGAGATAAGGTATCATTAATCGATGAAAACCTCAACGGTACTATTAAAGCTATAACAGATAATCGTGTTTTAGTCGCTATTGAAGATGGTTTTGATTTAGAGGTCAATGTGTTGCAACTTGTTCCATATCATGAACTCAATTTCTCTATACCCAATATCAATCATATAAAACGAGAAAAAAACGATAATCCTAAGCCCAAAAAGGCGTCGAAATCTCCAAAGAAAAAAACGTATATCGAGTTTGATTTACACATTGATAAACTTCATCCCAATTGGAAAACTCTGGATAAATCAAATTATTTGAATTATCAAATTAGCGCAGCACAGGGAAAGCTTGATTTTGCCATTAAAAAAAGAATCCCTCATTTTGTATTTATTCATGGAGTGGGTGAGGGTGTTTTAAAACAAGAGCTTCACACTATTTTAGGTAGATATGATTTTCTGGTATTTGAAGATGCACCTTATTACAAATACGGACTTGGTGCAACATTAGTGAGCTACAAACTCTAATTTGCATTGAAGCTGAGGGCACCAAACTCTTCAATACTTAGATTGGTTATTCGCTCGTTTTCATTAAGTGCAAAACTAACCTCTTGCAATTCTATCGTGTAATCGTATTGATCAGTTTCCGAATTCAATGTGCTTGTTACCAATAACTTTCCTCCCACAGCATCATAAGAATTAACCACTTTTGGGTTAATTTCTGGTATAAGAGAACAGAAATATGTAGATGTTACTTTGTCGTCAAAAACTCGATAGGTTAATTGAGCAGCAGAAGGTATAGTGTATTCTCTGTTTTTTTCTTCAAGCGTAAAAAAAGCATTAGGAAGTTCAAGGATTAACGTTTCTCGATCATTTAATTTAAAAAGGAGTTCTTCTTCCAGGTCTAATATTCCACAATATGAAATATTGATGCCGTTAAAATCAATATTCTCTACCTCTAACCCTCCATCATTACAGGCGATGAAACTTGCAAATGAAATAAAAAGTGCAGCTGTTTTTTTAAGCATGATAAGGAGTTTACAAAGAAAAACAGATTCGGATTCTAACTGTTTTAGATTCGCTAATTACAGCTTCAAAGATATTAAATGTCATTAATTTTTAACAAGATATTTTAGCTTAATACTTTAAATACTTAGCTTAGCAAGGCACTGTTAATTGTGAATTTATGAAAACCGTTTATCTCGATAATGCGGCGACCACTCCATTAAGAAAAGAAGTCATTTCAGAAATGATGACTGTTTTAGATAGTGATTTTGGAAACCCTTCATCAACGCATAGTTTTGGTAGAAAAGCAAGATCTCATATCGAGTTAGCGCGAAAACAGATAGCAAGTCTTATTGGTGCAAGCCCTAACGAAATTATTTTTACTTCTGGGGGTACAGAGGCAGACAATTTAATTATTAAGTCTTCTTGTGAATCTTTGGGGGTTAAGCGTATTATTAGTTCTGAAATTGAACATCACGCTGTTTTGGACACTGTTCTAAAAATGAAATCCCAAGGAATCGAGGTTTGTTTTGTTCGTATTCTTTCAGATGGGTCTATTGATTATGAACATCTTGAAACTTTGTTAGATGAAGGATCTTCTAAGAAACAACTGGTGACCTTAATGCATGTAAACAATGAAATTGGAAATTTTCTGGATGTTCAAAGGGTAGGGGATTTGTGTGCTAAATATCAAGCATTATTTCATTCTGACACTGTGCAATCAGTTGGTCATTACAAATGGGATGTTTCTAAAGTCAAAATTGATTTTCTCAATGCAGCTGCCCATAAATTCCATGGACCAAAAGGAGTTGGTTTTGCCTACATGAACAAGAATTGTAAGCTATGCCCTCAGATTATTGGTGGAGGTCAAGAAAAAGGTATACGCGCTGGAACTGAAATGACACATAATATTGTGGGTATGGCAAAAGCCTTTGAAATTTCAAATGCTCATCTTGAAAATGAAAAACAATACGTTTTAACACTGAAAAAGAGATTCATTGCTGGTTTGACTTCAAAAATTAAGGGAGTTGCTTTTAATGGTCTTTCTGCCGATACAGAAAGTAGTACTTATACACTGGTTAACTGCAGATTGCCATTGACTCAATCTAAAGCGATAATGCTCTTATTTCATATGGATTTAAAGGGTATTGCCTGTTCTCAAGGAAGTGCTTGTCAGTCAGGCAGTCAAAAAGGGTCACATGTTTTATCAGCTGTACTAACCACAGAACAAATGCAATATCCTTCATTGCGCTTTTCTTTTTCGATTTTTAATTCCGAAGAAGATATAGACTATGTGGTGGAGGTGTTGAGTGAGTTTTGCAACGAATAAAGGCTCAATTTCTGTCGTAGGGAAAATTTCGAGAAGCTTTTTTCATCATGCTGTCTATGAATTCAATGGTGTTTTTGCCTCCTTTTCGGGTAATTGCTTTGTCGTATTTCCACAATAATTTTCCTGTCATACCATCACTTATTTTTACAGCGATTCGGCCAAAATCTGAATCAAAGAAAAGAAAATCTCCAAGACCTGAATCTTTTTCTATTCCTTGTGAAAGCAACACGTTTAACTGTATAGATCCAGAGATAATTCCATCTACTCCTAAAATTCTAGCGAGGTCTTTAGAAGAATAGAGGCCAATGTCTTCGTAATTGATTTTTTGTTCTTCTAGAATTTGATTTGTGGTTTTAATTTCTTGAAATTCAACAGTAAACTTTTTTCTTTTTTTTCGCTGGTTAAAATAATTCTCCAAACCCGTTTGTACAGCCTTTCCTTCAATTTCTTCGCTGTCAGCTTTTTGTGTGGTGTGTAAATCAAGAACTGATTTAAATGGCATGATCGCCAATACTTTATGCTTTTTAGTGAGCTCATTGAATTTAGGGCTGAGAAATATGTCTTTTTGAGCGAATACAGCAAAAGGAATGCACCAAAGAGCTATGAAAATTAAAAGCAATCGTTTCATTGACAATTTTTTTCAAAAGTAATTGAATTATAACGATTTACGAGCTTATTTTTTGATATTTAGAATCAGTTCTTGTTTGTTTTTTTTAAAATCTTCAACAATGACCTTCAGTTCTTGCTGAGGTTCTATAAAATTCAATTCGTCGGTGTCAATTGTTAATGTACTTGTTTTAGGTTCGTAGGACATTAAAATCCAATTACCATTGAAGTAGGCGTTGTAAGATTTAATTCCCGTTTGACTGTCTGAGGTTTTTAGTTTGAGAAGTTTGTAATTTCGGATGGATTGATCTTTCTTAAAATTAACAGTTCTGAGCTTGGGTTTAATGGTATCAACACTTATACCGTATACGCCTAAGATTGAGCTCTCAGCTACAATAGCACCATTCACTTCTCTTGTCATTACTGGATATTCTCTATTGTTTTTAGCCTTTCTAAAAAAGTACTTTTTTCCTCTTAAGCTATCCTTTTCATCGCCATACTTCAAGATTTTAAATCGCTGTTTTAAATACCTACTTTCTCGATCTATTTCAATGACATCCTCCTTTAAATTTAAGTTTAGATAGGTATCTTTTACAAAACTATTTGGCTTAAAACGAACTTCAAAATCATTTTTTTTCCAATTGAATGCCTTTTGATAATCTACAAAGTAGGGTGTTAATTCTATTTTAGGTTTTGGAATACTGACTTCTTGTATCATTCCTTTATATGGAATTCGAATTGTAGTTTTATTTTTATTAAAATCAATAAGTTCAATTTTAATAATCCCTTTTTCACCATTTTTGATTTCTATGTTCCCGTTATTGTTTTGTTTTTTAATTATACTAGAGCCTGTAAACTCCTTTGAGGTGAATAGTTTTAAAACGCGTTCTCTAGTATTAATTAAACGATCATAGTCGATGAGTTCGTTGATTTTTTTAGTTTCTGAAAACGTAAAAGATTCGAATAAATAATGTTGAATAAGTCTCTCCTTGTGCCACACCTTGATTTGATGAAGACCATTTTTATTGTAGGTTAAATCTTGGCGGTCGAAGCTATTCAGACCTAGTCCAAGACTATTAGAAACCAAAATACTATCTGTACTAAAATGGTTATTGTCAGTTCTTTTGATCGGTATTTTAACAGGTACTTGGCTTTTGTTAATTATGCTATAGCTTTTAACAGGATAGGCGTATAAACTTCGAACACTGGGAGGTGTTTTATCTTGAACATGAATTCCATATTTTAAAGGATTCACTGGAATTTGCCCTGCTGTCTTTCTTATCTCAAAATGTAAATGTGGCGCGTAAGATCCTCCCGTATTTCCAGAATAGGCGATTACCTCGTTTTGTTCTATTTGCATTTCATCTCGTTTGGGGAATAATTCAACCTCGTATTTTTTTACTTTGTATTGATGTTTTCGAATGAGTTCTTCAATCTTGTCACTATAACGGCTTAGATGCGCATATACAGTAGTGAGACCATTAGGGTGCTCTATGTAAAGTGCTTTACCATAGCCTCCAGTAGAGATTTTAATTCTACTGACAAAACCGTTATCTGCTGCATA
This sequence comes from Flavobacteriaceae bacterium, assembly GCA_002691645.1. Classification (GTDB taxonomy): domain Bacteria; phylum Bacteroidota; class Bacteroidia; order Flavobacteriales; family Flavobacteriaceae; genus UBA3478. Next base: position 78,413 of record NZIP01000019.1, read on the forward strand.
AACGGACAGCCCTTCTATTCCATTTGTTTTAATATCTACTCCAGTATGAAAATGGTTTGAACGAAGTTCACCAAAGGTTCCTGCTAGAAGTAATTCTTTATTTATAGGATTATGGAGTTGAAAACTATTTTCATTGTGTTGAGCAAATACACATGTTAACTGTAGTGTGTATAACCATAGAAAAAAATAAATGCTATTGTAAGTTTTAAGGTTCAATTGAAAGCGGTTTTAGGTTAAAGTGTTTTTAAACAGAGTTTTCGTATTTTTGATATGTTTTGAAAGAGCTTTTTGAATCAATCACGTATTTAGAGTCTAAGTTAATATCGCTTACTGAACATCTTAAACAATTAAAAGATACGAACAACAGGCTGATATTAGACAATAAGAGACTCACTAATGACAATGCGAATTTAAAGAATGAATTGCGTGAATTGAAAGAAGACCTCGAACAAAGCAAATTGAACAAGGGAAATATAAATTCGAGCAGCCCTGTAATCAATAGAATTGATCAAATGCTAATTGAGTTAGAGTGGTGTATTGATCACATGGATGCTTAGGTTAATGACTGAAAAAATTAAAATAAAATTGAATGTTGCTGGAAGGGTTTACCCTCTGACAGTAGATGCTGATCGTGAAGAAGTTATACAGAGAGCAGCGCGTAAGGCGCAAGAGGTGATAAAAAGCCTTGAACAAAATTATGCTGTATCTGATAAGCAAGATGTTCTAGCTATGAGTTTGCTCCAATTTGCGACACGATTAGAAGATTCGAAATTTGATTCGAGACAATACGATGATAGTCTCGAGAAATTAAAGTTGATGACAACAATAGTAGAGAAGGAGTTACAATAGAATTGACGACTCTTTCTTAAAATTTCCCACATTGGTCATAGTTTGACAAACTCAACGAAAGTTCAATTAAAAAGGGTGAGTTTCGATTGTGCGAACAAGCTCAACTAGATTGAGATTTTTAAGCAGTTGGTTAGCCCTAAACCTGATAAAATGGAGTTTGTACAAAACCCCTCCAATGTGGGTTTTAATTATATAATATGGAAGCAAATACACTACTTATTATCGCAGCAGTTGTAGGCCTCGGAGTGGGTTTTCTGATTGCACAAATTGCGGGTAAAAATAAAGGTAACGGATTGATAAGTCAAGCCAAACATGAGGCTCAAAGAATTTTGAACAGCGCCAAAAAAGATGGAGAACAAATCAAGAAGGACAAAATATTTCAGGCTAAAGAAAAATTTCTGGAATTGAAATCTGAACACGAAAAATTTATTTTGTCTAAAGAAAAGAAAATAGGAGAGGTTGAAAAGCGGACAAGAGATAAAGAAAATGAAGTCAATTCACTTTTGAAGTCCAATAAAAATCTTAACTCACAATTAGAAAACCAAATTGAGTCATTAAGTCATAAAAATAAATTAGTAGACAAAAAGACGCAAGAAATTGAAAAACTTCACGAAAGTCATGTGCAACAGCTCGAGGTAATTTCAGGTCTATCTGCTGAGGAGGCCAAATCACAGTTGGTAGAATCCCTAAAAGAGAAGGCTAAGGCGGATGCGCTCTCATTTGCGCAAAACGCTTTAGAAGAGGCTAAATTAACAGCTCAACAAGAGGCGAAAAAAATTATAATCAATACAATTCAACGGATCGGAACCGAAGAGGCTATTGAAAATTGTGTTTCTGTCTTTAATTTGGAATCTGATGATGTTAAAGGACGTATTATTGGCCGAGAAGGACGCAATATTAGAACTATTGAATCTGCAACAGGAGTAGAAATAATTGTTGATGATACTCCTGAAGCGATTATTCTATCTTCATTTGATGCGGTGAGAAGAGAAGTTGCAAGATTGAGTTTGCATCGATTGGTTACGGATGGTAGAATTCATCCTGCCAGAATAGAAGAAGTTGTAAAAAAGACTCAAAAGCAAATTGATGAAGAAATTATTCAGGTTGGGAAAAGAACAATAATCGACTTGGGTATACACGGTTTACACCCTGAACTCATCAAGGCCGTAGGTAGAATGAAATATCGATCATCTTATGGTCAAAATTTGCTTCAGCACTCTAGAGAGGTAGCTAAGCTCTGCGGTATAATGGCTGCAGAACTTGGTTTGAATTCCAAGTTGGCTAAGCGAGCAGGTTTATTGCACGATATAGGAAAGGTTCCTATGGCAGAGATTGAAATTGAGACGCCTCACGCTATATTAGGTATGCAATGGGCTCAAAAATACAAGGAGAATAAAGAAGTCTGTAATGCTATTGGAGCGCATCATGACGAAATTGAGATGACCTCCCTTATTTCACCAATTGTTCAAGTTTGTGATGCAATTAGTGGAGCTAGACCAGGAGCAAGAAGACAGGTTGTGGATTCTTATATTCAGCGCCTCAAGGAAATGGAAGATATCGCGTTAGGATTTAAAGGTGTTGATAAGGCATATGCTATTCAAGCAGGTAGAGAATTAAGAGTAATTGTATCTAGTGATGAAGTAAGTGACGATAAAGCTAACCAGATTTCATTTGAAATTTCACAAAAAATCCAAACAGATATGACTTACCCTGGTCAAGTTAAGGTTACGGTTATTAGAGAAACGAGGTCTGTAAATATCGCTAAATAATTAAGCGTCACTTGAATCTTCAGGTGGTTGTTGATCTTCTTGCGCTTTAGATATTTTATTAATCAATATGTTGAGTTGTTTAGATTTTTCATTCCATCCTTGGATAACTTCATTATGATTTTTTATATCATTTAAAACATTTACTACAAGTGGATTATCATCTTTTGCGTTAGCGAAAAACTGCAAATTATTTTCCAATTGACGAGTTTGATCTTTGAGTTCATTGACTTTCTCTCTTATACGCATTCGTTCTTTTTGAATACTGTTTACATCTTCATGCTGGGTTAACAATTCAAATTTCTGATCAAAAGACAGGAATTCTGCCTGTTCAGAGGTCAGTCCCATTTTTGCATAACATTTCTCAATCAACTGTTGATAGTTTGAAAGCTGCTTCATTTTTTGACGAGGGACAAAACCAATAGAATCCCACTTCATTATTAATGAATTAACAAACTTTAAATTCTCTTTTTCTTCTTTACCTGGCGCAAATTTCTTTAACTCTTCTAGTATGTTCTTTTTCGCTTTGAAGTTTTTGTCTTCCTCTCTTTGAACTTGATTTTTTTCTTTGTTGATTCGATCAAAGTAATGATTACAAGCTGTTTTGAATTCTTGCCATAAAGTTTCGGATTTATTTCTTGGTATATGACCTATTTTTTTCCAATCATTCTGAATCTTGATCATTTCTGGAGTAACAGTTTTAAAATCATCACTGTCTTTTAAGGCATTTGCCTTTTCTACAAGTTCTTTTTTTAGTTTTAAATTTTCTTGTTGATTCTTTTTTTGAATTTTATAGAATTGATTCTTTTTGGAATTGAAATCTTTAGTTAAACTTTTTAGTCGATTTATAATTTCTTTCTGACTTTTATTTGGTACTCTACCTATTTTATAAAACTGATCTCGCAATTGTTCAAACTCTTTTATTTGATTCTGAACCTTATTGTGATTATTGGCCAGATTACTCACCAAATGAGTAATCTGGTCTAAGATTTTATTTTTTTGAGTTAAATTTTCTTCGAATTCTAAATCAAGAACCTTTTGAAACTCTTGTTTTTTATTGTGCATTACCTTGGTGGCTGCACTAAATCGCCCCCAGATTTCTTCTCTTTGTTCTTTGGCTACTGGTCCTAAGTCTTCCTTCCAAATTTTGTGCAGAATTTGCAATTCTGAATAAGCGCGTCTAAAATCGACTTCTTCACTCAACTGCTCTGCTTTCTCTACAATTTTGAGTTTCTCTTGATAATTTTGTTTAAAGTCTTTATCTCTCAGTTCCTTATTCAAATAAACAAAATCATAAAAACGTTCGACGTGATGATGATAGGTTTTCCAAAGGTCATCATTCATGTTTTTTGGAACAGGTCCTGTAGATTTCCATTGCTCTTGAAGTTCTTTAAAGTTTTTGAATGTAGAGTTTAGGTTTTCGTCTGCATCAATTAAAGCCTTAATTTGATTTATGATTTCTTTTTTAACAATTAAATTTTCTTCTAATTGTTTTTCAAACTGACGATTATATATCCTTTTCTCATTTCTATATTTTTTGTGAAGCTTTTCAAATTCTTTTGATAACGGTGATTCGAATCTAAAGTTTGTTTCATCCTGTCCCTCAGAAATAAATTGTTCTAGCGCAATTTTTCGCTCTTTTCTCAATTCAAAGTCAAATGCATCCTTAATGTCTCTAACGTGTTTAGTTATCTTCTGAATTTCATAATTTTCGATAAGATATTGTAGCTTTTCGACTAGAGCTTCAAGGCTTAATGTGTTGTAATCGACTTCTTGCAGCTCCTCTGCTTGAGTTGTGGTGTCTTTACTATCGTTTTCTTGGACGTTTTCTGGAAGTAATTCTTGTGATTCAGCCGTTGATTGGGTTTCAGATGTATTCATCAGTAATAGGTTCAGGTCTGGTGTTGTAATACTTTGGAAACAAAAATAATCAAAGTTATTTATCTGTTGTTATTCCATATCTCCCATGACCTTTCAGCCTGTAAAATCAGCATTTCATAGCCATTTTTAAATCGACCTCCTTTAGTTTTTCCTTCTTTTAAGAAGGAACTAAGTTCTGGGTTATAAACTAAATCATACAAATAGTGCTTATTAGAAATGGCGTGGTATGGAATAGGCGGTTTTAAACTAATATTAGGACTTGTTCCTAATGGTGTGCAGTTGATTATAATTTGAGTGTCTTTGATATCCTCTTCGCTTAAGTTTTCATAAGTGATTACCCCGGTTTTGGATGTTCGAGAGACTTTTTTGTATTCGATTCCTAATTTATCTAAGCAATATCCTACTGCAAGTGAAGCTCCTCCAGTACCTAGAATTAGTGCCCTATGGTCGTTTTTAAACAGCTGTTTTTCTAGACTTTTTTGAAACCCGTATACATCTGTGTTGTAACCTATTTTTCTGCCATTCTTGAAATCAATACAATTAACGGCTCCGATTTTCTGTGCTCCTTCATCTAATTCATCTAAAAAAGGTATTATTCGTTGTTTGTAAGGAACAGTTACATTACAGCCTTTTAAATAAGTAGTATCAAATACTTTTGAGCAGGAAGAGACTTCATTGATATCAAAGTTTACATATTGATGGCCAGAAAGTCCCTCTTTTTTAAATCGCTGATTGAAATAATTTCTTGAAAACGAATATTCAATATTTCTTCCGATTAATCCGTAAACTGATTTTTCTTTTAATGCCTGCATTTTTCTCTAAAATTAAAACGATTGAAATTCCTAGGAAAATAGTGAAGATAGCTGTCCAATTCTCACTGAGATTTAAATTTGGTAAGTAATCTAGGTAATTCGAAACAATGAGATGTTGGTCAGAATCCATGGCAAAACGGTTCTCTTTTAATTGGAAAATTTCAATTTTCCAAGGCCAAAGCATCTGGAGTGATCCAATAATAAATCCAAGTATCAGCAGTTCCGTTTGATTTTGATATCGCTTGTAAATGAACTTTATCATATGTGAAAAGGCTACCAAACCTGTAACACTACCCATCAAAAAAACCAATAGAACAGTGTTTGTAGATCTAATTTTGTCATCTGTCCATAGGATGTTTATGTCTCCTTGTAATACAATTTTAAGAGCCTCAAATAGTATATTCACTGAGTCTACTAATAATAACACATAATTACCCATGAGGATAAGCAGAAAAGATCCAGATAGGCCTGGAAGAGTCATTCCTGAAACACTTACAATCCCACAAAGGAATATATACCATAGATTGTCATTTTGACTTGCTTGAGTAAGGTTGACAAGCACATAACCTATGCATAACCCCAAGAGCAATAGTAAAAAGGCGTTGATGTTAGGATACTTAATTTGTTTTGAGATGTGATAAATAGACCCTAAAACAAGACCAAAGAATAAACTCCATACATGCAATTCATAAAAGTTTAAGAGGTAGTCTAAAATTTTAGCCAGACTAAAATAACTTACCAATACACCTAGGAACAAAAAAAACAAAAAATGAAGTTGAACATAGTTAAAAAAACTTCGAAATCGACCTCTAAAAAGTAGGCTAAAACTCTTGATGTTTAAGCGGCTCAATGAGAGAATAAATTTTTCGTAAAATCCAAGAACGAAGGCCACTAAGCCTCCTGATACTCCTGGGATTTTATTTGCAATGCCCATAATCATTCCATGAATGAATACGGTTAAAAAATTGTCTTCTGCTCTTTGTTGCATCCCCTTTAAACTTTGTTCATGGTAGATCTTCCGATTCGTTCAACCAAAATCACAGCTAAAAAACCAACAAGGCAAAAACCGATTGCATATTCTAAGTCTTGCATTTGCTCAAAGTTGTAAATGTTTTGTTGATTTAAATCTTTCCAAGGCCAAATCTTCACTAAAGAACCAATAATAAACCCTAACATTATAGCCATTGTTTGAGCTCTAAATTTTCGGAATAAAAATTTTAAAATTCGAGCAAAGCTCAAAATTCCAAAAATACATCCGAAGGCAACTACTAGGATAACCTCAAAATCTCGCTGATCAACAGCATTTAAGACACTTTCGTAACTGCCTAGAATAATCAAAATAAACGAGCCTGATATACCTGGAAGAATCATCGCGCAGATTGCTATCGCCCCTGAAAAAAACAGATACATAAGAGAGTTGCTTTCCTCAGCAGGAGTAAATTGAGTAATGAAATAAGCCAAAATTACTCCTATAAGAAGTAGTGAAATTGTACTCCAATCCCATTTTTTAATTTCTTTTGAAACTACCGAAGTTGAGGCGATAACTAATCCAAAAAAGAAAGACCAAGTGCTAACAGCTTGTTCACTCAACAAGTAACTAAGAACTTTTGAAATGCTAAAGATGCTCGTTAGAACTCCAGCTATAAGGGCTACCAAAAAAGGTCCATTTACTTTTTTAAAAACAGCTATTGTTCCAGAGGACTTCCACACTTGGATTAATCCAAATGAAAAGGAATTAATCGAATTGATCAAGGTTTCATAGATGCCAGTGATAAGAGCAATTGTGCCGCCAGAGACCCCGGGTACAACGTCTGCTGCTCCCATTAAAAGTCCTTTTAAATAGGTAAAGATTAGTTTTTTGTCAATTTTCATAACCTCAATTCAATGAGGTAAAGATACTATAACTATTGATGGCTATTATCGAATGGAATGAAATAGGGTTGTGCCCAAGCGTTATTTAAAATTTCGGGAAAATACTCTAATACGATTGATTTCTTCTGGGGGTCAGTATTCCAAGCCTTCTCAAATGTATGTTTTGATTTAGTCATATGCCCTGTCTTACTTAGTACTCCAGCCTGTAAATAGGTAAAATCTACTTCGTTAGGGTATAAATCAATGGCCCTCTCAAGTACGCTTATAAGTTCGTAATAATCTTTTAAATGTAATAGGACTAATATCCAATTGAACCAATTTTCCTTGTTCAAGTCTCCTAAATCTATACACCTTCTAAATGCGAAATCGGCCTGATGCCAATCTTTGTTTTCGATATAAATTACTGCGGCATTCTTCCAATACTCAGGATTGTTATTATCAATGTTTAGAGCCTTATGGATATATTCTTCGGCCTTGACAAGATTTTTTTGTTCAAAATATAATTGTGTTAAGGCGATCCACCCTTTGTCTAGCAACGGATCTTCGTGAATGGTTTTGTAATAATATTGTTTTGCTAAAACAAGGTTGTTCAGTTTTTGGTGACATTGTCCCATACGCAAGTAAGCGAATGCTGTGGGTTGATCAATTTCGAGTGTGGTTTCGTAGCAAATTATGGCCTCATTGTACTTGTGTAGTTTTTCAAGCACTCTGCCTTTTTCAAAATAAGCACCCACGAATCGATCGTCAGAAATAATTGCAAAATCAAAGGCCACTAGGGCTTCTTTGAGCATAGAGGTGTCTAGGTACATTTTACCCAGCTGATGCCAGGCAACTTCACAATAAGGATTTTGTTCCACAAATTCATTTAAAAATCGAATCGCTCCTTTTTGGTCGTTTAAAAATTCAAAACAGTATACCAAGTTGTATAGGGAACCGTAATCAGTCGGATCGATTTCGACACATTTTAAAAAGTGAATTTTTGCGTGATAGTAATCGTCAATGAATAAATACTCCATTCCAATTAGTGCATGTATGTCGAAATTATTATCGTCTATTTGGAGTGCTTTTTCTAAGAGTTTAACAGCCTCTTCGTGTTGATCCTGTTTGGAACAAATATTTGCTTTTTGAATATATAAATCCTCGTTCAAAGGTTCTAATGATTCTAATTCCTCTAATAATTGGAGTGCCTTTTCAAATTCATCCTCAAAAACGTGTAACTCAACTTGGAGCAGTTTAAGTTCTATAGAATGAGGGTGTTGTTCGAGGCCTAACTTAACAGCTTTTTTGGAGAGTAAAATTTTGCCATTATTTAAATAGTGGTGAACAATGTCTTCAAAATCCTCCGCGTCAAAAAAATAAACGTCATCCGTTTTGAGCATGGATTCGAATTTATGAATCGTATTTTGAGGTGATTTATTTGACTCAGAATGCATTAAGTAAAATTTATTCCTTCTCTATTGTTAGGTTTAAATTTAAACTATGTCATATCTGATATATTTTCGAACCCTCTTATGTTATTAACATTTTAGTCAACATTTGCTTGTAGCTCATCTAAAATGGAGATGATGATTTGACATCCTTTTTTAATTTCTTTTTCGGACACAGTTAGGGGAGGGGTTATTCTTACAGCTCGTTTTTCAAATAAAAGCCAAAACAGTATTAATTTTTGTTCTTTCGCCTTGATAACCAAATCATTAGCGACTGAATTGTTTTGCATAATAAGGGCCAACATTAAGCCCTTTCCTCTTATTTCTTCAATTAATGGATGTTTTAATTCAGTCCGAAAAAGCTGTTCCTTGTCCTTGACCTTAGCAGGGAGTTTTTTTCGGGTTATTTCATTTAAAGTGGCCAAAGCTGCATTTGCAATAAGAGGATTACCACCAAAAGTTGTTATATGTCCTAAAGGAATTTTTTGACTAAAAGTTTTCATAACCTCCTGACTGCTTGTAAGGGCTCCAGAAGGGAGTCCACCAGCCATTGCTTTACCAATAACTAAAATGTCCGGTTTTATATTGTAATGCTCGAATGCGAACCATTTTCCAGTTCTACCAAAACCTGGTTGAATTTCATCTAATATCAGCAGGGTATTGGTTTGTTTGCATCTAGTAGCGATTTTTTTTAGATAATCAGGGTTTGGACAAATAAAACCTGCACCGCCTTGAATGGTTTCAAATACCACTGCAGCTGTTTTGTCGTCTATAGTCGAGATGTCTTCTTCGTTGTTAAATCGTATATGTGAGATGTCTGGAATTAGAGGCTCAAAAGGGGTCATTCGCTCCTTAAAACTCATCAAACTAAGACTTCCCATAGTATTACCGTGATAGGCGTCTTGGGCTGCGATAATCTTGGTTCTCCCGGTATATGCCCTCGCTAACTTAATAGCTGCTTCGATAGCTTCTGTGCCAGAATTTACAAGATAAGTGCTGTTCAAAGGTTCAGGAAGCACTTCTGAAAGCTTTTTACAGTATTCAACAGCAGGACTGAGTGCGAACTCTCCATAGACCATAACGTGTAAATAGGATCTTGCTTGTGACTTAATTGCACGAATAATTTTTCTGTTTGAATGGCCGAGAACGTTCGCTGAGACCCCGGCTACAAAATCCAAATACTTGTTTCCTTTATTGTCGTAAATGTAACAACCCTTTGCCTTTTTAATTACAAGGCCTAAAGGATTTTCAGTGGTCTGTGCTTGATATTTTTTAAAGACCTCTAGCATTTAGTTCGCGGAATCAATAATTAAATCATCCAAACTGTAAATTCTTTCCTCTTCTCGCCAAATAAATCCTTCAAGCTTTTTCATTTCCTCAGGAAATTGTTCTATTGGATAGATTGTGCCATCAGTATTTACCCTGAATATGATGTCTGTGATATCACCATTTTCGAGCTGAAGCTCAATTTCACTACAAATTGTTTTGTTTACTCCGAATAATTCTTGATTCTCGTCGTACATGTAGTAAATCAATTCAGTGTTTTTGTGTAGCTTAATTTGATTTAGGGCGTTATCAATGAATTTGCCTCCTAAATCTAAACCTTTTGCTTGGTTGAATCCGAGATTATTTATGGTGTCTTTCGATACCACAAAAGCATTAGATTCTACTATGAGGGAGTCTAGTTTTTGGGTTTCTGGATCAGAAAGAATCCACATTTTATCTCCAGTTAGTTGGCTTTCTCCATTCCAAACTACAGGTTCACCAATGAGTTCAGTTATGTCTTCTGTTTGAATATACTTAATAGTGTCGCAGATGCCGCTCATTCCCGTTTTGAAAAAACGACTATTTCTGTAGGATTTTAAAATGCGATTTTCTTTTGTGCCTGTCACAAACAGTGTATCACCATGAATGTATAGAGAGTCGTTTTGAAGTACATTAATAGCTACCGCTCTTTTGGTTGCGAAAACAGAATCAATAGCTTTCCAAACTTCGGCATAATTCGATCGAATTACAGATTGATTAATGGTATCTAAAACTCTAATATTATTAGTGGCAGATGCAAACGACGTTGCATTCTCAAAATAAACCGAATCTCCATTGATTATACGGTCACTGTAATGTATTTCAGTATTCTTATTTCCGTATCCTTTTTGCAATTCTGTATTATAAAACCCTTTTTCGCAGTAAAATTGATAGTCTTCTCCCACGATGGTCGATGGACCGTTGAGATAGGCGTATTTCGTGTCTGTATAGTAGGTGAGTTTGTCACTATCAAGAGTGTACTCTGGATTATCGATATGTACCTTTTGATCAAATTGGTACTTTTTTTCATCAATAAAATAGGTTCCGAATTTACTGGTTAGTACATTTTTACTATCTATAATCTTTCCTCCGGTATTGTAATAGGCCATTTGGTCTTCTCTATTAAAATATAAGGTATCTGATTGAAGAGAAGTAGTGTCTTTTAACATACGTACATTCCCCATCGATTTGAGAAGACGTGAATTCCCATTATAAGAAATGGAATTACTCCATAATTTTAAGGTGTCACCTTGTTCTAGGTAAATATTACCTTCTGCGTAAATTCGATTCTCGTCCGCGTAAAGAAAGGCTTGATCGCACCACATGTCTGCACCTTGATGCCTGAATTGCACTTGACCATTTGCGTCCTTTGTGAAGATACTTGCTCCGGGATATTGAGCTTCATCCTTTTTAAAGTTTCCTCCGTAGAGAATATCGATTTTTTGGTTCTGCCCAAGAATATTCGTACTTAATCCAATGAGGTAAAGACATACCAGCCATCTATATTTGAAATGTTTATTAGCCAATAGCATTTCTAAAGATCGTTTGAGTTCTGTCGGGACCAACAGATACGATTTTGATAGGAGTTTTTAGCTCCTGCTCAATAAATGCGATGTATTCGTTAAGTTCTTCTGGAAATTCCGAAGGATCTGAAATAGCAGTAATGTCTTGACTCCAACCTCTAATCTCCTTGTAAATAGGCTGGACGTACTTCTCATCGATATCAAATGGAAGATGTTCAATGGCTTCTCCTTTATAATTGTAATGTGTACATACTTTTAATTTCTCTAAACCACTTAAAACATCCGCTTTCATCATATTGAGTTCCGTAACTCCATTGATTCGGATCACGTATTTTAAAGCGACTAGATCTAACCAACCACATCTTCTTGGTCTGCCTGTAGTTGCCCCAAATTCGTTACCAACTCTTGCCAAAGTTTCTCCGTCTTTATCGAATAATTCAGTTGGAAAGGGACCGCTTCCCACTCTTGTAGTGTAGGCTTTAAAAATACCTATGACATTGTTAATTTGATTGGGTGCAATTCCCAATCCTGTGCAAGCGCCTGCTGCCGTTGTATTTGAAGAGGTCACGAAGGGATAAGTTCCAAAGTCAATATCTAATAAAGAGCCTTGGGCTCCTTCTGCTAAAATCTTCTTATTTTGATCAATAGCTTGATGGAGGTAATTTTCACTATCGATAAACTCTATTCTTCTCATGAATTCTACAGCTTCAAAGAAGGTGGCGTTTAACTTTTCAATGTCAAAATCAAGGTTTACTTGATAATTACTGATTAATTCAAGGTGTTTTTGACTGAGAGCGTGAAATTTATCTTTCCAGGTATCAAATTCTAAATCACCAATTCTCAGACCATTTCGACCCGTTTTATCCATATAAGTAGGACCTATTCCTTTCAATGTTGAGCCTATTTTTGATTTCCCTTTTTGCAATTCAGATGCTTTATCCAACAGTGAATGGGTGGGTAAAATGAGATGTGCTTTACGCGAAATTTTGAGTTTTGTTATTATTGAAGAATCATGAGGTATTAATTTGTCTAACTCCGCTTTAAAGATTACAGGGTCTATCACCACACCGTTTCCTACAATATTCATGGAATTCTCATGAAATATTCCAGAAGGAATAGTGTGAAGTACATGTTTTTTATTATCAAACTCTAAGGTATGACCAGCGTTTGGACCACCTTGAAATCTTGCTACTATATCATATTCGGACGTTAAAACGTCAACTATTTTTCCTTTTCCTTCATCTCCCCATTGGAGTCCCAAAAGCAAGTCTATCATTTTATTTTTCTTTTCGTTCACCGTAGAAATAGAGTGAATGGTTGTTGATGTTGATATTAAATACTTCTTCTATTGTTTTTTTAATCGATTCGATACGTGGATCACAAAATTCAATAACTTCACCAGTGTCTGTTAAAATAACGTGGTCGTGTTGTTTATCGAAATATGATTTTTCATACTGAGCTTGTGCTCCTCCGAATAAGTGTTTCCGAACGAGTTTGCAATCGAGTAGTAATTCGATAGTATTGTAAAGGGTAGCCCTAGAAACACGATAATTTTTTTCTTTCATTTTAGTATACAGCGACTCAATATCAAAATGATTAGAACTTGCGTATATCTCATGAAGAATTGCGTAGCGCTCGGGAGTTTTACGGTGTCCATTGTCCTCAAGGTATTTGGTGAAAACTCGCTTAACGGTATCTTGGTTGTTATCGGTGGTGTTCATGGTTGTATGCTAACCCTTTTGAGGTCGATTTAAACTGAAAAACTCATAAAGAAGCAAATTTAGTCATAAAACTAAAACATATCACGCCCTGTTTTTATGCGATATTAACACATTACTTAAAAGTCAGGCTTGTAATCAAATCTATTTCCTTTTACAATTTTTAAATTCACCACTATGCCGTCACAATCTGAAAAAACACTATTTATCTTCTCTACAAGCATTTCCATCATTGGTTCATAGGCACCATATATTTGAGTGGATAGTGGATTTTCAAGTATTTGAAAACGACTTTCTCTTATGGACATTATAAATTTTTTTATTATCGATTCGTAATCGTCGTTTAAGGGCATAAGAGTAATTTCAATTGATGTATTCATAGCAACTAATTTATAAGATAAACATACAAACTAAGTCTATTATTCTATAGGCGCAGTTATGAATGCACCAGTGTAAAAGTCGTGCATAGATGTTTTACTTTCTGTTAATTTTGTCAATGCCTTCAACCTTTTGAAGTTTAGAGATTAGGGTGGATAAAATGACATTACTTTTTACTAAAACCTTAATGCTACCCTCAAACACACCGCTTTCAGATGTGAAATTCATACTCTTGATGTTGACATGAAGATTTTCAGAAATAATACCCGTTAAATCGTTGATCAATCCTAAGTGATCAATTCCTGTTAAAATGATTTCTGCTTCAAAATCTTCTTGTGTCGAATCAATCCATTTCGCTTTAATAATGCGATATGAAAATTTTGATTGAAGAGAAAGAGCGTTTGGGCAATCCATTTTGTGAACGCGAATGCCGTCATTGATGGTGATAAATCCAAATACATGGTCTCCAGGAATAGGTTTACAACATTCTGCAAAGCTGTAATCTAGTTTATCTTCATCACTACCAAAAACCAGAAGATCATAATTCTTTGAAACTTCTTCGCTATTACTGTTGTTTTTAACCTTAGAAGGCCTTTTTATCTTGGAGGTAAAAAAATTGAAAAGGGTATTGTGATAACTGTTTGAAAACGACTTAATCATTTGATTGTCTATGGTTCCAATTCCAATTCGATAAAATAGGTCAAGAGAGGTTTTGAGTTTGAAGAAAGAAACTAGTCGATTAATAGTGTCTTCATTGAACTTAATTTTTTGAGACCTCAATTTTCTTCTTAGAATTTCTTTGCCGTCTTCTCCAATTCTCTTTTTTTCTGCATTGAGACTACTTTTAATTCTAGCTGTTGCTCTTGCGGTCACACAATAATTCAGCCATGAAGAATTGGGTTTAACTCCTTCAGAGGTGATGATTTCAACAGTATCTCCAGAATTCAATTTAGTGCTTAAAGGCACGAGTTTTTGATTCACGCGTGCTCCTCTTGTTTTTAGGCCAATCTCGGTGTGAATATGAAATGCGAAATCTAAGGGAGTTGCACTCTTAGGCAAGGATATCAACTCTCCATTGGGCGTAAAAACGAAGATTTCTTTAGAGTATAAGTTTAATTTGAATTCTTCAACAAAATCTACGGCATTTCCATTTGAGTTTTCTAGTGCCTCTTGTAAGCGATTTAGCCAATGTTCAATTCCAATGTCTTTTTGTTCTCCGTGTTTGTATTTATAATGAGCTGCGTAACCTTTTTCGGCTATTTCATGCATTCGTTCTGAACGTATTTGAACCTCAATCCATCTTTTGTGTGGTCCCATGACAGTAACGTGCAAGGCTTCGTACCCTGTACTCTTAGGCTGGGTAATCCAATCTCGAAGCCGCACGGGATTTGGTGTAAAGTGATCNGTAATAATAGAATAAATTTTCCAGGCCAAAAACTTTTCTTGCTCAGTGTCACTCTTGTAAATGATTCGAATGGCGAATTTGTCGTAAATCTCCTCGAAGTTGACATTTTGTGCCAACATCTTTTTACGAATCGAAAAGATAGACTTTGTTCTTCCTTTGATTTCGAATTCGATTTCTTGCTTTCCTAGGGCTGATTTCACTTTATTGGTGAAACTTCTGATATAACTTCCTTGGTCTTTTTGTGTGCTTTCTATTTTCGCCTTGATATCCTGGTAGACCAAAGGTTCTGTGTACTTCAAACTGAGATCTTCTAGAGCGGTTTTAATATTGTACAATCCGATTCGATGTGCTAAAGGCGCATAGATATACAGCGTTTCAGAGGCAATCTTGACCTGTTTCTCTCTCTTCATCGAATCTAAAGTGAGCATGTTGTGATAACGATCAGCGATTTTGATAATGATTACGCGAACATCGTCGTNAAGGGTCAACAACATTTTTCGAAAGTTCTCGGCTTGAAGGCTGAGTTCTTTGTCTTTTTTTAGACTGGATATTTTTGTGAGTCCGTTGACAATTTTGGCCACATTTTCACCGAATAAACGCTCAATGTCATTAAGGGTGTACTCGCTGTCTTCCACTACGTCGTGAAGAAGGGCCGCTGCAATAGAAACTCCGNCTAAACCAATTTCTTGAGCTACGAGTTGAGCTACAGCAATGGGATGAAAAATATAAGCCTCTCCGGATTTTCTCCTTTGGTCTTTATGCGCATCTAGGGCAATATCAAAAGCTAATCGAATTTGCTTTTTATCTTCATCACTTAAAGTCTGATAACTGGTGCGCAACAGTTTTTTATACTGTTGTGTGATTTNTTTGTTTTCTTTTTCAATATCAACCTCCAGATGCATACTTAAAAATACGTGAAATCAAGCTTATTTCAAACATCTTTGCCTTTTCACCTCGTAGAGCATAACTGCGGTAGCGACAGAGACGTTCAAAGAATCTATTTGACCACTCATTGGTATTTTGATTCTTGTGGTTGCATTTTCTTTCCAGAATGAGCTCAGTCCAGTTGATTCTGTTCCTACGACTATAGCACAGGAAGAGGTGTAATCTTGTTCTAAATAATGTACTGAATCTTGAAGAGAACTGGCATAGATATTTATGTTAAGCGTTTTTAGAAAAGCTAAACATTCCTCATTAGTCGTTTCATATACGGGTAAGCTAAATGCACATCCCACACTTGAACGAATACAATTCGGGTTGTAAAAATCACATTTGGGATTTGCCAGTATTAAGGCATCTATTTGTGTAGCGTCTGCTGTTCGCAATAAGGCTCCAAGATTTCCTGGCTTTTCGATACCTTCGGCAATTACAATTAAGGGCTTATCAGGAAGGGAAATACCTGAAGTTAGTTGGTGATCTTTTTGTACCGCAATAGCCATAACCCCTTCTGTCGAGCCTCGATATGCGATTTTATCATATATAGATTTGCTAATGGTGACAGTTTCAATTTCTTTATTGAGGTCTTCTAAGGAGGATGTTTCTATGATATCAGGACAAAAAAGTAATTTTTCAAGTGTGTAATTTGCCGATAGGGCAATTTTGAGTTCCCTTAATCCTTCTATAATGAACTTACGACTTTTGTTTCGGTGTCTGCTTTTTTCTTGAAGCAGGACAATTTCCTTGATAAGGGGATTTTTATGACTTGTAATCGAAAGCATAAATCTCAATAAAATTGTCCTTTGGCTTCATAATTATTGTCCGTATTTCTCTGAGTAGCGATCGAATAATTCCTTTTGATATGAATTTAAATTAATCGCTCTTCCATCGATAAAGGCATTGCTTAAAATATTAGTTCTCATATCAAGAGCATCTCCCTCAGAAATAAAAAGAGTTGCACTTTTACCTACTTCAATACTTCCGTAGTTGTCGTCAATACCTAAGATTTTAGCTGTGTTGAGGCTGATCATTTGTACAGCCGTTTCTTTGTCCAAACCTTTGGCCGCTGCTTGACCAGCGTGAAATGGAAGATTTCTAGCTTGATGATTACTCATTGTAGCATTTTGTATACCTACTAAAAGCCCAGCATCGTGTAATTTTTTGGGAAGTTGATAAGCAAAATCATAGGCCTGATCTTCAGAACTTGGTATACGATGAGTTGTGTTTACTAGGACAGGCACATTGTTTGCTTTCAATACATCAGTTGTTTGCTCTGCCATAGTGCCGCCTACAAGAACTAATTCCTTTACATCTAATTTTTTGAGCTCTATAACTAAATCGGTAATCTCCTTAACCCCGTCAGCGTAAGCATAGAGCTTTTTGCTGCCATCGAAAAGACCTCTACTTGCTTCATAGGGCAGGTGTGAGGTGTTGTTATTTCCATTAGCATAGGCCTTTGCTTGTTTCATAAAATCTAAAACTTCTGCAACCTGTTTTGCGTAATTGTTGTTCGGTCTATATGCTCTAGATTCTCCGGCCCACCATCTTCCTCTTCTAAAAGCATTAGGCCATCTTAAATGAATCCCATCATCTGCTTTCACAACGGCATCTTCCCAATTCCATGCATCGTATTGAACAATACTTGAAGTTCCTGAAATTCGACCTCCTTGAGGTGTGACTTGTCCAATAAGTACGCCATTAGGACGCATTGATTCAACCACTTGAGATTCTGCATTGTAAGCAATAATACTTCTGACATGAGGTAAAAAATCTCCGAGTTCGTCTTGATCGTTAGTAGCTCTTACGGCATTGATTTCAACTAAACCTAGTGATTTTGAAGGCGCAATAAATCCTGGATAGAGGTGTTTGCCATCTGCTTCAATTAGCATTCCAGAAATTCCAATGGCATCCATTTGTTGGCCTACATATGTTATAATTCCGTCTTCGAAGGTCACTAAGCCGTTTTCAATGACTGTTCCATTTCCTACGTGAATGGTGACTCCACTTATGGTAATTTTTTCGTTTTGTGGTTTGCCTGGTACTTGTTGCGGGTAAGCTATACTTGTGATTAAACCTAAGCAAATACTTAATAATAGTGCTTTATATCTCATGTTCTTTTCTTTAAATCGTTTCACATTCAAAATGTCTCTTCTTATTCTGTATAGGGACCTGTGTTTCTCCACCCTCTTTTTTAGTGACATTCAACATGGCCTTAATGAGTCTCATGCGCTCTTTTTGATTGCGCTCTTGAAGTTCTTTGTCCTTTTCAAAATCAAAGAAGGTTTGCCCCTGAATAAGTGTTTTTTCCGCGTAGGCGTAAATTGAAAGTGGATGATCAGACCACAAAACCACATCGGCTTCTTTACCTACTCCAATAGATCCAACCTTATCGTCGATATGAAGAAGTTTAGCCGGATTAAGGGTCACCATTTTCCAAGCTTCAATCTCAGAAAGGCCTCCATATTTGACCGTTTTAGCAGCCTCTTGATTCAATCTCCGCGACATTTCAGCGTCATCAGAGTTGATAGCAACAGTAACACCTTCTCTAGACATAATAGCTGCATTATAGGGAATTGCATCTTTTACTTCGTATTTGTAGGCCCACCAATCACTAAATGTTGACCCACCAACACCGTGTTCTTTCATTTTGTCAGCCACTTTATAACCTTCAAGAATATGTGTGAATGTATTTACTCTGAATCCAAAGCGATCTGCAACTTTCATCAACATATTAATTTCGCTTTGCACATATGAATGACAAGAAATAAAACGCTCTCCTCTCAATATTTCGGAGAGTGTTTCGAGCTCTTCATCTACTCGGTAGGAGGCGCCACTTTCTTTAAGGGTCATATAATCTTCAGCACGAGTGAAATAATCTACAAATATCTGTTCAACACCCATTCTTGTTTGTGGAAAACGCGCAAAACTTTGCCAGTTGGATTGTTTCACATTTTCACCTAAAGCAAATTTGATGTAAGGGTCAGCTCCTTCAAAGAGTAAATCCTCAGCATTATTTCCCCATTTGAGTCGAAGAATGGCAGATTGACCACCTATAGGATTGGCAGAACCGTGCAGTAATTGAATCGTTGTAACCCCCCCGGCTAAATTTCTGTAAATGTTAATGTCTTTTGCATCCACAACATCGGCCATTCTTACTTCTGCAGAAGAATTCTGTCCTCCTTCATTTATAGCAAAAGCACCTATGTGAGAGTGCTCATCAACAATACCTGCGGTAAGGTGTTTACCAGTAGCATCTATTTGCTGTGCACCTAGTGCATTTAAGTTTTTACCAACAGCAACAATTTTACCGTTTTTGATATGCACGTCTGTTTGTTCTAAAATTTCCTCACCAGTCCAAACCGTGGCGTTTTTGAAAAAGAGATGTTCTGACTTAGGCATTTGATTTTTTCCCATGCCCACATTTGGAAATCTCATGCTGCTCATCATTTCTGAAGAAGCAACAATATTTTTCTTTTTATGCTTTTTCTTTTCATCTTCTGAAGCTGATGCTTTTTGTGCATTAAACTTCCAATTCATACCATTATTAGCAACAACTCTACCTGAGAATGATGAAGCATCGTCAATTCTGCTTTGAAATCTGTACAATTTGCCTTCATCGTTCGAAAGGGTGAAGTTTAACCAGGGAAAATCATAACTCACTTTAGATTTATAGGATATATCGTTTGAAGTAGCTTTCATATTTGGCTTTTTACTGCTTCCACTAATGCTAACTTCAAAACTGTGATTTTTGAATTCTAAGCTGTAATCGCCTTTCAAATTAATCACGCTTCTGTCTTCAAGTATGTGTGGCTCACCTTGAACCCAATTTTCATAAATCACAAAGTCTTTGGCGAATAAATCACCTTTGGTTACGATAAAATTGGCGTGAAACCCTTCTTTTAGTTGACCAAGGCTATTTTCCTGCTTTAACATTTGAGCTGGAATTTGAGTAAGACCTTTAAGGATAAACTCTTTTGAAGCACCCCTTTCCATTGCTTTTCTCAAATTAGAAAAGAATGATTTGGAGACCGAAAGTCCCTTTGAACTTATCGCAGATGAAAAGCCTTCATTTTCTAATATGGCTAAATTAGAAGGAGCTTGCTCCCAGAATCGCAGGTCACTCAAATTGANGTATGAAGNGTTAATGGGGTCAGATACATCGTAGGCCTTGGGGAAATTGACGGGTACCACAAGACGTGTATTGTATTTTTTGAGCAATTCAAGATGTTCAAATTCGTCACCTCCTCCTAATACATTGTAGATTTGACCAAATTGCCGTGCAATTTTAGCAGCTTTAAAAGCGTTTCCGCGATCGCCAGCTTCAAAGAAATAAGGTTGGTTTTGTTGATCGAGCATTGCTTCTAAAGATTTATCACGCGTATCACTGAGACCTTGACTGNACCAACGCAAGTCGTGATTTACTTGCCTTAACAGGGCTTGGCTACCCATAAGAGATCCTGGGTAGGATTGTCTTGAGCTCACACTTTTTGAAAATGAAAAATATTGCCCCGACGCTGTGTGTANCACACGAGAAGCGTTATTACCCTTATCATTAAGTGTTATTAAGGCACCATTACCTCTTGCGATTCCGTCTGCATTGTGGCTGTTGACTGTACCGAATCCCATAGACCTTAGTTTTGCAGCGTCTTTGGCACTGTATTTTAACAGATCAAATGCCCGAACCTCTGGTCTTATATGATCATTCCAATAGTAACCTTCTCGGGTCGCATCGTACTGTGGTGATCTTCCGCTTCCCGCTGCTCTTNTGGGTTTTGGAATTCCAAAACTTGAAAAAAGCTCAATAAAAGAAGGATAGATTACGTATCCTTTCATGTCATGTGTAACAGTGTTTGCAGGTACTTTTATGTTTTTTCCAACGTTGACTACCATTCCTTTATGAATGAGGATAGTCGCATTCTTAACGAGCGTTTCAGCATTGGTATATACATCTGCACCTCGAATGGCAGTGTAATTCGAATTGTTTGAAAGCACTCTTGAATTTGTTGGAAAATAGTCTTGTGCATTACCGAGGAAGAATACCAAGGCGAATGCGAAAAATAAAATCTTTTTCATTGCTTCAAGTAAAATATTAGTCTTAATAAAAATACAAGGAAAATAGATTAATTACAAAGGCCAAATTTTGGAGTTAAACCGTATTTTTCGGCTCTTATTAAGTGCCTTGTGACCATTTGATAGCTTTTTATTCCTTGCCTTTGACGGTTGCTTTTTAAAAACAGATCAAACACCTTTTTAAATAATGGTTCTAATGGATTGTTGTAGGAGTTCCAAAATTGACGCATTTCACTCCATTGATTTGTGGCATGTTCAGGAATACATTCACTCAAGTCCTGGTAGAGTTCCTTATCAATTCTATAAATATCATTTAAACAATAGAGTAGGGCGGAGAGATTTGCATCGTATTTNAGGCTCTTATTTTCGCTATTCATGCCGATATATATACCGATGAAATTAGCATGGTCTTCAGGGGCAATTCCCAGTTGGTGAGCAATCTCATGCGTAGCAACTGTTCCCAATCTAAGATGTGGTAGTTTGGCATTTACCTGTGCCTCATGAGTAAAAGGGTTGTAATAGCCACCATAACCCATGTACGAAAGCAAGGTTGAAATTGAAGAAGATTTAGGGGAAGAAGGTAATAACTCTGCAATATGCGAGTCGTAATGAATATAAGAANCTCTAGCTTCTTTGTAGATTTCTTTGGTAACCACAGGCTCTTTATTTAAGGTGACAGTATCTAACTCATTTAAAATTGAAAGTAATCCTAGGGTATAGTGTAATAGATCGCCCTCATTTATGATCTGATTATCCTCTTCTTGATCAAAACTGTTTTTTTGATAGTTCAGTGACCAGTTCACAAAGAACACAGTGTAAAGCGAACTTCCAATAAAAAGCATGCCCCATAAAATAACAACCTTTAAGTCTTTGGAAGTTTTAGGGTGTAAAAATTTGAAAGTTCCTGCAAGAAAACTTGTGAATAAGGTAATGTAAAATACATCCCCCAATGAAAAAGAAAAAAGTTTTGTGAGTTGCTGTAAAAACGCTCCTGTATTACAAAAACAATAGGTAGAAAAGTTGAGTATCCATTGAGGTCGCCATAAGAGTAGCAATTTAAAAAACAAAATAATTACATAAAAAAAGGCCGTGCCAAATTGTAAAATTTGAGCACCGCCTTTAGGTTTTAAAAATGCAGTTATCTTATTCTTCAATACTTACGAGTTCGATCTGAAAAATAACATCAGCATTGGCTGGAATGACATTTCCAGCACCTCTGCTTCCCCAAGCCAATTCGGTTGGTATTCTAAATAATTTTACGTCACCAACTCGCATTCCGAGTACACCTTCTGTAAACCCTGCAATCATTTGTGTCTCTTTTTCAAAGGGCATTTTCATTGGCTCGAAAACACCTTTATGCATACTATTGATNTTNTTGAAATTAGGATCTTCAAAAGCGATATTNTANACACTTGTNTCAAAAAGCGTNCCGTCNGTTANCCAACCGGCATAGTTTAAATTTACNGTTTGCCCNATTTTGGGTTNAGNNCCNTCNCCNTNNTTNCGAACAACNATTTCAAGNCCNGANTTTGTNATTTNNGCNTCNGCAAANAGNTCNTCAAANGTTGCNGCNCTNTCNGNTTNAGCNTTTTCTTGCTTTANTTTAGCCTCTTTTTCTTCTNCNAAAGTANGCCTTTAATANNTCTACTTCATCAAAGTTTTTAGCCTCATTCCCGACTCGAATAATTTTAACCTTATTCATTATAATAGGCGTTTCAGGTTTGTCTGAAGTATCGGTTTTACTTGTTGCTATAGAATCTAATACGTCAAAACCCTCTACAAGTTCCCCGAAAACAGTGTGACGCCCGTCTAACCATGGCGTTGGAACATGAGTGATAAAAAATTGACTTCCGTTTGTTTTGGGCCCTGAATTTGCCATTGAAAGTATTCCTTTTTTGTCGTGAACAAGCGAGTCTACGATTTCGTCCTTGAACTTGTATCCTGGATTTCCTGAACCTGTTCCTGTAGGATCTCCGCCTTGAATCATAAATTCCTCTATAACGCGATGAAAGCTCACTCCGTCGTAGTACGGTTTGTTTTTATAAGCTTCATTGACATAGGGATTATTACCTTCGGAAAGACTGACAAAGTTTGCCACGGTAATTGGTGTTTCTTGCTCATTTAATCGAAGTAACATATCTCCTTCTGTGGTTTGTATCAAAGTGTACAATCCGTCGTCTAAATCTTTGTATTGGTTACAGGCGAGTAAGTTCAATCCAATGAATAATAGTGTAATAAAGCGCATTTTGTGTGTTTTAATTAAGTTTTACGCGGTGTTTGAGTTCCCTGCGTTTGCAAATCAAAGGTAATGAAATCAATACGCAGTTTTTCAAGTATCATTTACAAAAAATCGAAAGCTTGTTATTTATTTTTCGTCTACTTCAAAAGGAAATACAAGGCCAATAGTGATAAGCCTAATTCAAGTTAAGGTTGTGCAACAGTCTAGGATCAATTTAAACGGGCACTCAATGAATCCTACTGATAAACCTAAGTCTTTGACTTTCTTTAGAATGGCCTTGTTGATTTAAACCTTTTATCGGTTATGTATTAGGAGTTAGAGAGCGCTTTTCTTCGCTAAAATTTCAAGTTCTAAAATGAGTATTTCGTTTGGTCCGATTTTATTTAGATCTCCTTTATAGCCGTATCCTAAGAAAGAAGGTATGTAAAATAATCCGCTCTCTTTTTCCGATAGTTCTTTGATTGCCGAACGCAAACCAGTAAATAATTTCTCTTTGTCCAATACTGTTGTTTGCACAGAAGTCCAATTTTGATCGTATATGATTGTGTTATTGATGTCGCGTATCCGATATTTAAAATCAATAGTATCTCCTGATTTTGCGTTTTGAACCTTATTGTCAGGGTTGATGACTGACTTGTAGTACCAAAATCCGTAGGGGCTTCTTACATAACTATTAGTTGTGTCTTTTAAAATGAGTTGTTCAATTAAGCCCTCTTCGAGTTCTAGAAGTTTTTTATTTCTGTCTATACTCGTTTTGCTCATGTTATGAGAGCTTATATAGACAGGTTTTCTTGGAATTGGCTTATTGCAAGCTACAACTAGAATTAGCAAAAGCGTAAGGCTTAATTGAAGCACTTTCATGTTATGGGTGTTCTAGATTAATGATTTCACGGAACTTTTTTAGGGTTTCTTCCATTGAGAGTAAGCTTTTTCCCCCAGCAGCATTTTTATGTCCACCTCCAGAAAAGTGGGTTCGTGCGAATTGATTCACATCAAAATCACCTACAGATCGAAATGAAATTTTCACCATTTGTTCTTCTTTATTTTCTATGAAGATTGCTGAAAAGTGAACATTTTTTATACTGAGACCATAATTTACGAAACCTTCAGTATCCCCTTTCTTAAAGTTGTTTTTTTCTTTCTCTTTATTAGTTATAAAGGTGAAAGCTGTCTTTTTTTCTTCAAAAACTTCGAGGTTTTTAAAACAACAACTCAGTAGCTTAAAGCGATCGAAGGAGTTGTTGTCAAATAATTTTCTATGTATGTCGGTTTTGTCTGCGCCTAAGTCAATCAGTTCTGCTGCAATTCTCAGACTTGTAGATGTCGCACTTTCGTATCTGAAAGACCCTGTATCTGTAAGCATTCCTGTGTAAATGCAGGTTGCAATATCTTTATCGAAATACTTTTTTTCTTTAAAAGCAGAAATAAAATTGTAGACCATTTCACAGGTAGAACTCATATGTTCATCGGAATATTGAAATTCCGCATAATTATCGGGTGAAATGTGGTGGTCAATCATCAAAAAAGAAGATTTTGATTTTTGAAGAAGGGAAGAAAGAATGGGAGTTCGGCTAAAATGATTAAAATCCAAGGTGCAAATTAAGTCGGCTTTGTTGATTGCCTGATAGGCCGAATTAAAATCCTTGTCGGCTATAATGATTTCATCAGATTTTGGCATCCATTTTAAGAAATCAGGAAAATCATTTGGAGAAACAATACTAGTTTGGTGGTCCAATTTATTTAAAAATAGTTGTAATGCTAGGGTAGAACCCAATGCATCTCCATCCGGATTTTGATGAGGTATTATTGCAATCTTGATGGGAGTTTCAAGAATTTTCTTGAGTTTTTCAAAGTTTTTAAACAACATAATGCAAAGGTAAGCTATAACTTTAGCATGTTTTAAACTGTAATTATGAAAAAAATTAAAATGAAAACATTTGTATCGATAATACTATTTCTTTTTTTGGGTTTATCCTGTGTTAATCGTATTGAGCACACACCAGAAAAACTTGACAGAAAAGCAGACCAGTACAGTATTCGCATAGCAGTTGGATCTTGTAATAAGGTTGATGAACCCAATGTATTTTGGGATGATATTGCTGAACAAAGTCCGGAGGCCTTTGTCTGGTTAGGAGATATTGTTTATGCTGACTCAAATGACATTTCTGTAATTCAATCCGAATATAACAAGCTAAAGGAAATAACCAATTATACTCGACTCACTGAGCAAATGCAAATATTTGGAATATGGGATGACCATGATTACGGTAAAAACGATGGAGGTCAAGAATTTGAAATTAAAGTAGAAAGTCAGCAAGCTTTATTGGATTTTTTAGATGTATCCAAAGAAGACCAAAGAAGAACTCAAGAAGGTATCTACACCTCGCATTTACTTCAAAATAATTACGGAACAGTTGAATTACTCATGCTAGATACACGTTATTTCAGATCTTCTCTAACTCCTGATACGGAAAACGGTAGGCGATATAAGTCGAATACGGATACAACAACTACATTATTGGGAAATGCCCAATGGCAATGGTTAGAAAAAAAAATCGAAAACAGTCAGGCCAATTTTTTGGTGATTGTAAGTAGCATTCAGCTCCTTTCTAATCAACATCAATTTGAGAAGTGGGAAAACTTGCCACACGAACGTGAAAAAATGATAACCCTAATTAAATGCTTTGCGGATAAAAACATATTTGTGGTTTCAGGTGATCGACATATTTCTGAATTTTCTATGATGCCAATAGGAGAAGATAGGCAACTTATTGACTTTACGAGTAGCGGGCTAACCCACTCTTACAGCTCTTTTTCAGGAGAACCAAATCCTTATCGCGTAAAAGAGGTTGTTTCAGACCCTTCGTATGGGATAATTGATTTTAATCTTAAAAATAATACGGTACAGGCCTATATGATGGGAGATAAAAAACAAATACAACAAGAGTTAGAAGTAAGCTATTAAGTTCGAATAGACTAAATTTGCAAAAAAATTAAGCATGACTACAAATCGAACTTTTACTATGATTAAGCCCGATGCGGTTAAAAACGGGCACATTGGAGCTATTCTCGATAAAATTAACGCTGCAGGATTCAAAATTGTAGCAATGAAATACACTCATTTGAGTAAAAAGGATGCGGAAGGTTTTTACGCTGTTCACAGTGAGCGTCCATTTTACAGCGAATTGGTTGAGTTTATGTCAAGCGGACCAATTGTTGCGGCAGTTTTAGAAAAAGAAAATGCTGTCGAGGATTTCCGAGTGCTTATCGGCTCAACAAATCCAGAAGAAGCGGCTGAAGGAACGATTCGAAAACTTTATGCAACAAGTATTGGTGAAAACGCAGTTCACGGATCTGACAGTGATGAAAATGCAGCTATCGAATCTGATTTTTACTTTTCGCGGCGTGAGATTTACTAAAGCAGTACCACTTTCTTAACTACAGCAGTTCCTAATTGGTTATTGATGAGCTCGGCCATTTTCTCCTTGCCCATTGCCAATTCCTGTCTCAATGATGCTGAGCTTAGGGCAAGTTTCAAAGTTCCATTTTGAAAACTTATGTCATTGACGTATTGCAAGAGATTTGAACCTAAGGCGTCTTTACACGCATTGGCAACATCCACTTCAAGAAGCCCGTTTTGTAGTTTATTTTCCTGGTAAAATTCACCTAAAACCCTGTTGATTTTCTTGAGATTATCGTCATGCATGATTAAAAATTAATGGGAGTAAATTTACTGTAAATAAAAAGTCTAGACAATTTTATATCGTAGAGATGTAATTCTTCTGGAGTTAATTTTTTGAGTTCATAGGTAATGAGTTCTTCTCCTTCTATCTCAATTAAAGTTTGGTCCTTTTGATTTTGTACTATCGTAAAACGCTGTTCGGCTTCATTGGCGAAAAACTTACCATCAATTCTAGCGTCTAATTTTTTTAATATTCCTTTTTTATCATCGATAAGTTGAAAGAAGTCTACTGTTGAGGTATAGGTAAACTCTTTTGAAGAGCCGTTTTGAAAGTGCACTTGTTGAATTTGCCAGTAGCCTTCGAGATGATTCAAATCATACTGAGCAGTACAGGCTGTGAGAAGCATAAAAAAAAGGACGAAGAGGTGCCGATAGTGTAGCATTAAAATTCAATTATTTTAAAGGATTGATTTGTTTGCTCTACAACCTGTTTTGTTCGTTCAAGATCTGTATCTGAAATAAAAACCTGACCAAAGGTTTTTTCTTTAACCAGTTGAACTAAGTGTGTGACTCTCCGATGATCTAATTTGTCAAAAATATCATCTAATAACAATATGGGTTTTACCTTATTTCGTTCATTGAGCAAATTATACTGGGCAAGTTTTAGGGCGATTAAAAACGTTTTTTGCTGCCCTTGGCTACCAAATCTTTTAATAGGGTGATCTGCAAGGTTGAAAAGCAAATCATCTTTGTGTATGCCTTTGGTTGTATACTGTGCAATCCGATCTTTAGCAAGAGATTTTTTTAAAAGGGATTCAAATTCATCCTCAATCAGATCTGATTTATAAGCAAGTGAGACCACTTCATCGGTTTGACTTAAATGCTCGTACTGTTGAATAAATTGTTTTTCAAAATCAGTGATAAACGCTATTCGCTTCTGGTGAAGTTGAGCTCCAAATTCAATCAATTGATGGTCGTAAACATCAAGAGTATGCTGTTGAAAGGTGTTGTTGGCAGAAAAATATTTTAACAGCGCATTTCGCTGGTTTAAAGCCGAATTATACTGTAATAGGTGTTCTAGGTACAATCGGTCGTTTTGAGCAATCATTCCATCTAAAAACTTTCTACGCGTTTCACTACCTTCGACAATGAGATCGATATCCATAGGTGAAATAATTACAAGTGGCAGCTGACCAATATGTTCGCTTATTTTAGTGTATACTTTTCCGTTTTGCTTAATGACTTTTTTGTGATTTTTTTTAAAGCTTATGTTTACAGTGATCTCTTTGTAATTTTTTTGAAATCTACCTTCGATAACAAAAAAATCTTCTCCATGTGAAATATTCTGTGTACTGAGATGATTGAAATATCCCTTGGTAAAGCACAAATGATAAACGGCATCTAATACCGTTGATTTACCTGTCCCGTTAGCTCCAATAATGCAATTGATTTCTTGATCAAATTGTGTTTCGAAGTTCTTGAAATTCTTGTAGTTGATTAAAGTTAGTTTCTCTAGGTGCATATTTCAAAACCGAGCTGTAAAAATAAGCATATCTTGACTTTAGGCATTTATGGATAAAAATTATATTTTTGCGCGACAAAATGTGAATTATGGCAACTTATAAGAGACGAGGATATAAGTCGAAGACGAATAAACAAGAACAGGCGAATCAAAATCAAGATAGCACAACGGCTGAAGTTTTTAGTTCCTTGGATGAAACGGCATCTAAAACAGAGCAGTGGGTTGCTAAATATCAGAAATACATTTTAGCCTCAATTGTAGGAGTTGCAGTATCAACTATATGTTTCCTAGGTTACTCTCAGTATGTTTTACAACCGAAAGAGATTGAAGCGGCCAATGAACTATATTATCCACAACAGTACTTTGAACTTGCCTTGCAAGACGGAACTGCTAAAGATTCGTTGTTGACTTTAGCACTGTACGGTGGCGAAGGAAAATACGGTTTCATAGATATTATTGAAGAGTATTCTGGTACTAAAGCCGCAAATATGGCAGAATATGGAGCTGGTATGGCTTCCCTAAATCTTAAGGATTACCAAAATGCCATCTCTTATTTGGATGGCTTTTCGTCCGACGATGCCATTTTAGGAGCTTTAGCCAAGGGTGGAGTTGGAGATGCATTTTCACAGCTCGATCAATATGAAGATGCCTTGGAATATTACATTGCTGCTTTCGATCATTCTGACAATTCATTTACTACACCTAAGTTTTTGTACAAAGCCGCGGTTTTAGCCATAGAATTAGGTCAAAAATCAAAGGCCAAATCATATATCGAAGAAATTAAGTCTAATTATCCAGATTCTGCAGAAGGACAATACGCAGAAGCACTGGCAGCTATGTTAGGAGCTTAAATGGCGACTGATTCTAGAAACTTAAGTGCGTTAGCCAGTAACTTAAAGGTCGATAAAAGCTCGAGAATAGCTGTTATAACCGCCGAGTGGAATCCACAGATTACAACTAATTTAAAACAAGGGTGTCACGATAAGCTCACTGCTTTAGGTATTCCCGCCTCAAACGTGCTTCATTTTTCGGTTCCTGGAACTGTTGAATTGACCTATGCGGCATCAAAGGTGTTGGGCAAAAATATTGCAGATGCCATTGTAGTAATCGGAAGTGTGATAAGAGGAGAGACAGCTCATTTTGACTACGTATGTCAATCTGTTACCCAAGGCATAACTCAACTCAATCTCAAAGCAGAAATTCCAGTTATTTTTTGTGTGCTTACTGATGATACTTTGGAGCAGGCCATAGCCAGAAGCGGCGGAAAACAAGGAAATAAAGGTGAAGAAGCAGCGATAGCAGCTCTTCAAATGATAGGTATATAAGTTTTTTTGTGCTCGGTTTGTTTTTTTAACTTTAGGGTTACCATATAAAATCTTTTCGATGGCTGCATTTTTACGTATGAAGAAAAACAGGACGTTTTCGTATAAACCTCGGTTTTATAAGGGTAAAACAAATCCTTACAAGGTAGAGCATAAGTTTGATGAATATCGAACTACCGTAAATGCCAATAGAGGTTTAAAGGCAAAAATTCAATCTGTATTGAACGATTATGGGGTAGATTCTGACCCTTCGGTCAGGTATAGAATGGCAATAATTATAGCCATTTTAAGCCTTATTTTTTTGTGGATAATTGATTTTGATCTCTCAATATTTGTAGATTAAATGTATTTAATAAAACCCCTTAGTTCACATGTAGCCAATCAAATTGCTGCTGGAGAGGTTGTTCAACGCCCTTCGTCTGTAGTAAAGGAATTACTTGAGAATGCCATAGATTCCGGAGCAGATGTTATTGAATTGCGTCTAAAAAAAGGGGGTAAGCAAGAGATTCATATCGTCGATAATGGGTCAGGTATCTATGCAGAAGATATTGAACTTGCATTTACTAGACATGCAACTTCAAAAATTCAAAAAGCTGAGGATTTATTCAAGCTTACTACTAATGGTTTTAGAGGAGAAGCTTTAGCTTCTATCGCGGCTATTTCCGAAGTAGAGTTGCGCACTAATACCAATTCAGAACCGTCTGGTTATCTTTTTCGAATTGCTGGTAATGAAAGTGATAAGCCCGTGGAATGCGTGTGCAAAAAAGGCAGCAGCCTTAGAATAAAAAACCTTTTTTTTAATATTCCTGCCCGAAGAAATTTTTTGAAAAGTGATCAAGTTGAATACAAACACTGTTTGGAAGAATTCACGCGCATTGCTCTATTGCATGCTGAGATCAGCTTTAAGTTTTTTCACAATGATCAACTTATTTTTGATTTACAACCTGAAAATAGGAGAGGACGTATACAACATTTAATCAGTAAAAAAATCAATGCTCAACTTATTCCAATTCAAGAAGTAACTGATGCTGTTGAAGTAGACGGTTTTATTGTTAAACCTGAATTTGCTAAGAAAACCAGAGGGCAACAATATTTTTTTGTGAATAATAGATTCACTCGAAGCCCCTATTTGCACAAGGCCGTCGTAGATGCTTTTGAAGGTTTATTGCTGCGAGAAAGTATACCAGGTTATTTTATTGAACTTCGCGTTCCTTCGGATAAAGTAGATGTAAATATTCATCCTACTAAGTCTGAGGTCAAGTTCGAAGAAAATCACTTAATTTTTACTTATTTGAAGACGGCGATAAAGCATGCTTTGGGACAATATGGAGTGCACTCTTCATTAGAATTTGATTTAGACCCCAATCTTTTACCCTCTTATAAAACGATTACAACAGATGTAAAAGAAACACCTCAAATTAAGGTGAATTCCAATTTTAATCCTTTTTCTAAAGCGTCTACAACCGAAATAAAAGCCAATAGGGAACTGTATGTTCAAGAAGAAAGTTTTAGCAGTATCTCTTTCGTTGAAGATGAGGTTCAAGGTGAGTTAGCCTATGAGAAGGTGAACTTCGAATTATATACAGATCAGCATTTACATTGGTCGAACAAATACATCGTCGTTGTGGATGGCAACGGAGAATTACTTGTGATTGATCAGTATAGAGCTCACCAACGAATTATTTACGAATCCATGCTTAAAAAAATCACCTTGGAAAAAGGTGGAAGTCAATCACTATTGTTTCCTGTGGTGATCAAATACGATATACACGATTTAACAAGGTTTAAAGAGATTGAAGGGCATTTAATTGAAATGGGATTTGTATTTGAAACTAAATCTGACCACGAAATTGAACTTCAATCGGTACCTAATTTTTATCCAATAGCCAAGTGTGAAGTTTTGTTTGAAGACTTAATAAAGGCTTTAGAAGAAAACGATGAACAAAATGCACAATTGTCCTTTGCGGATATTACGGCAAAAACAATTAGTAAGCACATGGCTATTCGTGGGGGAGAGAGCTTGAATTTCGAAGCCAGAAAAAAAATAATTACGGATTTAAATCAATGCAAAGAACAATTGCTGAGTCCTTTCAATAAAAAGATATATATTAGAATTTCTCAGAATGAGATTTCAAAAAAAATGTTTTAAGCTATGTTTTTGAACCTTCCCAATGCCGTAAGGCTTATTCTTATTGGTAATATTTTACTCTTTTTAGTCACTCAAACCTATGGTCCGGTTATGGTAGAGTATTTGGGATTGTGGTTTATTGAAAATCCTAATTTTGAATATTGGCAGTTGGTTTCGCACATGTTCATGCATGGAGGATTTGCTCATATCTTTTTCAATATGTATGCACTTGTCGCTTTTGGCGGTCCTCTTGAGCGAATGTGGGGTAGCGATAAATTTTATTTTTTCTACTTCTCTGCAGGTTTGGGTGCTGCGCTTTTGCACACTGGAGTGAACTATTACAATTTTCAAAGTGCCGTTGATGCCATTGTGGAGTCTGGAGTCAATCGTTTTGATTTGATGCAAGCGCTCTCCTCAAGCAATGGTGCTGATTACAACGTTTTAGGAAATGAGGTGCCGTATCACTTGGTTGAGAAGTTGTACAATTCTTTCGCTATTCCTGCGGTGGGTGCTTCTGGAGCTATTTATGGTATTCTAGTGGCATTTGCTTTTATGTATTCTGAAGCGCGATTGATGTTATTGTTTTTCCCTGTGCCAATTAAGGCCAAATACTTTGTGCCTTTGGTCATTCTTGGAGATTTTTACTTTGGAATATCCAATGCTTCTACAGGAGTAGCTCATTTTGCTCATATAGGAGGAGCACTGTTAGGATTTATTATGATGTGGTATTGGAAAAAAAACCAATTCAATAACAATAGATGGGATTAAATGAATCAATTTAAATTGAAATTTCAACTTTTTAATGCAGCTGAGAAATTAATCACTGTTTTAGTACTCTTTTACCTTGTTTCTAGCGTTATATCGGTTTTGTTTCAATTTAATGCTGTAGCTTTTTTAGAATTGGATAGAGACCTGGGGCGTTTGATTTATAAACCCTGGACACTGATTACATATGCATTGGTACATCAAGGTATTTTCCATATTCTTTTTAATATGTTGTGGCTTCATTTTTCGAGTCGATTATTTCTAAATCTTTTTGATGACAAGAGGTTTTACGCATTATTCTCGATCGGTGTATTGGTAGGTGCTGTCTTCTTTTTAATTGCGTATAACACATTTCCAGCTTTGACTTCAAGAAATGCTATGCTCGTCGGTTCTTCTGCCGGGGTAACAGCTGTGCTAATATTCATGTGTGTGTATGCACCTCAAACCGGTTTAAGGTTCTTTACCTTTAATTTCAAATTATGGCAATTAGGGGTCTTTTTTGTGGTATTAGATCTCATGCAATTGGGCTCAGGAATAAATATAGGAGGGCATTTAGCTCATTTAGGAGGGGCTCTTTCGGGCTATCTTTTGGCCTATCGAATCAAGAATACCTCAGACGATTTGATGCGCTTTTCTGATTTTTGGATTAAAGTGTTCGAGCCTTTAAGGGCAGTTTTTAGTCCAAAAAAAACCTCCTTTAAAAAGGTTTACAAGAATAAAAACAAAACAGCAGATCGCACTGTGGCGAATCAGCAAGAAAAATTGGATGCCATATTAGATAAGATTAGTAAATCTGGATATGAGGCACTAAGTGCTGATGAAAAAGACTTCTTGTTTCAGCAGAGTAAGAAGTAGGTACCGTTTTACCTAGTTTTTAGCTCTGTGATGTCTATTTGAGATAAGTAATCCTGGGTGTTTGGGCCAAGATTAAAAAGTAAATCAAGCATACTAGCGTTTTCAATAAATCCATGGCGATCTCCAAATACCTGAGTGTATTGTGGAGCACTGAACTTCAATTTGTACTTGGCATTGACCAAAAATCGAAAGTCGTCATCATCACTTTCTAGATTAAAATGTTTGGAATAAGTTTCGTCTAATTGCAGGTTGATTTGTTTGGCAAAAAAGCGTATTGAATTCAAGTTGAGTTCCATGAGCGTGTTGTACTTTTTTTCAAATATTGTATTTAACTCATCTTCATAGAATTCAAAATACGGTGAGGATCTATATGCAGTGGTTATACTTTTCCAATGAATGCGATACCACAGCGTTTTGTACTCTAATTCAACCTCAGAAAATTTTTGATATTCTTGTTTTTTTTTGTGTACAATCGGAGCACTTAATTTAAGTTTTCCAGAATCTGTACATATTTCACATCGGTTTCTAAAAGTCTGTTTTTGCAAATGATCATGAACTTCCCAAGTTACCTGTCCTTTGTAGGCATGAATAACTGCAAAATGGAATACGTTAGGGAAATAAGTAGGATGCAGTAAGCACGACATTCTTATTTATTCGATTTTGATTTTAGGTATTCAAAGAACCTTCTGTGTACGAATTTAGAGTAGAGATAATACAATCCTAAAACAATGATAAATGTCCAGAAGTAAGAAACGGGCTCTCCCTTTCCATTGACAGTTGTAAAGAACCTTTCCCATCTTCCTTTCCAACTAAAAAGTCCTTCGTTAAAATTATCCCAACTCATCCAAATAAATACCGGTTTTCCAACGATGTGATTTTCTGGAACAAACCCCCATGTTCTACTATCTTCTGAGTGATGTCTGTTATCACCCATCATCCAATAATAATCCATTTTAAAGGTGTATGAGGTTGCCTTTTCACCATTGAGCAGGAATGAGTCACCTTCTTTGGAAAGTGTGTTGTGCTCGTATTCTCGTATGATTTTTTTGTAGAGCGGATAGGTTTTTTCATTTAGAGCGATACTGCTTCCTCGTTTAGGAATAAACAAAGGCCCTAACTGATCATTGTTCCATTGGTACTGATCAGGTGTTTGCGGAAAAATATTATACCCCAACACTCCTTTAGGTTGTAATTTTTTTATGACAGAATCTACACCTTCTTGACCTATGAGTTTTTGATACATTTGATCGGTCAAGTTGACTTCGCGTTCTTGAGTTGTTATTTCTTTGAGCGATATTCTGTGTTGTCGCAGAACAGAAGAGGGTATTCCCTGAGCCGCTGTCACCAATTCAATGTAATTTTCATTTTGACTCATCCCTAGGAGATAAGGGGTCATGGCATTGTACTGTGTTTGATTTAGTTGTTCGGCGCGAAAGTTTCTGGTGTATCCATCTGCCTCGATTGCTTCTAACCATCTTGAAGAAACACCTTTTCGCGCATAAACCGTATGGTCATACATGGGATTAGCACGATCACTTAGCTGTAATTGTTTTCCATTGATGTGAACAAATCCATCAATAATCTCAAGGGTGTCACCAGGAGTTCCTACACAGCGTTTGACATAATTTGATTTTTTGTCAATAGGTTTTTTTACACCCTTTTCTGCGACAAAAAATTGGCGTACGGTATCTGCAGGCCAACTAAATACTACAATATCATTTTTTTTAACCGACTGGAATCCAGGTAGTCGTAAATAGGGGAGTTGAGGTTTTTTGAGATAAGATCTTGTTCTGACTATTGGTAGGGTGTCGTGTACCATTGGAGCTGCCACAGTAGTCATTGGAACACGCGCTCCGTAATGAAATTTGGAAACTAATAAAAAATCACCGATTCGCAAGGTGCGCTCAAGTGAACCCGTTGGAATGGCATAGGGTTGCATAAAATAAGTGTGAACAAGAGTTGCTGCGACCACTGCAAAGAGAATAGAACTTACCCATTCCGAAGTTTTCTTCTGTTTCTTTAGATCAGCCTCTGTCTGATAGATACTTTCTTGATCATGACCTACTAAAAACAGATAAAATCCAAGGCTAAAAACAACGGCATAAGCTTCGTGCGGCTTTGTTCGACCAAAATTTCGTAACAATTCCACCCAAACAACTGGAAACATGATGAGATTTATAATAGGGACGAAGAGTAGAATAACCCAATAAGGAGATCGCCTTATTATTTTCATTAAAATAACTGCATTATAGACAGGAACTGCTGCTTTCCATGCTTCATACCCGGCTTTAACATACAATTTATAAGTGGCCAGGAAATGAATGAGTTGAAGTCCTATAAAAAAAACAAACCACTGGAATAAATTCATAAGTCAATAATTTTAGTCACTTATAAAGATAAAACAAAAGTATGCTGTGTCTTAAATAGACAATACATCTTTCATGCTAAAGATTCCCTTTTTGTCTTTAATCCACTCTGCTGCTATGACAGCACCTAAAGCAAAGCCGTTGCGGTTTTTTGCCTTGTGGCTAATTTGAATTAAATCGATCTCACTATGGTAGTTGATGGTATGCGTTCCTGGAAAATCTCCTACACGTTCTGATTCGATGTGAAGGTGTTTTTCTTTTGGCGCACTGCTGTAATTTTCTAATTCAAAATCTCGAATTATCGGTTCAGCAAGACTGATGGCTGTTCCGCTTGGAGCATCTAATTTATGTATGTGATGGATTTCTTTTATTGCAGGTTGGTATTGTCCTGTTGCGCTTATCAACCGTGAGAGTTGTTCATTAAGGGCAAAAAAAAGATTTACGCCTAGTGAAAAATTGGATGCATACAGAAAACTTCCTTCTCGCTCTTTACATTGGGCCACGATTTTCGGATAAAGATCGAGCCATCCTGTAGTACCTGAAATCACGGCAATTCCATGGTCAAGACAGTTAGAAATTAATTCAAATGCACTCTCTGGTGTACTAAAGTTAATAGCTACGTCAAACTTCGAATAATCTATAGGGTCTGTTCCTTTGTCAATAATAACGGGGCAATTATGCCCTCGTTGTTTGGCAATCTTTTCTACAAGTTGCCCCATTTTTCCATATCCTAATAGCCCGATATTCATTAAAAAGAAAGTTTCATTTTTACTCCTACCTGGGTGATTCCAAAATCATTCTGTTCTAAAAATGGACGATAATCCACACTCAGGGTATTACTGATATTGTATTGTTTCAAATGAGCATCAACATTGGCATCGATAATGTTAAGTACATATAGTCCTATTGCTATAAGTAGCGATAAATCTCGTTGACTTTGAATTGATTTTTGAGCATCTTGAAGACCTCGATCTGAAATATCTGGGCCTGAACCATCTTTATTGATATCGTAAAACTCATCTGTTGTAAATCCAAGTCTGCGAATTTTAAAAGCGTTTCGGTATCTCAAATATTGTTTTTGGTTAAAAGCATAAGCATAGATACCAGTTCCCAAAGCACCGTAAACCAAAGGTGCTTTCCAATAACGTTTGTTATAGATTTGACCTAATCCTGGAAAAACAGCTGAATAAAACGCCGCTTTACTCGGTGCAAGAGGATTGAGTGCTTTATTTCTAGCTGCAGCTCTACGTCTTTCTCTTTTGAGGATTTTTTGTTCTTTTTTGTCTTTCTTGGAGGTTGATTTTTCGACTTGAGGTTCAGTTGGGACAGGCATGTCATTGTTTTGACCAAAGGCAAGATGACTCAGTAGCACCCATAATAGACAAAGTAATTCTCTATTCACCAAGCAATTCGTTTTTAATTTCTAAAAAGTCTTCCTCAGATTGAAATGGAATAACGATTTGACCTCTTCCAGAATTGAGTGCTTTAATTGAAATCGATCTTCCTATTTTTTTCTCAAAATTTCTAATGAATTCGTCTGCACCGAAAATTTTCATGATCTCTTTAGATTCAGACTCAGGCTTTACACCTCTATTCAAATAATTTCGGACTCGGTCTTCAACGGCTCTTACAGAAAGACCTTTTGCAATGATTTCGTTCAATAAGTCCAATTGATAGGTTTCGTCTTCAATAGAGATTAAAGCTCTGCCGTGACCCATACTGCATTTACCTACTCTCATTGCATTTTGAACGCTGGGATGCAATTTTAATAAGCGAAGGTAATTTGTAATTGTAGAGCGCTTTTTACCAACGCGTTCGCTCAATTTTTCTTGTGTAATTTGTATTTCGTCTATGAGTCGCTTGTATGATAGAGCGATTTCAATAGGGTCTAATTCTTGACGTTGGATGTTTTCCACAAGAGCCATTTCCAATAGCTCTTGGTCATTTGCGAGTCTGACATAGGCAGGTATCGTTTCTAGACCTGCTCTTTTCGCAGCCCGAAATCTGCGTTCACCTGAAACCAATTGAAATTCATTCAAATCTGTTTTTCGAACTGTGATGGGCTGTATAATTCCCAATTCTTTGATTGAAATGGCTAACTCCTCAAGCATTTCTTCATTGAAGTTCAAGCGCGGTTGATAGGGATTTACAGAGATATCGTCAAGAGGTAAATCTATAATGTTACCAATAATTTTTTCAGCCCCCTTCTCTTTTGCAGACTTAATTTCTTTTAGGGGTTCTTTCATTAAGGCAGAAATGCCTCTTCCCAAAACTTGTTTTTTTGTTTTTTTGCTTGGCATACTAATTTTTTACTGTTTATCTAATATTTCTTGAGCGAGTTTCAGGTAGTTTTCAGCTCCTTTGCTGCTTAGGTCGTAACTTATAATACTCTCTCCGAAACTAGGTGCTTCAGAAAGTTTTATATTTCGCTGAATTATCGTTTCAAAAACCATTTCTGTAAAGTGCTTTCTGACTTCTTCAACCACCTGATTGGACAATCTTAGTCTTGAATCAAACATAGTGAGTAACATGCCTTCAATATCAAGTGTTTTGTTGTAGAGTTTTTGAACACTCTTCACGGTATTGAGTAATTTGCCCAGTCCCTCGAGTGCGAAGTACTCACATTGGATAGGTATGATCACTGAATCACTTGCGGTAAGAGCATTTAGTGTCAACAAACCTAAAGAGGGTGCACAATCGATAATGATGAAATCGTATTCTTTTTTGACCCCATTTAAAGCAGTTTTGAGCATGTATTCTCGTTCTTCTTTATCGACTAACTCAATTTCTGTAGCCACTAAGTCTATATGCGCAGGTATGATTTTGACATTTGGGGAGTTTGTTTCAAGAACGACATCATCAGCACTTAATTCGTGCTCTAGTAATTGATAGGTTCCTTTATCAATTTGATCTACGTCAATACCAAGACCAGAGGTGGCGTTTGCTTGAGGGTCAGCATCAATTAGTAATACTTTCTTTTCAAGTGCTCCTAAGCCGGCTGCTAAATTTACTGAGGTGGTTGTTTTTCCTACTCCTCCTTTCTGATTTGCAATCGCAATGATTTTTCCCATAAAATGAACCTATATATGGGGCTAAAATACAATTTAATGCATGTTCTTGAAGAAAGGAAAAGCACTAATTGTTAACAAATCTGTGCAAAAATTAAGTCAATTGTTAATAAAGTGGAGGCGCTTATTTTAGACTGTCTTGATATTCAATTATAAATACCTCTTCGTTATCTTTTTTAAAGTAATATTGCTCACGAGCAAATGCCTCCTTGGCTTTGCTAGATTTGAGTGTATCCAAAAGCGCTCTGTTTTTAGCTATTTCTTCTTCGAGGAACTTTTTTTCAAGTTCTAAGCTTTCAATATTCCTATTCAATTGTAATTGATGCATAAATGAGTTGGGGTGAATAAAAAACAAATACAAAAAGGCCAAAAAAGAAAAAATGACATAGGTATTTGTTACAAATTTCAATGTGGATTTAGATAGTTTAGGACGCATTTTCACTAATTTTAGAGGTCAAATTTTTGCTGATTTCTTCAATTACACCTGAATTAAATGTATTGGTGGAGATGACTAAATTACTCTGTTTTTTTTGAGGGTAAACAAAGGATTCGTGCATGGGCTTTACTTGAGTTAAATAGCGTTGAATGCTAAAGTCGAACTGATGACCTCTTTCTTTCATGTCTCTTTCTAAGCGCCTTATCAACCTAATATCGTCATCGGTGTCTAAATAAATCCAGAAATCTACACTTTCTTTTAATTTTTGATTTTGCATGAGTAAAATTCCCTCAAGAATTAAAAGGGGGGTAGGTTCGATACATTTGCTTTTTGCAGCTCTTGTCTCGATTTTAAAATCATAAGTTGGTTGCTCAACTGTTTTTCCTGAGTTTAACGATTGAATATGGTATACGAGTAAATCAAAATCTATAGCGTCGGGATGATCAAAATTTACTGCTTTTCGATCTTCACGACTCAAATGAGACAAATCCTTATAGTAATCGTCTTGAGAAATAATTTGAAATTTTCCTTCAGGCAGCAAGTCACTCAACGAATTGACAAAGGTTGTTTTTCCACTCGCTGATCCACCTACGATTCCTACCGTATACATGTCCGATGTTTATGAGTTAAAACCATATAAATCTCCAGAGCTTGAATTGCGCTTTGCTCCTGTCACAGAAGCTAATACATTTCGCGCTCCTTTAAATCTCAAAACACCCATAAAAGCGAAAATTAAAGCTTCTTTATAATCGACTAATTCCTTATTGGGAATTATGACCTCTGCGCATCTTTCTAGGTGCTTTGTCAGACTTAATTTAAAGGCGGGATTTTTAATTCCTCCTCCGGTAATTAACACTTTAGGTGCTGTTTTTGTTTCACAAATTTCTGAAATCACTTTGAATATTTGGTAAGAATTGTGCTCAATTACGGTTGACATTTTGTCTTCAAGGCTGCAGTCGAATGCATCTAAAACAGGGCGAAAATGAGATTTAAACCATTCTATACCCAATGATTTAGGGGGATTTAGGGCGTAATAATCAAGTTCATTTAACAAGGCGAATAAATCTGCATTTACTTTTCCTGTAAAAGCAATTTCACCATCCTTATCATATTCTTTTTGCAATTTACCTGCGAGGTAATTTAGAGGCATATTGGCCATACCGATGTCAAAAGCGATTCGATGACCTTCACTTACGTATGAAATATTACTTATTCCTCCTAAGTTCAAGCAGAAGTCGTACTCTGCGAATAGGAGTTGATCTCCAATGGGGACCAAAGGTGCTCCTTGCCCGCCAAGAGCAACATCTAATGCCCTAAAATTGTTGATTACGGGAATTTTACATTTTTGATAGATGGCTTTTGCGTCTCCTAATTGTTGGGTCACTCCTTGCTGCGGCTTATGATGTGAGGTGTGTCCGTGACTGCAGACGAAGTCAATATCGATAAGATGTTTGGTTTTAAAGTCATTTACAGCCTCGCCGATGAATTGACCGAAGTCTACATCCAAAATTTGGTGTTCTTCTATTGTCAGCTCGACCGCGATTCTAAGTCGATTTAATAGGGGTTTAGGATAGCTGACTGTTTCAGTTGCTTTTAATTTGTATTGCCAACTGTCGTTTGTGTTGGTAAATTCAACTGCCGCTATATCTAAGCCATCAAGTGAGGTTCCTGACATTAATCCTAAGACACAGAAGCTATTCATTTAGTACAATTAAAAATTAAATTTCTCCAGCGTTCTTGGTTGAATAAAGTGATTTGCACAAGCGACTTGATACTCTTTTTGTGCTAGAAAGGTACAAAGTACAGTAATATCTTTACTTTTTTTTAAGTGGTGAACGAAGTAAGGATTTCCGAAAATGATGATGCAGTGTGGATTTTTCTGAATTTGTTCATTAATCTCTTCAATTTCTGTTTGGTCAAACCCAAAATTGCCACCTGGTCTTAATTGTGGAGGTTGAATGCATAGAACCTTATTAGGAGAAGTATCTTCAAGCTTATGTGCGTTTTTCAATTCTTGCTCAAAAAATTCAGGAATTGCACCAAAATATTTTAAACTAAAAGTGCTTTTCGATTCCGGTCGCCAGGTGGATTCTCCTTCGATCAAGGCTATGAGTTTTGATGCAATCTCAGTATGATAATCATCAATATTATAGTTGCGTAGTTCTTTGTGCTGTTCTATCGCTGAATATTGTTCTTTTAACCTTTGAACCTTTTGATATCTGGTGTTAATGAGCTCTTTGTCACATTTTGAAATAAGATTTATCGCCTCGGGAATATCTTCAGCAAAACACAAAAAGTCGCAGCCGGCTACATAGGCCTCAAGGCATAATTGAGCATTAGTCTTGGTATTGTTTATTTTCAAAGCCTTCATGTTCAAGGCATCAGAGAATACTGTTCCCTTAAAGTTTAATCTAGATTTTAAGAGCTCAATGTTTTGTTGTGATAGCGAAGATGGATTTTCTTGGTCTATAGCTGGTGCAAGTAGATGCGCAATCATGACGGCTTCGGTATTCTCATCGATTAATTTTCGAT
The DNA here is from genome assembly GCA_002691645.1 of Flavobacteriaceae bacterium. GTDB lineage: Bacteria > Bacteroidota > Bacteroidia > Flavobacteriales > Flavobacteriaceae > UBA3478. Next base: position 120,270 of record NZIP01000019.1, read on the forward strand.
ACGGAATCCAATCAGATGCTTCAAACTCAGCTATAGATTTCTGAATTAAAGGGAGGTGATGATGAGAATCTAAATCGGTATCACCGTGACCAGGAAAATGTTTTAAACAAGGCATAACTCCCGCTGCTCGCATTCCATTCATAAAAGCTTGAGCTTGGAGGCTTATTCGTTCAGGGTTATTTCCAAATGCTCTAAAACCTATAACGGGATTATTAGGATTGCTATTGACATCAACCACGGGTGCAAAATTCATGTGAATTCCAATTTCAGCGCATTCTTTTCCGCATAGGTATCCGGTTTGTTCAATATCTGTTAAATCGTCTAATGTCCCTAAAGCAGCTGCATAGGGCAGTAGTTTTAAGTTTTTAACGCGCATGGCAAGTCCCCATTCAGCATCGATGCTTATTAGAAGTGGAGTTTTACTTATGCTTTGAAAGTGCTCAATCTTTTCTCGTAAGAGTTGCAGCTCATTTTCATGTTCAAAATCATTCGATTTTTGATCGGCTTTATTGGCGGCTGCACTTTGTCTTGAATGAAAGAAACATAGGCCTCCTACATGATAATCTGTAATGAGTTCTTCGAGATAATTCATGTGCTGCTCGGAGTCATGAATAAAGGCTGCTGGCATAAAACTTTGCCCTATTTTCTTTCTCTGTGATGTCATAGGGTAGTTTTAGTCCGATTTTCTGCCATAGGTTTCGGGGTATTTCAACTTTCTTGCAATGAGAAAGGCTGGAATCGCACAGAGCAGCACCCAAACAAAGAATAATTCGTATCCCAATACTTCTTGAATATATCCAGATAGCATACCGGGCAACATCATGCCCAAGGCCATCACTCCAGTGGCTATAGCGTAATGTGCAGTTTTTGTGGGGCCTTCTGCGAGAAACATCAGGTAAATTAGAAATGCTGCAAAACCAAAACCATAGCCGAACTGCTCGAGAATGACCGTTGTCGATATCCAGAATAAATTGTCAATTTGAAAGTAGGCGAGTAGGAGGTAGCACAGATTAGGAAGATTTAAACTGATTAGCATGGGAAACATCCAACGCTTTAGACCGTGTTTTGAAATGACAATACCGCCCAAAATACCTCCAGTAGACAAAGCGATAACTCCTAATGTACCGTAAATACTTCCTATCGTCTGTGTGCTTAAGGCTAAACCTCCTGCTGTTTTATCATCCAGCATGAAAGGAGAAGCCATTTTTACCAATTGAGATTCTCCTAATCTATAGGTCAATATAAAAGCAAGTGCGTAGAGGATCTGTTTCTTTTTAAAGAAAGACTTAAAAACCGCTAAAAAACTTGTAGATGAACTGCTTTTGTCCTCTTTAATTGCGGGAGTGAACCACCAATTTTTAAGTGCCAATACGGCCATTAAAATACCGCTGATGAGCATTGTCAAAGACCAGGCTTTCGCATTAACTCCGTATTTCATTTCAAAGTATCCAGCTAAAACGACTAACCCACCTTGCCCTGTGAGCATAGCGAATCGGTAAAATAGCGAACGAATTCCAACAAATAAAGACTGTTCACGTTGCGATAAGGCCATGAGATAATAGCCATCAGTGGCGATATCATTAGTCGCAGAAGCAAAAGCTACCATCCAAAAACAGGCCAAAGTACTAACTAGAAACCACTGGGTAGGAATGAGTAATCCTGCAATGATAAAACAAGCAGCGATAATCATTTGCATACTGACATACCAAGATTTTTTCTGATACCACAAATCGACAATGGGGCTCCAAAGAGGTTTCAATACCCACGGTAGATAGAGCCATGAGGTATATAATCCGATTTCAGCATTCGAAAGCCCTAATCTTTTGTAGAGGATAACAGAAACACTAACTACCAATACATAGGGTAGTCCTTGAGTAAAGTAGAGTAGAGGTACCCAAATTGAAGGGTTTTTGCGAAAATTCATACCCTTAAAGTAAGCTTAAAAGTGGTATCGAACAAAACCTTCCATAGCTTCATATTCAGCCATTCCTAATAAATTGTATTTATGTGCGGTGTCTTTATTTCGATCCTCAGCTCGTTGCCAAAATTCGCGCTCATCATTTCCTGGAAACATTGCAGCGTCTTTTTGGGATTGGTGTTTAAAAATGGCGTTGATTTTTCGAGTCATATCCCTTGGTCCAATAGGTATGGCCATTTCCATGTCTGCGATATCCCATTCTTGCCAAGCTCCGCGATACAGCCAAACGTAGCAATCCTCAAGCCATTTCGCCTTGGTTTCTTTCAATTGTTTTAAGGCTTCAAAGATGATTGAAAGACAGACGCGGTGTGTTCCGTGCGGGTCTGACAAATCTCCAGCAGCATAAATTTGATGAGGCTGAACTCTTTGCAATAAATCAACCGTAATATCAATATCTTTTTGACTGAAAGGTTTTTTCTTTACGGTTCCTGTCTCGTAAAAAGGCAGGTTTTGAAAGTGCGCGTGCTTTTCTTTAACCCCACAGTATCGACAGGCGGCGAGAGCTTCACCTTTTCGAATCATTCCTTTTAATTGCTGAATTTCAGGGCTGTCGATTTCACCAGCTTTTTTGCTGGCTAAAAAGGCGCGAACTGTTTCGATTTTTGACTCCATTTCTTTAGAAGGTTGTACTTCTTTTGCGAAATCCAAAAAGCGAATGACTTCATCGTCAAAAACAGCGATATTACCGGAGGTTTGATAGGCAACATGAACTTCGTGACCCTGATCGACTAGTCTGAGTAAGGTTCCCCCCATTGAGATTACATCATCATCAGGATGTGGACTAAAAATCAAACTGGTTTTCGGAAAGGGCGTGGCGCGTTCAGGTCGCTTGCTGTCATCAGCATTTGGTTTTCCTCCAGGCCAACCCGTTATAGTGCGTTGAAGCGTATTGAATACTTTTAGGTTGATCTGTTCAGCTGATCCATATTCTGCAATGAGATTACCCATTCCGTATTCATTATAATCTTCATTGGTCAATTTTAAGACGGCCTTTTTCGTGGTCTCTGATAGCCATATACAGGCTTTTTTAATCAATTTATCGCTCCAATTACAATCACCAACAAGCCAGGGTGTTTCTATTCGGGTCAATTGAGATGCTGCGGCCTCATCTAAAACATAGTTGCAGTTTTGATGCTGTTGCAAGAATGTTGCAGGTATTGTTTCTCGAATTGCTCCTTCCACAGCTTCTTTTACAATTTTTGACTTGCCTTCTCCCCAGGCCATTAAAATGACTTTTTTGGCAGCCATTATTGTTCCAACTCCCATAGTTATAGCGCGTTGGGGTACGTGTTCTAAACCAAAGAAATCACTTGCGGCATCTAATTTTGTTACCCGATCAAGACGAACCATTCTCGTTTTACTGCTTACAATTGATCCGGGTTCATTGAATCCGATGTGACCTGTTCGGCCAATCCCTAAAACCTGCAAATCAATTCCTCCAAATGCTTCAATTTTTTGCTCGTACTCTTCGCAAAAGGCTCTTATATTTTCCGCACCTTTAAGTGTTCCATCAGGAATGTGAATGTTTTCTTTTTTGATGTCCAAATGATCGAAAAGGTGTTCATTCATAAACCGAACGTAAGAGTGAATCGATTCAGGTGTCATGGGGTAGTACTCATCTAAGTTAAATGTGATCACATTGTTAAAACTCACATTCTGTTTTTGATGAAACTCCACGAGGTACTCATAGACCTTTATAGGAGTAGAACCCGTTGCCAAACCAAGGACAAAGTTTTTCCCTTGTCTTTGCTTTTGAAGCATAGTATCTACAATTTCTTTTGCTACGTCATAGGAGGCTTTGTTCGAATCTTCGAATATCGAAGTTGGAATCTTTTCAAATTTACGCGTTTCGGCTGCGGCGGAATCAATGAGATGAGTCATATTAGTTAGTTTGCAGTTATTTGCTGAAAAATACTACTTTTTGCCGTTTTTAATATCATTAAATGATTAAATTTGCAAATTATCGCATGATACATGCTTTTTTTTGCAATAATTGATAAAATAAGAATGCAGTGTTAAGAGAAGAACGTTTTAAAAAGATACTCAATGAGGTGGCATTGCACAATCGTGTATTGATGACCGATTTAGCCGCTAATTTAGATGTGAGTGTTGACACCATCCGAAGAGATATAAAAGAATTAGATGCTTTGGGTAGCTTAAAAAAGGTACACGGAGGAGCAATTTCTGTGGCTTTTTCTTCTCTTAGCCCTTCGCGAAATAAAATTTATGCCTTACCTGAAAAAACGGCTATAGCGCAAAAGGCAACTTCACTGTTAAAAAATGATGCTGTCATTTTCATTGATGGCGGAACCTCTTGTCTAGAACTGGCTAGACAAATTCCGGCTCATTTGAGTTTAACTGTATTTACCATTAGTTTATCAGTAGCCTTAGAACTACAGAATAAACCAAAGATTCAAACTATTGTAGTGGGAGGAAACCTTTCAAGAGAAACAAATATTTGTTTAGGAAGTGCGGTTGTTCGTCAAATGAAAGATATTCGAGTAGATCTTGGGTTTATAGGCACAGGTTATGTAGACCCTCATGCGGGATTGACTGAATTTGACTATGAAATTGTAGAACTTAAAAAAGCCTTGCTGGGTTCTTTTAAAAAAGTAGCGCTCTTGTGCATCAGTGAAAAATTGCACTCGAATCATCGCTATACCACCTGTAGTATTAATGAAATTGATTTTATGGTCACTGAATTACATCCGGATGATGGCCTTTTAAAATCTTTTAAAACAATGGGTGTTCAAATAGTTTAAAAGCTTAAGTTTGAACATGAAAACTACAGAATCCTCCTCACTTTACGACAGTCTTGAGACTAAATCTACCTTAGAACTTTTGCAGGAAATAAATGCAGAAGATCAGAAAGTAGCCCTTGCTGTACAAAAAGAAATTTCTAAAATAGAAGAGTTTGTAGAAGAAGCCTTTAAACGTTTTAAACAAGGCGGTCGTTTGTTTTATATCGGAGCGGGAACTTCAGGCCGACTTGGAGTAGTGGATGCATCAGAAATACCACCTACCTTTGGAATGCCACACGAACGGGTCATTGGAATTATTGCTGGTGGAGACTCTGCAATTCGAAAGGCAGTGGAATTTGCCGAAGACAACCCAAACCAGGCATGGATTGATTTACAAGCTCATCAAATTCAAAAGGGTGATATTTTAGTTGGAATTGCAGCATCAGGAACAACTCCCTATGTAATCGGTGGAATAGAGGATGCTTGTAAAAACGGCATTCTCACCGCATGTATTACCAATAATGCAAATTCTCCACTCTCTAAAGCTTGTGAGTACCCTATGGAAATTGTCGTTGGACCAGAATACGTCACGGGGAGTACACGTATGAAAAGCGGTACCGCTCAGAAACTGGTATTAAATATGATTTCAACCTCCCTCATGATAAAATACGGTCGCATTAAGGGTAATAAGATGGTTGATATGCAACTGAGTAATAATAAACTTGTTGAACGCGGAAGTCGCTACATTTCTGAAGCCCTCAATATTTCGATGGAAGAGGCTGCTGTTTTATTAGAAAAACACCGATCTGTTCGCGCAGCGATTAACGCTAAGCCTTAGGAACGAGCTTTAAAATTCCCTTACCTTCAACCGAGACATAGATGTAGCCATCAGGGCCTTGCTCTAAATCGCGAACACGACCTATCTCTTCGAGTAGTTTTTCGCGCTTGGCCATTTTTTTGTCCTTCATAACGAGTCTTTCAAGGTATTGAAAAGACAAAGATCCTATCAAAATATTGCCTTTCCAATCTGGGTAGATGTCTGAATCTACATAGGCCATTCCTGAAGGAGCAATAGAAGGAACCCAGTAGTATAAGGGTTGTTCCATGCCCTGCTTTTCGGTTTCGTCGGTTATACTTGTTCCGCTGTAATTTATACCATAGGTAATCACTGGCCAGCCGTAATTGGCTCCTTTTTTGACCTCATTCAATTCATCACCACCTCTTGGCCCGTGCTCATGCTCCCAGATGGTTTTGTAAACGGGATGGTAAATTAACCCTTGAAGATTTCGGTGTCCGTAACTAAAAATTGCAGCTCTTGCACCTTCTTCGTTCACAAAAGGATTGTCTTCTGGAATACTTCCATCGTCTTTGAGTCTATAGACCTTTCCACCATCTCTTTGGATGTCCTGAGGATTGACGTCTCGATTTCCTCGATCTCCAATAGTGAAGTACAAATAGCCTTCATCGTCAAATACGATTCGAGATCCGAAATGAAAGGGTTTTTCTGAATTGTGTTTACCCTTATATAGTGATTTGATATTTTGAACTTCGGTTCCTATTAATTCTGCTCTTACGAGCTCGGTCGTTCCACCTTCGCCTAATTCACCTTCCTTATGAGCCGAAGAAAAGGTAAAATATATCCAATTGTTTTGTTCAAAATTAGGATGAACCGCTACGTCTAACAATCCGCCTTGACCATGCATCCATACCTCTGGAACTCCACTTATTTCAAGTAGTTGACTGCCATCATGGCGATACATTTTTCCTTTGATTTCAGTGACGAGCATATCTCCGTTGGGTAAAAATGCCATTCCCCAGGGTATGTCAATACCACCTATATGCTCTACAGCTTCGACCACAGTTTCAACAGGCACTTCAATGCTTGTGTCTTTTTTTGAAAAACAAGACCACATGAAACTCACAGAAAAAAGGGCTAGGGTAATTTTAATGCTTTTTGAAATCATCAGATGAATTGTTAGAAATTTGAACTCTAAAATAAGTTATATCTTTTAAATTCTTAATTTTGGCCACCGAAAAAATACGGGATGTGGCGCAGTCTGGTAGCGTACACGCATGGGGTGCGTGTGGTCGCTGGTTCGAATCCAGTCATCCCGACACCATCAAAACTATAAAACACTGTTTGTCAAATGATTTTCAGTGTTTTTTTTGTTGTTATGTGAATTCAATAATACTTTCATTTAGATGCTCTGAAGATTGGACATATGCAAATACGTTTACAGTTTGTGCACCTATTTTTTTCTTCTCTAATTCTGCCGTAAATGCTAAATCTAGCTTTTTGCATCCTAAGCGTTTGGCCCTTAGCACTGTTTGAAATAGAATTTGTTTGTAATAATTGTATTCGTAAACATGTTCATAATTAAGTGCTACTATTAAAGCATTATAATTATTACTGTCCACATGACTTAACCTAACTATATACTTTCAAATCCTTCTATTTTCCACTACTTAAAGTTGTGAATAAGACAATGGCCTTAAAAATATTCTTTTTATATCAGAAACAGTATGAGCGTATTTTGAAAGTGATGACATCCGCTTCCATTCAGGGTGAACAATAAATTTTTTCCAATTTTTATTTCGTTCTTCCATTGAGTTAAATGCTAACATATAAGTCAGCGCTGGCATTAAGGGACCCGCAATTTGTTCACCGAAAAAAACAGAATGTAAACCAGTATCTTCAAAAAGGTCTAATTCTTCCTCGTTAAACATTTTAACTTTTCGTCGCACCGCGTCTTCACTATATCCTTCATATGTTCGTAATTCAAATAATTTTGCTTTAGCTCCTGGCTTAATTAATTTTGGCAAGCTATCAAATGCAATAAAAAACGAAGTTGAAAAGCGCGTATAAACTCTTTGATCGTGAGGTACAGCATCATATATTTTGCGTTTATTCAGATACTCCTTGTCATTTGCTAAAGTCTGAACAATCTTTCCATAAGTTGTTATGTCTCTATATGGAATGAACAGAAATAATTTCTTAGGAGTAGGCTCTCCTATAGCCTCAAAAACACCTATATCTTTTATTCCTGCCTTATTTAATGCTGGTAATAATGCATATTCAAAATAATTGTGTAAATCCTCTTCAGATCCATTATAGGGTATCGAATAGGTTCTTAATTCGTAATATTCCTTGATATAGCTATCCTGAGCGCGCAGAATTAATGTGCTCATGGAAAATATGATTAAAAAACTTAATTTTCTCATTGATATATTCTATTAGACCATAAGTTATAAATTAATCTTTGTTCTATTAGATTTTTTTCAAAACTAAGCGAACATAAGACATTATGTAACTTTTCTAAAAACCAACTGTTAAATATTAGTCTTATATTATATAAAGAATAAAATATAGCTGATATTGTAGGTATAAGTTTTAAAAATCTAAATAAATTCTTATGAAGAAACTAATCCTTTTATCGTTTTTTACAATGGTATTGATCGGTTGTAATAGCACCAATACTAAAGAAATTCCTAATGAAGTAATTGTCATTGTTGAATTAATAAAGAATAAAGAAAAATCTCGAGAAGAATTAAAAGAATTTACAAAATTATATAGTGATTATGTGAAAAATACAGAACCGAATACTCTTGGATGGACATATCATGACGCGGGAGATAAAATTATTCTTATTGAGCGATATAAGGATGAGGACGCAAACATTGTAACAGCAAAAAATATATCACCAGGGGGTAATCGTTATAAATTATTACAAGAATCACTTAACTATCATTCATTGAAAGAGGTTACAGTAATAGGAGGCTTTACTCAAAAACTTATAGATTATAATAAAATGACCGCTGAAAAGGTTGGTTTTACTGTACCATATAATTACTATCCATTAATAAGTGGGTATAGTAAAAACCTAAGATAACCTTTAAACATCTCTTTCATTTAGATTTTTTCAATCTATGAACTAGAGGAATTACAAAGATTGTAAGGGATAACAATCCGTATAAAAAAGCTTCGAACCATTCGTGTTGAATTATTAAACGGATAATAACGTAATCAAACACGACTATACCAATAATTAATAGGTACAAGTAAAATCTACTTTGAAAAAAAGAGTTTGCTTTATTTTTTTTATTGGTGGCTCTTTTGAACATCAGAATTGAATCTTATTTAAGGTCAAATTACATAAAAATTAAACGCTAACTGTCGAAGTAGGAAGCTTTTTGGTGTTGGGAGAGCAAACTCAAGAATTGGTTCTATTTTCCAAGTATAAGTACAGAAGGTTTTGAAATAAATAATAATATTCAAAAAACTAAATTAAAAATAGCCTGTAAAGTCATATTAAAACAATAATCACTTTGAAGTATGAATTACTAAAAACCATATGGTATAAAATCCTTTAAAATATTTCTAATCTTTCTTTAAAATTATTAGTAATTGCTTAGATTTCACATGTAAAGGTGGATATATTTGCCAAGAATTTTTGAAGCACGACTTGGGATGATTAAGGGTTTTATTTTTGATTTAGACGGGGTTATAACTGATACGGCAGAATTACATTATCTCGCATGGAATACCATAGCAGAGCAAATGTCTTGGAAGTTTGATAGAACAATCAATGAGCGCTTGAGAGGTGTTTCACGAATGGATTCAATTCGTATTATCCAACAACACAACAGGGCTGAACTTACTGAAGATGAGCTCCTTAAATTAGCTACTTCAAAAAATGAGATTTACGTGGATAGTCTCGATCATATTAGCCCAAACGACTTTTTGCCCGGAGCATTAGAACTTCTAAAAAAACTCAAATTACAAGGGTTTAAAATTGCTTTGGGGAGCGCTAGTAAAAACAGTCAAAAGGTTTTACGCCAATTAAATGCATTAGAATATTTTGATGTCATTGGAGATGGTAATAGTGTAGCCAAAAGTAAGCCTGCTCCAGATGTCTTTTTATTTGCAGCAGAACAGCTAAAATTAAAACCTGAGGAGTGTATTGTTTACGAAGACGCTGAGGCAGGAGTAGACGCTGCTAAAAAAGGAGGGTTTTACGCTGTGGGAATTGGGCCATCAAATAGAGTAGGGCATGCAGATGTCAGATTTGATAGCATGCGAGAAGCAACACTTGCCGCAGTACGAACTTTTTTTGACGATTTATTTCTATAGGTTAGAGCAGGTTTTGACTATTTAAAATTCTTTACTTTGACAATCTAATATAGATTGTTTGAAGCAAAGGGTTTTCTTTTATATGCTGATTAGTACGCTATCTTTTTCTCTGATGAATTTTGGAGTGAAGTATTTGTCGTATTTAAATTCGTTTCAGTTGATTTTTTTCAGATCAATTGGAACTTTTTTGATTTGCTCAACACTTATTCGTTATAAGAAAATCCCCTATTTCGGAAACAACAAAAAAATCCTTTTGGCTAGAGGAATACTTGGTTTTATTGCGATGAGTCTGTTTTTTTTGGCTTTGAAATTCTTGAATCTTGGAACAGCCGTAGCCTTGAGGTACATCGCGCCAATTTATGCTACTCTTTTTGCTTTGTTTATTTTGAAAGAACCTGTAGAAAAAAAGCAGTGGGTTTATTTTATTGTAGCCTATGCAGGGGTTTTAATTCTACAAGGTTTTGACTCTTCGATGAGTACGATAGGATTGATTTTGATTATGATTGGAGCTATGTTCAGTGGTTTAGTGTTTATGATTATTCGCTACATTAAGCAATCAGAAAACTCATTAGTGATTGTCAATTATTTTATGGGGATATCTGTGATTATTAGTGGCGTTATTTCATTTTTTTACTGGATACCACCTCTAAAAGAGCATTGGGTTTTACTTTTTGCTCTTGGTATACTTGGTTTTTTCGGACAATTTTTTATGACAAAATCACTTCAAATGGCCACGGCTATTTACGTTTCTCCAATGAAATATATAGAAGTGATTTTTAGCTTGATTCTTGGAGTAAGTTTTTTTAAAGAGGTGTATACCTTAGAGAGTTTAATTGGATTATCGCTTATTCTCATCGGTTTATTCGCTAATCTTTTCGTAAAAAAAAGACCTTGATTATACTATTATCCTGAGCTGCGTTTTAATTTTTGGTAGCTTTAACACGATGCTAAATACTCTATATAATGAAAAACATTCATAAAGTAGTTTTCTTGGTCTTATTAGTCCAATTTTCTTGTAAGCCCCTCGTAAAAGATTCTTCAACTGAGGAAACGGCTCCAAATTATTGGTCGTCTATTGAATTGGATTCGTTAAAAAAGTTCAATTCGTTTGAAGTTTTAGGTTTATCTACAGACGATAGATTGGTTGAAATAAGCGGAATAGTTCCTTCAGTCGCAAATACAGGCCTGTTTTGGGTACACAATGACAGCGGTGATAAACCTCAACTCTTTTTAGTAAATACAGCGCTTGAGGTTCAGTTTACTATCTCATTTTCAGATGAGGTCAAACATGTCGACTGGGAGGATATTACTCTTTCGTCTAAGGATGGGAAAACCATGATAACAATAGCCGACATAGGTGATAACAGGGCTGTACGAAAAAACGTGACCCTTTATCAATTTGAAGAGCCTAAAGTACAGACAGACAAAGAATCAATGCGTGTAGAACAGGTAGAAGTCATGCATCTTAATTATGCAGAAGGAGCACGAGATGCAGAAGCGCTGGCATTTGACCCTGTAGGACAAAAGTTTGTTATTTTCAGTAAACGCGACGAGAAAATCAAGGTGTATTTGTTTGAATTTAGCTCTGGTCAAAAAGAAATTCAATCTGAGTTTGAAGTGGATTTGACTGTACTCAATCCTTCTAGCGCATATCCTAATATGGTTACAGCAGCTGATATCAACTCAGAGGGTTACGTGTTGTTAAAAAATTACGAAGATGTTTTTTTATTGCCCAACCTTGATGGTATTTCACTTGAAGAGCGTTTAGGTGCAGAGGTGAATTTTGAGAGGGTGAATTATATTCCTGAACTGCAAGGAGAGGCATTGTGTTGGGATCTTGTAAACTTTAGCTATTACTGTACTTCTGAAAAGCAAGACGATGGTGTTTTTTCAGGCATTCAGCCTTTATTTCAATACTACTAAATAATACATAAGGTTTTTAGGCTTTGTATAATAAGTTCTATTAAAATGCAGAATACGCTCACCAAAAAAATAGTTTGGTTTAGAAGGTATTGCTGCATTTTTGTGATAGTTAAAAGAAAGAAATCAATTTGATTATAAGAATTAATAATCAAATTGATTTCTTAAAAAATAAGATAATAACCATTAATAGCTAAACCCAAACACACAAATGAAATGCTCACCAATGCAATGGTGTGATTTGATAGATGGACAGACTTGGAATCCATAGTTTTGATTTTAATACTAAAGTAATGTCTAAATCAAAACCAAAAATGTATTTCATCGAAGAATAAAATATAATCGATGAAATACATTTATAATAGATAAAAACCAATGATTATCTGTGAACTACATGTAAAGCTCTTTTTTTTAAGACTTTTCAAAGACGATTGAAGCTATTTTCTTACCCCAACCCATAAAAAGTGTATATCCGTCGTCTGTTGGTTGGAAGTTCATAGAGAAGGCTTCTATATTATTATTGCTATTAGAAACACTAGCTTTTGCTCTAACAAGGTCTTTACTTTGATCGTAAGTATATGCTCCCCAGGTGTGTATTTGCTCATTTAGGATTATAGTCCAGGAATCTTTGCTTGGGATACTAAAAAGTGAATAGGTTCCAGGTGCAACTGTTTTATCTCCAACCTTCATCGAAGAGTAAAAAATGATTTCAGTAGTCTCATTTGCTCCTGTTCTCCAAATTTTTCCATTTGGAGCTAGTTGTGATAAATCACGACCTTTTAATTGAGGTCTTGAATAGACAATTTTTGCGTCTGGTTGAGCACTTCTGCTTTGACGTGCATAAGTTACATCTAGAGGACTTTTATCGAGTCCGGCAAATTTTTGCGCTTGTGCGCTTGTCGTTAGCCCAATTGCAAAAAGGGCAAGTAAAAGGTAATTTTTCATAACGTTTTTTTTAAAGTGTGATAAATAGAAATGTTTCCCAGATATGTCGGTTTTCTGCGGAAGTTAGACTGGAAGGTATGTAAATGTTGTGATACCCTGTTCTGAGCCTGAGATTTTTATTCAGATTAAAATCAAATCCCATATAAACCCAATTTTGATTTACAGAGAAAGGTCTTAATTTTTTGTTGTGGACTATAAAGAGTTCGTTTAGTACAAAAGCACTTACCGGTGTATTAAACACTTCTCCGAGAGGCTTACTAACTTCAAAACGATACCTAAATCTGTTTTTAAATCCATTGGTCCATCTATGTTCAAGACGAATCCATTGGAATACTGAAAAGCCTTTGAAGGGAATTCGATATGATATTTGCTCCCACATATTATTTTCAATGGCTTTTGGAGCGCGACCTGAACCCTCGTAATTGTAATTTTCGATATAGGTGTAACCAGTACTGAATGTAATACCGTTATCAAATTGATAATTGAGACTAGGGCGAATCAATATTTGATCTCGCTGTGCTGCGAATTTTCCTGATCTAAAATGAAATTCATTGGTCGTACTCCATTTATTGTCAAATTTTTTAGTTATGAATACTTCATTCCACAGACCAAAGTTGTTGTTTATATCGTACTCTTGAGCATTTAAAGTTGTGAGTGTAAAAAGTAGCGTTAAAACGCTAATACTGGTAATTTTCAATTTCATTTTTTAGACTGAATTTTTTTGTAATTGCTAAAACCTCCTGTGAGGTCATAAATTTTAAGGAACCCCATATTTTTTAACTTTTGAGCTGTTGCATTGCTGCGTCCTCCAGCTGCACAATAAAGGAAAACGGGAGCTGACTTATCGATTTCAGCAAATTTTTGATCAAATCGTGCAGATTGCAAAAAGTCTATATGAATAGCATTTTTAATATGCTCTTGATTAAACTCTGGTGTTGTCCTAACATCGACTAGTGTTCCTTTTTGTTCAGAGAGCTCTGCCAGAAAAGGTTTTACATCTAGTTGAATAATTTCTTGAGCCGATAATGAGAAACTAAAACAAAAAACAACAAGGTGTAAGAGGAAGTTTTTTTTCATTTAAAATTGTTTATTACAAATATAGGATAATCACAATTTTTAAAGGTATTTTACTTATTCTCATTAAAGCAAAAAGCCCTCGCTATGCGAGGGCTTTTTTTGTTTTTTTTTGGTTGAATTGAAAATTCAAATTTTACATACCACCCGCTTGAAATACTGAAATACTGTTTGTGTTTCCATTCATTAAAGAAACAATAGAAGAGTTGTTTGTTCCTAATTGCTTTACACCTATCAAGTTAGTCATGGATACCTCTGAAATTTCTATACTAGTAGAATTGTCAGATCCAGCTTGAGAGATACCCGTTTTATTTCTGTCAGATGCTCCATAAATATCTACAGCAGTAAAATTATCAGGCCCAGCTTGAGAGATACCCGTTTTATTGTTGTCGGATGCTCCATAAATATCTACACTAGCATAATTATCGGGCCCAGCTTGAGAGATACCCGTTTTATTGTTGTCGGATGCTCCATAAATTTCTACACTAG
>NZIP01000020.1 GCA_002691645.1 Flavobacteriaceae bacterium
TGTTCTAATGTCTGCTCAAAGCACAGATGTTAGAGTGAATCAAATTACTCCTTTGTTATTTGAAAGAGCTGATAACCCTTACGACATGGTTAAATTAAGTGTGGATGAAATTCGCAGTATAATTAAACCCGTAGGCTTATCTCCCATGAAATCTAAAGGTATACATGGCTTATCTCAAATACTAATTGACAAATACGATGGTCAGGTGCCACAAAATTTGGAAGAGCTCGAAGAATTACCCGCAGTTGGACATAAAACTGCTTCAGTGGTAATTTCACAAGCCTTTGGAATTCCCGCATTTCCTGTTGATACACATATTCATCGTTTAATGTATAGATGGGGATTTTCGTCTGGTAAAAATGTGGTGCAAACTGAAAGAGATGCCAAACGTTTATTTCCGAAGCATAAATGGAATGATTTACACCTTCAAATCATATGGTACGGTCGAGAGTATTCACCAGCCAGAGGTTGGAATTTAGATAAAGATATTATCACTCGTACTATAGGACGAAAATCTGTAATCAATAATTATCAAAAAAAGAATAAAATTTAATTCTGAAATTGTTGATACACACCCAAATTCGTTTTTGTACAACGCAAGGCTTTTGAATAATTTAAAATGTAATCAATACTTTGCCGTTTTACTTTAAAAGTAGTGGTGAAATGCTCTGCTTTTTGGTGTTCAATAGTGTTCATATAGATAATGTTTAGCTATAAGAACGTAACTATTTGGTATTTATTGTGTCAATTTTATCAATAAATTAAGAAGTAGTCATGACCAGTTTATGCTTTTCAATCATTTTGCGGAGATTGATAAGTGCATATCGCATTCTACCTAAGGCAGTATTTATACTCACATTTGAAATTTCGGCAATCTCTTTGAAGCTCATGTCTTTATACAACCTCATTATAATGACTTCTATTTGATCCTCTGGTAACTCGTCAATCAGCACTCTAAGATCCGTATTAATTTGTTCTTTAATAAGTTCTGTTTCAATAGATAGGTCTTCATCTTTGATAATATCGAAAATATCGAAATCTTCTCCAGTATTGTAGCTAGGCATTTTTTTGTTACTTCTAAAATGATCAATGACTAAATTGTGAGCTATTCTCAATACCCAAGGAAGAAACTTTCCTTCCTCGTTATACTTTCCTTTTTTTAATGTATTAATGACTTTGATAAAAGTATCTTGAAAGATGTCTTCAGCCAATTCTTGATTTTGAATCTTATTAAAAATGTAGCTGCTAATTCTGTCGGAGTGTCTGTGGATTAAAATTTCTAAAGCTTTTTCATTACCACTGATATACTCCTTTACTAAAATTGAATCTTCTGTTATCGTTTTCATAATCACGTTTTAAAATGTTGTTGTTGGTTATTTATTACGTGACCAAATCTATCTGAAGCCTTTACTGATTAGAAAAGTATGTTGTGAGTGAATGGAATTTTGATGTTAACTTGCAGAAAATTGTTATGAACGGTCTTTAAAGGCCTAAGAAATGTCTTAAGATTAATGAGTAAATCTGATATCGAGATCAAAGGTGCAGGCATGCACAACCTCAAAAAAATAGATGTAACGATTAAGAGAAACAAACTATCCGTCATTACCGGCGTGTCTGGTTCTGGAAAGTCAAGTCTTGCTTTCGACACTTTATATGCTGAGGGTCAACGACGTTACGTTGAAAGCTTGTCCTCTTATGCGCGACAGTTTTTGGGTAAACTTGATAAACCTAAATTTGACTCAATAAATGGAATTGCTCCAGCCATTGCTATAGAACAAAAAGTTAATTCTTCAAATCCAAGATCTACTGTAGGAACGGTTACTGAAGTCTATGAGTATTTAAAATTGCTCTATGCTAGAATTGGAAAAACCTACGATCCATCTAGCGGAGAACTCATTAAAAGACATACTACTACGGATATTGTCAATCGTGTTACTCAATTAACCGAAGGAAGTAAATGTCTTTTGTTATCTCCTATTGTTGTTTCTGAAGAGAAAGAACCTAATAAGGTTTTAGCTCTTTTGGCAAAGCAGGGTTTCGCAAGAGTATTTTTAGACGGTGCTGTCGAGCGAATAGATAAACTCGAAAACTTTAACAGCTTTAAGTTTGATCTTGTAGTGGATAGAATAGTTGTTAAACAAAATGATGAAGCTTTTTTAAATCGGCTGTCTGCAGCTATTGATGATGCGTTTTATCAAGGAAAAGGAATCGTAAAACTGATGCAGCTTGAAAATGACACAACCGAGTTGTTTTCATCTAAATTTGAATTAAACGGTAGAAGATTCTTAGAACCTAATATTCACCTTTTTAGTTTTAATAATCCTTTTGGAGCTTGCCCTAGATGTGGAGGTTATGGCGATATTTTAGGTATTGATCCAGAATTAGTTATTCCTGACAGCAGTAAATCTATATATCAGGGAGCCGTAGCGCCATGGAAAGGAGAAAAGTTTTCGTGGTATAAAGAGCAGCTTATAGCTACTAGTAGTAAGCACAATCTTCCTATTCACAAGCCTTGGTTCGACTTAAGTCATGCACAAAAACAGAAGATTTGGAATGGCACTAGAGAATTTATAGGTATCCATGCCTTTTTTGAAGAACTAGAATCTCAAAATTATAAGATACAAAATCGAGTTTTACTATCCCGTTACAGGGGCAAATCGATTTGTAGTTCATGTCAAGGAAGCAGACTTCGTGAAGATGCGAGTTTCGTGAAAATAAATACGTATGCAATAACTGATTTAGTTCACCTACCCATTTCAACATTACACGATTTATTTTCTTCATTTGAGTTTAACGATTATGAACGTAGAGTAGCAGAGCGCTTGATATATGAGATACAATCTCGTTTGACCTTTCTTGTGAAAATTGGTCTTGGATATCTAACGCTTAATAGAAAGTCAAATACGTTGTCTGGAGGAGAGACGCAACGTATAAATATAGCAACTTCATTGGGAAGTAGTTTGGTAGGATCAATGTATATTCTCGATGAGCCAAGTATTGGTCTTCACAGTAAGGATACAGAACAACTGATTCAAATATTATGCGAGTTAAGGGATTTGGGTAACACTGTCATCGTTGTTGAACACGATGAGGATATTATGAAGGCTGCTGATGAAATCATTGATATTGGTCCAAAAGCAGGACGTTTAGGAGGAGAACTAGTGGCGCAGGATTCATTCGATGCATTGCGATCTTCTTCAAGTCTAACTGCCAAATATTTACACGGTATCGAGCATATTGAAATACCCAAAAGACGAAGGACCCCTAAATTAAAAATTGAGATTAGAGGTGCTCGAGCGAACAACTTGAAAAATATTGATGTTTCAATTCCTCTCGAATGCATAAGTGTAATAACAGGGGTTTCTGGTAGTGGCAAGAGCACGCTGGTACGAGACATCCTCTATCCTGCTCTACATAAGCACATCTATGGTCATGGAGATAAACCCGGTGAATTTTCTGAACTCACAGGTGCACTTTCTGAAATCAAACAAATTGAGTTTGTTAATCAAAACCCAATTGGTAGGTCATCAAGATCTAATCCGGTTACCTATTTAAAAATCTATGATGAAATCAGAACTCTTTTTGCCAAGCAGAAAAGAAGCCAATTAAAAGGATACAAAGCCAAGCACTTTTCTTTTAACGTAGATGGTGGTCGTTGTGAAAAATGTAAAGGAGATGGAGTAGTTACTATAGAAATGCAGTTTATGGCAGACGTAAATATTGTCTGTGATATCTGTAAAGGAAAGCGTTTTAAGAAAGAAATCTTAGAAGTTAAATTCCACGAAAAAAATATAGCTGACGTTTTGGATATGACCATTGACGAGGCCATTACTTTTTTCAATACCCATGGTGAAGATAAAATAGCTGAAAAACTAATGCCTTTAGCCGCGGTTGGCATGGGTTATATATGTTTAGGTCAATCATCTTCAACCTTGTCTGGAGGAGAAGCACAACGGATTAAATTAGCTTATTTTTTATCAAAAGGAAATCACAAAGAACACTGCCTTTTTATTTTTGATGAACCTACTACAGGACTTCATTTTGACGATATAAAGAAATTGCTTTACGCTTTCAACCAACTCATCGAAAACGGACATTCTGTTCTAGTTATTGAACATCATTTAGATTTAGTTAAAAGTGCTGATTATATCATCGACTTAGGACCAGACGGTGGTGAACGAGGTGGAGAGNTAGTGTGTTTCGGTACTCCTGAGGACATCTCAAAGCACAAACAATCCTATACTGCTCAGTTCTTAAGAGAGAAATTAACGTCCTAGTAATGATTTAAGCACAGCCTGTAGGCTAGAAACCCATTTAAGCTTATAGCAGATAAGTAAAAAGATTGTGGTTTGAGCAGTGAGCTTGAGTAATCCAGACCAAAGGTCTAGGGCATTAAATAAACTGAGCGAAAATACCACGGTTAAAATAAGGAGCACTGCAATAGATTTGAATAAATTTAGACTGAAGGGTTGTATGTGATGTTTGTTCCAAAGTAAAACGAGTTTAAAGGTAAAAAAACCTAAAAGTGTTAGCGCAGTGGCAAGAGCAGCTCCGTTTATACCGTAAATAGGAATGATACTTACATTTAAATAAACACCGAGTATTCCAAAAATTAATGCGCCTGCTAGAAAAGAGGTATATGTATTTGAGAATATTAAAACNGCATTACCAATACCAATAATCGCCTCAAGTAATCTTGTAAATCCAATTAGTAAAACAACGAAATAAAGACCTTCATAAGCCTTAGGTAAAAAGGATGTGATTAGAGGCATATTGGTTAGNAATACAAAGAAAATAAATCCACTTACAAGGAACAGATGAAAACTACTGTTTTTAGTAAAATCATATAAGGCTTTTTGGTTTTTGTGTTTCAAATAATCCAAGGTCACTGTATTGGTTATATGTTGCATCGATCTATACGGAATAGCAATTANAGTAGCTATGTAAACACCAACAGCATATACGGCTACCTGACCAACCTCTAGATAACGTCCAATCATGAACTTGTCTAATTCTAGAAAGACAACAGTTGAAAATGCCCCGAAAATGACCAACAAGCTGTACTTTAAAATATAATTTTCAAATGGAACCCATCCCTTGGCAAAACGAATTTTAATTTTCATTTTTTGAAAATATACAAGCATCAGAAAAACACGAAGTACATAGATGCCACAAATAATTACAATAATAGTGGTCAACGAAAAATTCACATACAAATGAGTTAATAATAGTAGACTTATTCCAAGTCGAACAAATAGTTCTTTTAAAAAGGTGCCAAAAATTGTCTTTAAATGTATTTTACTTATGGCAAAACATATTTCAAATACAGCCATTGCAAGTCCTAAAATCCATATAAATACCATCAATTCTTCTAACTCTGTGGTTGTGACCTCAATCAAAGACTTGAATGCTCCTTGGCCNAGGTAAAACACAAGTCCGAGAATAATAAGATAGAGGGTATAGTATTGCAGAAGAATTTTATAAATCTTTTCATTTTCTTTAGAAGAATCTCTTTCGAGGTGTTTAATTAAAGTTTGCTGCACACCTCCGCTTAGAATTGGAGAGATAAGTGTAGAACTCGCCAACAAAAAAGCGATAATTCCGTATGAAGTTACATCGAGAAATTGCACATAAAAGACTAACGTATTTAATGCTCCAAATACGAATCCCCCTAAAGTCAAAAGACTATTATACGTTGTTTGTCTAAATATGTACTGCATTATTTAATATAATAGTCGCCAGATTTTGAGTCAATTTCTTTCTGTGAAATTGTGCCGATTCATTTAACGCTAGATTTAAAGTATTGTTTTTGAATTGATCAAAAACCTCTAAAAGAAAAGCCTTTAATTCATCCTTTTCCGAATAGCTAAAGTATGAGCCTGCCTTTAATGACGTGATCAACTCACCTGCCGTCCATTTCTCAGGNCCAAGGGCTAAAACAGGTCTGTTTACACCTAAGTATTCGAATAGCTTTCCAGGAATAATCTCGCTCGTTTGTTCACTATTAATTTCAATAAGTAATAATACTTGACTGCTCGACATGACCTTAATAGCCTCCTC
This sequence comes from Flavobacteriaceae bacterium, assembly GCA_002691645.1. GTDB lineage: Bacteria > Bacteroidota > Bacteroidia > Flavobacteriales > Flavobacteriaceae > UBA3478. Next base: position 6,061 of record NZIP01000020.1, read on the forward strand.
ATGCGGAAGATATCCATGAAAGTGAACATTTGAATCCAATTTGTAATGTGCTATGATTTCTTTGAAGTTACTTNCTTGTTTCCCATAAAAATGAAGTTCAAAATAAGCACGGAAATCTTTATTCTTATTAATTAAGTCTGATAAAACCTCCCATAATAAAAGAGGGTTACGATCACGAAGTAAACTGCCGACATACGACATTTTAAACACCTCAGGATTTGGTTTGAGTTTCGGATTGTCAAAATCATATCCATTTGTAATGAGATGTATAGGCTTGTCTGTTAACTTTTCGAAATTGGCTTTGGTCTTGGGACTGGTCACAATAAGATCATCGCAAGAATTAAGTACTTGTTCTTCTAATTTTTTGTGTTTTTGTCTTGAACTTTTTGACAATCTCAAGTATTGATGATACGAAATTGTTGTCCATGGATCTCTGAAATCTGCAATCCATCTTAAANATGTTTTGTTTTTTAGCGCCCTACCAATAAGATGAACACTGTGCGGAGGTCCCGTGGTAATTAAAGTGTCTATTTCGGGATTCTTCTTTAGATAAGCCTCAATAGTTTTAACAACATTTTTTTTCCAATACTTACGTGCATCAGGAATGAACAAATTCCCTCTGAAGTAAAGAAGTGCTTTTTCAAAAAAAGAAGGGTTAGCACTCAACATGCCAGCAGACAATTGGTTTGCTTTTTTTCTTAAAAAAAACTTGAAAATTTGATTTGGCTCGAAAATAGGTACACGAATTAGTTCTGGACTGCTTTCTTCGGTCTTATCCAAATCATTGTCAACAATAGGATAACTTGCATTTTGTGGAATTACCACAATAGGTTCAATATCAAATTGAGAGAGGTATTTGACAAACTTTAACCAACGTTGAACCCCTGGTCCACCAGCTGGAGGCCAATAATAAGATACTATTAAAACTTTTTTCTTCAAGTCTCCTTTAGTTTTATGGTATTGTACGCATAAAAGAAAAATAAGAATACTAAAAGAACGTGTCCTATCCAATGTCCTATCTCGGCTTTTGCAACAATCACAGGATTAAAGCGCATTTCAATTTTATAGCTTCCGGCGGGTAAGAATGCACCTCTAAGTGCATAATTCACACGTTCAAGATTTATGGGTTTATTATCTATGTATAATCGCCAATCTTCTGTTGAGGCCATGGGATACCATTCTGAAAACACTACAAATGAGTTTTTATCACTTTGATATTCATAAACATGTAAATCAGGGCTATGGGAGACACTTGTTATTCTCCTGGATTCACTTGAACTTAATGCTAAGGCTTTGGTAGGATTTTGAATTACTGCTGTATTACTCAAGTCAATGTTAGCTATGGTCTGAATTGCCTCATCTGCATTATTTGTAATAACCAAANAATCTACAAACCAAGCAGGTCCTAAATTATTTTCGTTAATACTATATCCTGGCCCTTCTTCTGTCTGATTGATCAAATACTTTANATTGAGCATGTTCAGTATTTGAGGATTTCCATTAAAGATGTGATAGTCAAAAAGATTTTGAACATATCCAGGTTTTGCCGCGTGATAACCTCCCAGTGAATTGTGAAAATAAGAGGTTTTGGCTCCATTGAGGCCTTCATTTAAATTGTACACTCTGTAATACGATTGGTCTTCTTTGATGGCTTGGTCCACTTCTGTTTGTTGAAAGGGTGTATCAATTGTATTTTGACTTACCCAATCATCACTTGTAAAATAACGATTGCTTACTCTTCCCAAATCGAAAAGTATTAAAATACCGCAGCCCACATAAAACAATAAGCCGTTTTTAAGCCTGGAATTCGTTTGAAGCCATAGCAGTGATGCCATACACGAAACCAAGATTATTCCCAGAAGAATATCATTTGAATAAACACTTTTTCGGTCATCAATTANNGCTTCCAGAAAACCAGCGCCGAAGTTTTGTGCATAATAGGAATCATTCAAACCTGAAAATGAAAACAAACCTCTTCCCAGCAAAAGAAGAACACCAAGGATGAGAAATGTCCCTGAGGTTTGAACCAATTTTTTTTGATTTGGCTTATTTAAATAATCTACAAGGCCTAATACTGCCAGTACTGGGAGACAGAATTCAATTAAAACTTGAATAGAGGAAACAGCTCTAAACTTGTTGTAGAGCGGAAAATAATCAATAAAAAAAGAGGTGAGTAATTCAAAATTTTTACCCCATGAAAGCATTAAACTTATCCCTGCGGTAATCCAAAGTATTTTATTGAGTCGTCTCATCTTTTTTGAAAAACCTAGAAAAGCGAGAAAGACAACAAGTATACCCAAATAGGCAGGTGCTGCAACAATAGGCTGATTTCCCCAATAAAGGGGAGCTCTTTGCACAAAGTCCTTGGCTTGTTTAGTGCTAGCTCCCAATCTTTTAAGATAGTTGTAGGTCGATGAATTATCAGATAAAGGTTCGGCATTAGAACCTCCGTAAAACCTAGGAAAAATAAGATTAAGGCTCTCTCCTATTCCATAACTGTATTGGGTGATGTACTCATAATCTAATCCATTTAAATTTTCTTTTACTTGACCATCAGCATTTAATTTTAATTCAGAGGTCCCTCTGGTACTCCATTCTGAGTATAATTTAGTGGTAACCAAGGTTGCCGTATTGCATAAAATTCCAATAAATAAGGCTGCTAAAAATAAATATGAAGCTTTGATGAACGGTTTGAAGTTTTTGGATTTGACCGCTTCATAGAAATAAAATAAACCAGCAATCAACAGTAAAAAACCAAAGTAGTAGGTCATTTGATAATGATTGGCCACAAGTTCAAGAGCCCATCCTAAGGAAGAGAGTAGTACTCCTATTAACCATTTAGATTTTTCAAACAGCAATATAAAGCCCGAGAGTAATAACGGGAAGTAACCTATTGCGTGAGCTTTGGCGTTGTGTCCAACATCGATAATGATCATAAAATAGGTTGAGAATCCGAATGTCAGTGCTCCTAAGATGGCTATTCGAATATCAACATTTAAAACCAACATTAATACATAGAATGAAATCAAATACAAGAAAAGGTAGTCTGCGGGTCTGGGTAAAAATCGAATAAAACGATCTATATTTTTGATGAAATGTCCGCCGTATTGTGCTCCAAGTTGATAGGTATACATTCCTCCAAAAGCGGCATCAGTCCAATACACCTCTCTAGCTTCACTCTCTCGTATTTGGTTTCTTTCTTTAGCCATAGCGTTATACTGAATAATATCTGATTGAAACAAGGCTTCACCTTTTAATACCGGATTAAATACCACTATGGATACAAGGGCAAAAGCCACTAAAACTAAAAAGTGTGTTAAAAAAAGCTTATTGGTCAAGATTTTAATCATTAAAAGGCTATTTAAGGTGTAAATTTAAGCAATAGAAATTTCCTTTTATGCTTTGGTACCCCTCAAAGAAATTCATTCACTTTATCCTACTTTTTATTGGTTTTGTATTTATGTCTTATGGGCAGTACACTGAGGTGATCAATACCAATCGCCCTGGAGTAACCATAGGTGCCTTTGGCGTATCAAAAAGTGTCTTTCAAATGGAATACGGCTTTCAAGGTATTTGGAGTACACACAGTGTTAAAAATTATAAGGCAAATTCCAATCAATATGAGCTAGACATTCGTAAAGGAGTGCTAAAGGATAATCTAGAATTATTTATAAACGCACGATTTACTCAATCGGACAGCACAATCAATAGACTTTCCACCTCTTACAGAAGACAGGTGAGCGATTTAAGTGAACTTAGAATTGGACTTAAGTATTTGTTATGGGATCCCTATAAAAGAACTAATCTAGGAGAAAGAAACATATATAGCTGGCGTGCAAATAAAGTCATTAGACTCCGAAATTTCATTCCATCAATAGCCTTATGGGCTTCAACGAGTTTCAATATGAAAGGTAATGCTTTTATGAGCAACCCAATGGTCAGTAAATTTTCCCCAGCGGCAGGAATCATTACACAAAGCCAATTGAATGATTACTGGACTTGGACCAATAATGTGTTTGTATTTAATCTTTTAGATAAACCCGCTTTTTATTATGACTTTAGAAGTTCTATTATAAAAGGATTTAAAAATAGTAGATGGAGTATCTTTATAGAGCAAAACACAATTTATGGCGATCAATACGCAGATTTGATTTTAAGATCTGGTGTAGCTTACTTGTCTTATGAGAATCTTCAATTTGATTTGTATGCTGGCTACAATGTGAAGAGCACGCCTAGATTGTTATCGGTTGGATTTGGGGGTTCGTTTAGAATAGATAAAAGTGATCAAAAACGACTAAAAACAAGATATTAACTTAAAATAGTGGCAATGATTAATGTAGTTGAGGTCAAAAAACAAAAAGACCTGAAGACCTTTGTTAAATTTCCATTTAAGCTCTATAAGGGTAACAAATACTGGGTTCCACCCATTATTAATGAGGAATTAGAAACATTTAATGAAGACCTTAACCCTGTCTTTGAGCACGCCAAAGCTCGTTTCTTTTTAGCGTATAAGAACAACGAGGTCGTAGGTCGCATAGCAGCTATTTTGAATTGGACTGAAGTAAAACAACAAAATGTCCTGAAAATGCGCTTTGGTTGGTTTGACTTTGTAGATGATTTAGTGGTTTCAAAAGTATTGCTCAATAAGGTTTATGAAATAGGAAACAGCTTGAATTTAAAATATATGGAGGGTCCTGTGGGATTTTCTAATCTCGACAAGGTAGGTGTTTTAGTTTCTGGCTTTGATGTGCTCGGTACAATGATTACTTGGTACAATCATGAGTACTATCAAAAACATTATGAAGCTTTTGGGATGCGCAAAGAAAAAGGGTATCTAGAAAGTCATTTCCCTGCCGTTAATGCGGATCCCAGATTTTTTGTTCGACATAGTAAAATAATTGCGGAACGTTTTGAGCTTAAGACCAAAAACTTCTCAACTTCAAAAGAGTTGATTCCTTATGTGGATAAAATGTTTGATCTATTTAATGAAAGTTATGCAAAGCTCTCTTCTTTTGTTCCTATTTCAGATCTACAAAAAGCTTATTTTAAAAAGAAATACCTTAATTTTTTAAGTCCTGAATACATCAAATTTGTAGTCAATAAAAATGACGATCTCATCGCTTTTGCAATTGTAATGCCTTCATTCTCAAGAGCATTACAAAAGGCCAATGGAAAATTATTTCCGTTTGGATTCTATCATCTTCTTCAAGCTAAGAAACACTCAAAGGATGTTACTTTTTATTTGATAGGAATACGTCCTGATTATCAAAATAAAGGAGTGACTACATTATTATTTACAGATATGAAAAAAACCTTTGACCTTAGAGGTGTAGAGAATTGCCACAGAACTCCTGAACTTGAGGATAATCATGCAGTGCATAGATTATGGGAGAATTTCGATCCTAAAATTGTAAAAAGACGAAATACTTATAGAAAAGACTTTTAGTCTACCTTAACGGAGGCTGATAACCTTTTATAAACACCTGACTCTAATCGTTCCCTAATTTTAGAAAAAGCGACTAAGGTCTCTTCTACATCTTGTATAGTATGTGTAGCAGTAGGTATTAACCTTAAAAGAATTAATCCTTTAGGAATTACCGGATACACTACAATTGAACAGAAAATACCGTAGTTTTCTCTCAAATCTTTCACTAAGGCCATAGCCTCTGGAATCGTACCATTGAGATAAACAGGTGTGACACAAGAAGTTGTATTTCCAATATCAAATCCATTTTCTTTTAAACCATTTTGCAGCGCATTTACATTTTCCCACAATTTATTCTTGAGCTCAGATTGGGTTCTCAACATGTGCAAACGTTTTAAAGCACCTTTGACATAAATCATTGGTAAAGACTTAGCAAACATCTGTGATCTCAAGTTATACTTTAAGTAGTCAATGATTTCTTTATCAGCTGATAAGAAAGCACCTATTCCTGCTAAAGACTTTGCGAATGTTGCAAAATAAACATCGATATCGTCTTGAATTCCCTGTTCTTCTCCAGCTCCTGCCCCAGTTTTCCCTAGCGTTCCAAATCCATGAGCATCATCAACTAGAAGTCTGAAATTGAATTTCTTTTTGAGTTCAACAATTTCCTTGAGTTTACCTTGCTCTCCTCGCATCCCAAAAACACCTTCAGAAATCACCAAGATTCCACCGTTTTGTTGTTCTGCAAGTTTTGTTGCACGTTCAAGGTTTTTTTCAAGACTTTCAATGTCATTGTGTTTAAAGGTAAAACGCTTACCCATATGCAGTCGAACACCGTCAATAATACAGGCGTGACAATCCACATCGTATACAATAATATCGTCTTTCGAAACCAAAGCGTCTATGGCAGACATTATTCCTTGGTAACCAAAATTTAATAGATAAGCCGCTTCTTTTTGTGAAAAGTCGGCTAATTCATTTTGTAATTGTTCGTGATAATCAGTGTGACCACTCATCATACGCGCTCCCATTGGATATGCAGCACCATAAGTTCTCGCGGCCTCTGCGTCTTCTTCAATTACCTCAGGAAGATTGGCTAGACCCAAATAATCATTAACACTCCAAGTGATTACATCTTTTCCTTGGAATTTCATTCTATTTGAGATAGGACCTTCTAATTTTGGAAATACAAAATAACCTTCTGCAATTGAAGCCCATTTTCCTAAAGGACCTTTATTTTCAATAATTCTGTCGAATAAATCTCTCATATCTATATCGTCAATCGTAAATTTCGGTTGGCAAACTTAATACTTTTAAGTCTAATATTAAGATTTCGTTTAGCCTATTTAATGTAGTTGATGGCGGTTTCTTGCGCTTGTGTTTTTTTGTCGAGAAAGCCCTGATCATTCATCCAATCTTCACTGTATATTTTACTCATATAGCGAGATCCATGGTCAGGGAAAATTACCACGACAACACTGTCTTTAGTGAAATAACCTTGGGCTGCATACTGCTCCATACCCTGAAGAGCGGCTCCAGAAGTGTATCCCACAAAAAGTCCTTCAGTTTTAGATATATTGCGCGCCATATGCGCACTTTCTTTATCTGTGACCTTTGTAAAAGTGTCAATGACTGAAAAATCAGTAGCAGTAGGGATAAGATTTTTACCCAAACCTTCTATTCGGTATGGAAAAATCTCTTTTTCATCAAAAGTTCCAGTTTCATGATACTTTGCAATTACAGAACCATAGGCATCCACGCCTAAAACTTTTACATCATTATTCATTTCCTTTAAAAAACGAGCGGTTCCTGAAATGGTCCCTCCTGTTCCACTACAAGCAATTAAATGGGTAATTTGTCCCTTTGTTTGTTCCCAAATTTCTGGTCCGGTTGTTCTGTAATGAGCCTCAGTATTGAGTTCATTGAAATATTGATTGATGTAGATAGAATTCGGTGTCTCTTTGTGTATTCTCTTAGCAACTTCGTAATACGACCTAGGATCCTCAGCAGAAACATGAGCAGGACAAACATGAACTTCAGCTCCCATGGCTTTTAATCCCTCTATTTTATCTTTAGAAGACTTAGAACTGACCGCCAAAATACACTTGTATCCTTTAATCATACTAGCCATAGCGATGCTAAATCCTGTATTTCCGGATGTGGTCTCAACGATAGTACTTCCCTTTTTTAATATCCCTTTTCGTTCTGCCTCTTCAATAATAAAAATGGCAATGCGATCTTTTGCAGAATGACCAGGATTGAAAGCCTCTACTTTTGCATAATGTGCTCCAGGAATATGGGATACAATGCGATTTAACTTGACCAAGGGAGTGTTGCCTACGAGTTTGAGAACATTGTTGTAGGCATCTATTGGTTTCTGCATGGAAAAAAGTATTGATTAAAAGCCCTCAAAGATAAGAAAACTAGCTCAATTAGATAAAGTGAAACAGTGCGTGGAATTTTAGACTAAATGTTTATCTAAAACTTTTAACATGAAGGAATATTCCTTGGCTATCTCTTTAATGGACTCAAAACGACCTGAAGCTCCTGAATGTCCTGTATCCATGTTGATTTCAAAAAGGAGTAAATTTTGATCTGTTTTCTTTTTTCTAAGACGAGCTACCCACTTGGCCGGTTCCCAATATTGCACCTGTGAATCATGTAATCCAGCAGTAACTAATAAATGTGGATAATCCTGAGACGAGACATTGTCATAAGGTGAATAGGATTTCATGTAGTTAAAAAAAGTAGGGTTATTTGGATTTCCCCATTCCTCATACTCTCCAGTTGTCAAAGGAATACTTTCATCAAGCATAGTGGTTACAACATCTACAAAAGGCACCTGCGCAATAATAGCCTTAAACAGATTTGGATATTCATTTAATGCAACACCCATAAGTAGTCCTCCTGCTGAACCTCCCATACCGATTAGATTGCCTTCATTTGTATACCCTTCATTTATGAGATGTAAAGCACAAGATTTATAATCATTAAAGGTGTTTTTCTTTTGCAGTAATTTGCCTGTATCGTACCAAGGCCTTCCCAAATACTCCCCTCCTCTAACATGTGCAATGGCAAATGTAAACCCTCTGTTAAGCAGTGATAAACGAGCAATTGAAAAATGAGGGTCTATCGTTGATCCGTAAGAACCATAGGCATACAGGACTAATTTTTTAGAATTCTCAGCTCGATATTTCTTGTGGTAAACTAAACTAATCGGAATACTTTTCTGATCTTCTGAGGTCGCCCAAATTCGCTTTGATTCGTACTGTGTCTCATCATATGTGCCCAATACTTCTTGTTGCTTTAAAAGCTCAATATTCTTAGAGTGTAAATCAATTTCAAAAACAGATGGTGCCTTTGTCATACTGCTGTAATAGTAGCGCAGTTTTTGAGAATTAAATTCCACATTTGTTTGAAAATGAGCTACATAAGTTTCACCTAAAAGAGGAATATAATAGGTTTCTTCTGTTTTCCAGTTTATTATTTTGAGTCTGCTTAAACCATTAACTCTTTCATCTATGCAATAATGTGATTCAAAAAATTCAATATCTTCAATTAAAACATCCTCTTTGTGTTCGATAAACTCCGTCCAGTTTATTTCATCTGTTCTATGAATGGATGTGCGCATCAATTTAAAATTAAACGCACCATCTTTATTGGTCAAGATGTAAAAGTGATCTTGATAATGTGCTATTGAATATTCAAGTCCTTTTTCTCTCTTGTGAAAAATTTCGAAGGATGCGTCGTGAAAATTGGCGTCGCAATACTGATATTCTGTTGAATTTGTGCTTGCACTTTCAATGATAACAAAAGCCTTAGACTTGGATTTGTATACGCCTACGGAATATTCTGTGTCTTTTTCTTCATAAATCAATTCATCTTGCTCACTACCTGTACCGAGAATATGTTTGTATATGCGATACGCCCTTAGGGTTACAGGATCCTTTCTGGTGTAATAAACAGCATTGTTATCGTTTGACCAACAACAACTACCCGTTGTTTTTTCAATTTTATCCGCCAATAATTCACCGGTTCTTAAATCTTTAAAACGCAACTGATATTCACGTCTAGAAACGGTGTCTATACAAAATGCAGCAATGTTATTTTCTTCATTTATTTTATAGGAGGCGAATTGATAATAAGTATATTCTTGAGCCATCTGATTTACATCAAAAAGCAATTCTTCTTCTGCGGATAAAGACTCTTTTTTTCTTGTGAAAATGGGATATTGTAAATTTTTTTTTGTTTTGCTGATGTACCAGTAACCATTTTTGAAAATAGGAAGAGACTCATCGTCTTCTTTAATCCGAGAACGTATTTCTGCGTAAATTTTTTCGATTAACTCATCACAATCTTTCATATGATGTTTATAATACTCGTTCTCTGAATTGAGATAAGGGATTAAATCTGGATGCTCTCTATCATTCATCCAATAAAACTCATCTATCCTTGTAACACCATGGTTCACTAAATTTTTTGAGTATTCTTGTGCTTGAGACTTTTTCACAGTGACGCCATATTTTTTAGAGTTCCCAAAACGTGACTATGATCTTCATCAGAATAATCTAAATGGGTAACAAACCTCAGTTTAGCGCTATCCATAGCAATTAACTCAATACGATGTGTATTAAACTCCGAGATAATTTGATCTGCAGAAAAATCTGAAGTGTCAATATTAAAAATGACAATGTTGGTTTCCGTAGGTTCTACAGAATCCACCCATTTTATGGCTTCTAATGCTTCTGAAAGCTCTTTGGCTTTACGATGATCTATAGCTAACCTTTTAAAGTGATGGTCCATGGCAAAACTTGCCGCATTTGCCAAATATCCAACTTGCCTCATGCCCCCTCCTAAAATCTTTCTTATGCGAAGTGCTTTATCGATAAAAGCTTTCGAACCGAGTAAGGCTGAACCGATAGGAGCTCCTAATCCCTTACTAAAACATACGGAGATTGTGTCAAATTCTGCGCCGTACTCCTTTGGGTCGTGATTTTTGGCCACCAAAGCGTTCCATAAACGAGCTCCGTCAAGATGAAAAGCCAATTGATTTTTAGCACAGACCTTTCTAATAGCTTTTATTTCTTCGAGTTCGTAACATGCTCCACCCCCCTTATTTGTCGTGTTTTCTAAACTCACTAAACGGGTTCTTGGTGAGTGGTAAAAATCGGGTGGATTGATCGCATGCTTTACTTGTTCAGCAGAAATTTTTCCCCGATCACCTCTAATAAGTTTACAAGAAACACCACTGTTAAAACTTGCGCCGCCACCTTCATAATTATAAATGTGTGAATAATGGTCACATATCACTTGATCACCAGGTTCAGTGTGTAATTTGATAGCGGTTTGATTGGCCATTGTTCCACTTGGAAAGAAAAGAGCAGCTTCCTTGTTAAAGAAATGTGCAACTTTTTCCTCCAGAGCATTGGTACTCTCATCATTTTTGAATACATCATCTCCCACATTTGCGCTCATCATAAAATGGAGCATTTCTGACGTTGGTTTTGTTACCGTGTCGCTAATTAAATTGATCATTATTCAAAACATTGATATAGGGCGGGCATTCCTATGGGCGAACCATCAGGAATCTTAACTACCTTTTGATTGCTTTTAAAACCTTTTGGATTACCGAGAAAAGAATTTACTTTTTTTAACATATAAATAGCAGTAGGATCAGTTGGCTTATCACTCAGATATGTCTTTAATCGCATCATTTCAAATACGACTTGTTCAGTTACTTGTGGATAAGCATTTTCATCTGAAGCAACAACCATAAGATGTTCTAATACGCTCCAATTAATTATTTCTTGAATGTTTGCGTAATATCCTTTGTCATTTTTACTCTTGACAGTTTGATTTAAGAGTTCTTTTAGCAAGTCATCAAAACCGTATTGTTTTGAATCTATAGCCTTTTGCTGTACCATTCTATTCATACGTTCAGCATTGATTAAAAAACCAAGGGTAAATTTAGCCGAGGTTTCGGCTGCAGCATAAGGATCAAAAGCTACTCCTGTTTTTGACTTAAAAGATTCACGAGTTCTTGGGTAACCATGGGCTCTGGGAGGAAACAAGCTCAGTTTTTCCTCAGGAATCGAGATTTCAGTAGCCTTTAAAGTTCTTAGGAGTGCAGACATTGCCTTTTTTTGAAGCTCTTTTGATACATAACTTGGTTTATTGGTAGGACTGCCCACTTTTGAATATTCATAATACATTCCTCCCAATAATTTTGCTACCGCTTCTGTTTGATAACGATGAAAAAAATAGAGTGGTACAAAAACATCTTCAAGCTCAGAATAAGCAAAACCACTTGGAATGTTACTTTCTGAAAAGTTGGCAATACCTTTTTTACGAACATCTAAAACCCGATTTAGTTCATCTGTAATATCATTTCCATTGTCCCACAAATGAGCATTCGCATGAGCACTTGAAGCTGGTCGCGCATCTGAATCACTTATAAACTCAAGGCCTTGACGATGCGCATTGTCTAAAATAGCATTTAGCGCTTCATTCTCATTTACACCATCGGCAAAATCACTATAGGCATAAGCCACAAAAACCTTGTCCCATTCTCCTATTCCTGTGTCATAAGCTTCTTTAATTTGCAAATTGCCATTTTTGTCATATTCGAACATAGGATGAGGATAATCCATCACAGAAGCCCTAGAATTAGTACTCGAAGCAAAATTATGGGCAAAACCTAAGGTATGTCCTATTTCGTGTGCAGAGAGTTGACGAATACGAGCAATTGCCAATTCAAGCATGGTATTGTGATTTTTATCATTGCTCTTGTAAGGACTGTTCATTAAAGCCTGAGCGATCATAAAGTCTTGGCGAATTCTTAAACTACCCAAACTCACATGGCCTTTGATGATTTCTCCTGTTCTTGGATCCGTCACACTGCTTCCGTAACTCCAACCTCGTGTAGAACGATGGATCCATTGAATAACATTGTACCTTACATCTAGAGGGTCTGCATCTTCTGGCAGCATTTTTACCTGAAAGGCATTTTTATATCCAATAGCTTCAAATGCCTGGTTCCACCAACGACCTCCTTCGAGCAAGGCAGATTTTACAGGTTCTGGAGTACCATTATCTAGATAGTAAATTATAGGTTCTACAGCCTCGCTAACTGCGGCATTGGCATCTACCTTCTCCAATCGATGTCTTCGGATATATCTCTTCATAATAGGCTCTTCTACTGGTGTCGCATAATCCATAAATGTAAAGGGATATACACCAGATCTTGTATCGAATTTTCTCATCTCAAAATTCAAGTCAGGTAATTCTATGAAGGAATGGTGCTGTGCTACCGTAACAGCGCTAGCATCAGGGGTTACGGATCTGATGTAGCCCCCAGTAGGTGTACCTGCAAAGGTCAAATACACGTCAAATTCAATATTTTTCTCAAAAGCTTTTGTGCGTTCTGTATTGAGTGCGCTTCGCTTTAGATCTAAACTGTAGTTTCCTTGTTGAGCAAGTTTTAAACGAGCAGAAACTCCATGAGCATCTCTGTACAAAAAGGGTGTAAGGTCAATTAAATATCCATTTTCACTTTGATCTGCAATTGGAAAACTATGTATAATGGATTTGGCAAAGGCTTGTTCAACAGCCTTAACTTCCAATTTATTTGAACTTAATGCTCTATAATCTTGATTTGGTTCAAGCAGCATGAGCTTGTTTCCCATTTTTTTGAAATACACCACTTTTTCTCCTCCTAGTTGGCCCCGATCCAAACCGATGTCATTACTTCCTATACCGCTACTTAGAGCGTGCACGTATAAAAACTCTTTTTCTAATTCTATTACTTCGAGATAGACTTTGTCGTTTTGCTGATCGAGGTAATAATTGAAAAAACCTTCGTTTTTTTGATAATTCTCAATGTTTTCGAAGCTTTGAGAAAATAAGGAGGTGCTCAAAAGGAAAAGGCCAATCACATAGATATATTTCATGATGCTGTAAATTTTAGAAGAATAAATTTATCAAATATATACTTGATAACATCACCCTTTATATTTTTGTTGATGTAATTACAGTTATGGTACAAGAAGAAAAGTGCAAGAATCTTATCGATCGTCTAGGTGCGTTAAGGAGGTATCTTTGACATAGATGCCAAAATAATCGACATCCAAAATCAAGAAGAAAAAACTTTAGAACCCGGTTTTTGGGAAAATCAAATCGAAGCTCAAAAACACATGAAAAAACTAAAAGGTCTTAAATTTTGGGTTCAATCTTTCAATCAGGCTGAACAAGCTGTTCAGGACTCAGAAGTTCTTTTGGAGTTTTTTAAAGAGGCAGAGGTCACTGCTGAAGAAATTGATGTTCAGCTGACTTCTACCGAATCCTTAATTGAAAAATTGGAATTTAGAAACATGTTGTCCGAAGAGGGTGACGAACTGTCTGCAGTGCTTCAAATAACTGCAGGAGCAGGTGGAACAGAAAGCTGTGATTGGGCTTCAATGTTAATGAGAATGTACCAAATGTGGGCAGAAAAGAATGGCTACACCCTTAAAGAACTCAATTTCCAAGAAGGTGATGTCGCAGGAATCAAGACAGTGACGCTTCAAATTGATGGTGAATTTGGTTTTGGATGGCTCAAGGGAGAAAATGGAGTGCATCGTCTTGTTCGTATTTCCCCTTTTGACAGTAATGCAAAGAGGCATACTTCCTTTGCATCTGTATATGTTTATCCCCTAGTTGACGATAGCATTGAGATTGAAATTAATCCATCTGATATTGAGATAACTACAGCGCGATCAAGTGGAGCTGGTGGGCAAAATGTGAATAAAGTTGAAACAAAAGTGCAATTAGTGCATAAACCTACAGGTATTCAAATCAGTTGTTCAGATTCAAGATCTCAGCACGATAATAGAGCAACAGCATTAAATATGCTCAAGTCGCAGCTGTATGAAATAGAGTTGCGTAAGAAACTAGAAGCGCGCAGAGAAATTGAAGATTCTAAGATGAAAATTGAATGGGGTTCGCAAATTAGAAATTATGTGATGCATCCTTATAAATTAGTCAAGGATGTTCGTACTTCTGAAGAAACTGGAAACGTAGAGGCTGTAATGAATGGCGACATCAATGCTTTTCTCAAATCATTTTTAATGATGAATGGACAAAATGAGACCTCATAATTAGCGTAAAAGGCGCTTAATCAATAACAATAATTAAACGCCTTTAAATCTAACTAAAATAAGATGTGAAAACTTGTTTAAGTATTAAACACCTTATATCCCTTTTACCCTATTTCATTTTTGAAATATTTCTGTTTTAGGAACATTTAATCGCGTAAAAGGTAATGTAAGGCCTTTATGCACCTATTTGAGTAAGTATGACTATTTTTGTTTGTTATCCGGCCCGGTTCGAGTCAAAAATATTAACATAATATTAACATCTTTAAACTAAACGAACATGGAAGATATTCGTCTAAGAAATATGAAAAAGCTTTTTTTATTCCTAATTGTTCTAATGACATCAATTCCAATATATAGCCAGTATGGTTATGGAGGGTATGGCTATGGAGGGTACGGGGGCTATGGAGGATATGGCTATAACCGATACGGTAGAGGTGCAACAGGAATTCCAAGACCCAGTGTTCCAAATGAAGAGGCTGAACCACCAACTGCTGAAGAAATTGTTGAACAGCAACTTCTAGTAATTAAAGAAAGAGTCGAGCTTGATCCATTTGAAACCGCTATTGTTCAAAGTACACTTCTTGAGTTTACCAAAAAACGTATAGAACTACAGATTCTTAAACCAAGCCCAGAAGAAGCGCAAGAAGCAGCTAGAAAAATTGCTGAAGATGAAGAAAACAGATTAAGACAAAACCTTAGTGCAGAAAAATTCCAAGAAATTTTGGACTTAAAAAATCCTAAAGCAAGAAAAAAAGATAAAGACGACAAAAAGAAGAAAAAGAAGAAAAAGAAAAAAAAGAAACGAACCGACTAAGCTGATTTAAAAATTGCTATGCTGAAAAGATTTTATAAAACCACATTGTTGGTTTTATGCCCCATGTTTGCATTTACTCAAAACTTTAAGGGCAATTCAAATTTCTTACCTATTAACATAAGCGGAAGTGTTATTGAAGAAGGCACAGACTATCCACTTGAATATGCCACCATTGTGCTGCAAAGTGTACGTTTTCCAGATCGCGTTACGGGTGGTCTGACTGATGAGAATGGAAATTTTAGTATTGAAGTTTACCCTGGAAAATACAATTTGAGAGTTGAATTTCTCTCTTACAAAACAATAAACTTTAATAACCAAGATTATCGAAAAAGTACAGATTTAGGAATCCTTAAACTAAGTCCAGACGTAGAACAACTCGAAAATGTAGAAGTTGTCGGAGAACGAACTACAGTTGAGCTCAGACTCGATAAAAAAGTATATAATGTAGGTTCTGATCTTACCGTTCAGGGTGGGAGCGTAACCGATGTGTTAGACAATGTACCATCGGTTAGTGTAGATGTGGAAGGCAATATTTCTTTGCGGGGTAATGAGAGCGTTAGAATCTTAATTAATGGAAAACCTTCTGCGCTTTCTGGTTTAAGCACTAACGCGCTGCAACAGCTTCCCTCCGATGCGATTGAAAAAGTAGAGGTGATTACCAACCCTTCTGCAAGATATGACGCTGAAGGAACTGCAGGAATTTTGAATATTATTTTAAAACAAAGTAAAACAACGGGCTTGAATGGTTCTATCAACACCTATGTTGGATTTCCCAAGCGACTTGGAGGTAATCTAAGTTTAAATCTCAGAAGAGATAAATTCAATATTTTCACCAATACATCTTATCGTACTTCTAATTCTCCAGGACGTGGACAAAACTTACAGCAAAATTTTAATAGCTTAGGTATGTTAGAATCTTACCAAAATGAATTTTCAAATACTGATCGAATACGAAACAGCTTTAATACGAATGTTGGATTTGAATATTTATTTGATAAAAACACCTCTTTAACCCAGTCATTTGTGGTTAGAAAATCAGATGGCGACGATACCTCTATTTTAGATTTTGAAAATTTTAATACCAATAGAGTGCCGACGATTAACAGAACCCGTGTGAACAGTCAAATAGAAACCGATGAATCTTGGCAGTATTCTGTCAATTTTATCAAGAAATTTGAAAAGGATGGTCATCAGCTTACCGCTGACTTTCAATACTCTGAAGGCAAAGAGATTGAGGACGGAATTATTGAAGAAGATGTTGAAGGAGCCTCATATGTGCTACCTGATGAGCAAACCTTTAGCAAAGAGCGTCAAATAGATCGTTTATTTCAATTTGACTACGTTCTGCCCTTAGGTGCAAAAAACCAAGGTCAGTTTGAATTGGGCTACAGAGGTACATTTAATGACTTTAATACGGACTTTATATTCGGTGTACTCGATGAAGACAATCAACTTCAAGTAGATTCAAACTTCAGTAACAACTTGTTGTATAAAGAATACGTTCATGCTGCTTACACTCAATTAGGTAGTAAATTCAATAAGTTCAGTGTGTTAAGTGGTTTGAGAGTTGAAAATTCAAATATTGATGTCAATTTGCTCAATACGGGAGAATTAAACGAAAAAAATTATACGAATTGGTTCCCTTCTTTATTCTTGGGTTACGAGTTCACTGAAACCTCACAACTATCTTTGAGTTATTCTAAGCGATTGAGAAGACCTAGGTCTTGGTACATTAATCCTTTTGTAAGAAGAGATAGCAATACCAATTTATTCACAGGTAATCCTGATTTGGATCCGACTTACACCAACTCTTTTGACTTGGGCTATTTAAAAAGATGGGATAAGTTCACACTGAACAGTTCTGTTTACATGAATCGCTCTACTGGAGTATTTCAATTTATAACTAGAGAAACAGGAGACTTTGTGGAATTAGAAAATCCAAATGATCCTGCTAATCCAGTCACTGTTCCAATCCAGTTACGAAGTCCTTTAAACTTAGGAGAAGAAACAAGGATGGGCTTTGAACTCACCTCCACCCTAACCCCTAAACGAGGAACACGTATATCTTGGAATCTAAATCTTTATCAACAGACTTTAGACGGTGAATANACTTATACNAANAGNCAAAANGANNTNGTNCGTCAAAAATTNGATGCGGATAATTTCACNTGGTTTACANGNTTNAGTGGTAAGTTNATCTTACCTGGTAAAATCGATTTTCAAACCAATGCNTTNTATANNGGTCGTTCNATNAANCCNCAGGGTNTTAATAAAGGNANNATATCNATGAACNTNGCCATGAGTAAAGAAGTCATCAAAGACAAGGCTACGCTATCTTTTAATGTCAGTGATTTATTTAACTCTAGAAAAAGAATCAGTGAAACCAGAACTGAACGCGTCTTTAGTGAGAGTGAATTTCAATGGAGACAAAGGCAATTTACCATAAACTTCTTGTATCGTTTCAACGATCCTCAGAATCAACGAAACAGAAGAGGAAGAAACAATTACGAAATGGACGAAGGAGAATATGAATTCCAGTAATAAATGAAAAAGCCCCATATCAGGGCTTTTTTTAATTCTTTTCTTTTCTTGCTTTTAATTTCTCAGAGATAAACTCCTTTATATTTCCTGTCAGCCAATACGGAATTACAAAGGTGAGTAGAAAAATCATCAACCAGAATCCTATGGTTAAAATGGTGAGAAATGCAATAAATCCTAGATATTGGTCAAATTCAATCATGGTTTCTTTTATTGATGATACGAATATAATCGCTTTTGGTCAATAAAATATAATCTGTCTAGATTTTTGTCTGTATCTAAAGCCGAAGTATTTTTGTAAAAGGTACCAATAAGAACAAAATATGGAATATCGTATTGAAAAAGATACAATAGGTGAAGTAAAAGTTCCTTCTGATGTATACTGGGGTGCACAAACAGAACGATCTAGAAATAATTTTAAAATAGGTCCAGAAGCTTCAATGCCAAGGGAAGTTATTGTTGGATTTGCTTACCTAAAAAAGGCTGCAGCTTACACGAACTGTGAACTTGGAGTCTTAGAAATAGAAAAAAGAGATTTAATAGCCACAGTATGTGATGAAATTATTGAAGGAAAACTCGACGATCAATTTCCACTTGTAATTTGGCAGACCGGTTCAGGGACACAATCAAATATGAATGTAAATGAAGTTATTGCCAATAGAGCTCATGTTATACAAGGTCATAAATTAGGAGAAGGAAATCGCTTTTTGAGCCCTAATGACGATGTAAATAAATCACAATCTTCGAATGATACTTTTCCAACGGGAATGCACATTGCGGCTTACACCAAAATAGTCGATGAGACTATACCTTACATTCAAGGTTTAAGAAATACCCTTAATGATAAGTCAGAAACTTTTAAAAATGTTGTTAAGATTGGACGAACTCATCTAATGGATGCCACGCCACTGACTATTGGCCAAGAATTTTCAGGATATGTGACTCAGCTTGATTTTGGTCTTAGAGCTCTAGAAAATTCACTTGAACATTTATCACAACTAGCTCTTGGAGGTACAGCTGTTGGCACTGGACTCAATACCCCTAAAGGATACGATGTTTTAGTTGCAAAATATATTTCTGATTTTACACAAAAACCCTTTAAAACGGCCAGAAATAAATTTGAAGCTTTGGCGGCTCACGATGCTCTAGTAGAAACACATGGAGCTTTAAAACAGTTGGCTGTTTCTTTAAATAAAATCGCAAATGATATTCGTTTAATGGCCTCTGGTCCAAGATCTGGTATCGGAGAGCTAATTATTCCTGCTAATGAACCAGGAAGCTCAATTATGCCGGGTAAAGTCAATCCAACACAAGTAGAAGCAATTACTATGGTCTGCACCCAAGTCATGGGAAATGACGTGGCTGTAACAATTGGAGGAACACAAGGACATTATGAACTTAATGTCTTTAAACCAATGATGGCTGCCAATGTTATTCAATCCGCCCAATTACTTGGTGATGCTTGTTTGAGTTTTAATCTGAATTGTGCAAAAGGAATTGAACCAAATTATGAGCGAATCAAAACATTGTTGGATAATTCCTTAATGTTAGTTACTGCTCTTAACACTAAGATTGGTTATTACAAAGCAGCTGAAATTGCTAATGCTGCACACCAAAACGGAACTACTTTAAAAGTAGAGGCGATTAGATTAGGCTATGTCACTGAAGAAGAATACGAACAGTGGGTGAAACCTGAAGATATGATAGGACACTAAAAAAAAGGCTTTTCGATTGAAAAGCCTTTTTTATCCGAATTGAGAACTGTACTTATTTCAACAAATACTTTGAAGAACCAATAAGTTCTAGTTCACTATCGTATACATTAACCATATAAGTCCCTTTTTCAAATTCACCTGTTGTAGACTCTACGAAATCACAGACGTCTAATTGACTGTTCTCGTAGTAAAAATTTGTGACTTTACTGATTGCGACCGATCTATTGGTAATTTCATTCATGTATTTATCTCCACTTCCTACAACGTCTCCTTGAGGATCTAATACCTCTATGTAGAAGCTGCGATCTGAAGCTTTGGCGATTTCATTTTCGATAACCGTAAAACAAACTTCAAGCTGGTCTGTTGCTCTTGCACGCTTCACGTTTCTCAATGTTCCATTTCTCTTCTCTTTCACACCGCTCAAAGCAATACTTGATAATTTAAGTTGTGATGCAATTCGATTTTCCTGCTCTAGTACCAGATTAATTTGAACAA
>NZIP01000021.1 GCA_002691645.1 Flavobacteriaceae bacterium
GTATAATTTAGTTTTATATTTGCAGCCTAATAATATAGAAAGGAGGTGCTTTAATGTTAATTATTCCAGTAAAAGACGGTGAAAATATAGATAGAGCTCTTAAGAGATATAAGCGCAAGTTCGATAGAACTGGCACTATGCGTCAATTAAGAGGTAGACAACAGTTTACCAAGCCTTCGGTGCGTAGAAGAGCAGAAATTCAGAAAGCGCAGTATATACAAACATTAAGAGATCAAGAACAAATTTAGCCTTGTCTTAGAACTAGATATAAAATCCCAAGTTTCAAAAGCTTGGGATTTTTTATTTTAGTACCTCAATAAGGGAAACTATTGGAAACTAGAAATCAAGCTTGTCTTACTCAATATTTTGAATTTTTAATCGTACAAAAGAATTTATCAGTTCATACAATCAAGGCTTATCAAAGTGATTTGATGAATTGTTTGCACATTCTTGAATGCGAGGGAATACCATTTGAAAATATCAATACCTTAAGTTATAGTCAATTGAGAGTTTGGTTGATTCATCTAATGCAACAGCAATTGAGTCACAGCAGTATTAATCGAAAAACTGCAGCCTTAAATTCGTATTTCAGATTTGCCTTGAACAAAGGATGGATTTCTCGTAATCCTATGGAAAATCACAAGTCGTTAAAGTTGGAAAAAAAGGGAATGCTTCCATTTTCAAAAAAAGAGATTAATGCTTTATTCAATCTCCAAATTGATGAAGACAACTATGAACAGTTGAGGGACATTACAATCTTAGAGTTGCTCTATGGCACTGGCGTTCGAAAATCAGAATTGATTCATTTAAAGCTTATTGATGTCGATTTAAGCACCAGAACCATAAAAGTTCTCGGTAAACGAAATAAAGAACGCTACATTCCGCTTATTCATCATACCTCTAATCGATTATCCAAATATTTAAAAGTGAGAAATAATCTTTTTGAAGGTTTCTCAGCTTCTTATTTATTCTTAACTAACAAGGGTCAAAAAATGTATCCTAATCTTGTAAATCGCATCGTAAATTCTTATCTTAAGAGAGTATCAGTAAAGACAAAAAAAAGTCCTCATGTATTGCGACACACTTTTGCGACGCATCTTTTACAAAACGGAGCAGATATTAATTCTGTAAAAGAGTTACTAGGTCACAGTTCATTGGCAGCAACGCAGATTTATACACATGCGGATATCGAGCTCCTTAAGGAAGTTCATAAAAATGCGCATCCAAGGGGCGAAAATGATTGATACTGATAGTACGTTTAACCTTAAATACTACAGCCTATGAATGTCAACATTCAAACTAGAAATTTCAATCCCAAAGAAGATCTTATAGACTTTAGCCACAAGCGGTTAGAGAAACTTCTAAAGTTCCATGATGGAATTGTAAAAGTTGAGCTTATATTGAAAATTGAAAATAGTTCTGAGAAGACGAATAAATTTGCTGAGATTGATGTGAGAATTCCTGGAGAACAAATCGTCGTTAAGAAACAATGTAAATCATTCGAAGAAGCCATTGATAATGCATCTAATGCAGTTGAAAGACTGCTGATAAAGCATAAAGATAAGGCCAAATCTATGGTGTGATTTTTTCTCTTAAAAATGTTTTATTTAAAAAAAACTTTTCTCTACATTTGCAGTCCGTTAGAAATAGCGGACTTTTTTGTGAAAGAAGTCGAGATTTTGCCGGTGTAGCTCAGCTGGCTAGAGCAGCTGATTTGTAATCAGCAGGTCGTGGGTTCGAGTCCCTCCACCGGCTCCAATATGTGGAGGAAGTCTAGGCAAAAAAACGTTTTGAGGGGAGATACTCAAGCGGCCAACGAGGACAGACTGTAANTCTGTTGGTNNTTAGNCTTCGCAGGTTCGAATCCTGCTCTCCCCACAAATGANNTTGAAATATTGAAATTAAAAGCGGGAGTAGCTCAGTTGGTAGAGCGTCAGCCTTCCAAGCTGAATGTCGCCGGTTCGAACCCGGTCTCCCGCTCTAAAGTCTTTTCCTGCTTGTCAGGAAGCTAAACACTTTACGCCGGTGTAGCTCAGGGGTAGAGCGTTTCCTTGGTAAGGAAGAGGTCACGGGTTCAAATCCCGTCATTGGCTCAATGAGAGAATTGAAAATGATAAGAGAGCCCTTTTTAAAATTGACAGAAAATTGTACACTAATATAAACTAAGATTAAATTCATTTAAAATGGCAAAGGAAACTTTTGATCGTTCCAAACCCCACTTAAACATTGGTACTATTGGACACGTAGATCACGGTAAAACCACTCTTACTGCTGCTATCACTACTGTTTTAGCAAACGCAGGTCTTTCTGAATTGAGAAGTTTTGATTCAATCGACAACGCTCCTGAAGAGAAAGAACGTGGAATCACAATTAATACTTCGCACGTAGAATACCAAACTGAAAATCGTCACTATGCACACGTTGACTGTCCTGGTCACGCGGATTACGTGAAGAACATGGTAACTGGTGCGGCTCAAATGGATGGTGCAATTCTTGTTGTTGCTGCAACAGATGGACCAATGCCACAAACAAGAGAGCACATACTTTTAGGAAGACAGGTAGGTATTCCTAGAATTGTTGTGTTTTTGAACAAAGTAGATATGGTAGATGATGAAGAGTTATTAGAACTTGTTGAAATGGAAGTTCGTGAACTTTTATCATTCTACGAGTACGACGGTGACGAAGGACCTGTAGTAGCAGGATCTGCACTCGGAGCACTTAATGGNGAGCAAAAATGGGTTGATACAGTTATGGAGCTTATGGCTGCAGTNGATAGCTGGATTGAACTTCCTGCTCGTGATGTAGATAAAGATTTCTTAATGCCTATCGAGGATGTTTTCACAATTACTGGTAGAGGTACAGTGGCAACAGGTAGAATTGAGACAGGTGTTTCTAATACAGGAGATTCTGTTGATATCATCGGTATGGGTGCTGAAAAATTATCATCAACAATTACTGGAGTTGAGATGTTCCGTAAAATCCTTGATAGAGGTGAAGCTGGTGATAATGTTGGTATCCTTCTAAGAGGTATTGAAAAGTCAGACATCAAAAGAGGAATGGTTATTTGTAAGCCAGGATCTGTAACTCCACACGCCAAGTTCAAAGCTGAGGTATATATCTTGAAAAAAGAAGAAGGTGGTAGACACACTCCNTTCCACAATAACTATCGTCCACAGTTTTATGTAAGAACAACTGACGTTACNGGTAACATCCACTTACCTGATGGTGTAGAGATGGTTATGCCAGGAGATAACTTGACAATCACTGTTGATTTAATCCAGCCGATTGCATTAAACGTAGGTTTACGTTTTGCGATTCGTGAAGGAGGTCGTACAGTTGGTGCTGGTCAGGTAACTGAGATTTTAGATTAATCTTATAAGTAATAGNAATTGTCAAAGGGTTGCTGTGGGTGTTATCTCGCAGAAACCTTTTGGCGTATTACAAACGGGTGTAGCTCAGTTGGTAGAGCACTGGTCTCCAAAACCAGGTGTCGGGAGTTCGAGTCTCTCCTCCCGTGCAAAGTGGAATGAATATTAAAAAACACTGNAATTATGTTAACATATATCAAAGAATCGATAGCCGAACTCAAAGANAACGTNACTTGGCTTAGTCGTGATAAAGCGTATAACTACATGGTTATGGTCGCTGTGTTTTCAATNGTTTTTGCTCTTTTAACNTGGGGTATNGANACAGTGTTTAGTCGATTNGTACGTATGTACTTTGAACAANTAGGGTAACCCTTTAAATGACCAAATTAGTTATGTCAGATAGCTTAGAGAAAAANTGGTATGTGGTAAGGGCTGTTAGTGGTCAAGAGAACAAAATCAAAANTTATATCGAAACTGAAGTNGAANGACAAGGTTTCNGCAATTACCTAGANGATGTTTTAGTNCCCACCGAAAAAGTTGTTCAAATTCGAAATGGTAAAAAAATAAATAAGGAACGCACATANTTTCCTGGTTATATCATGATTAAAGCCAATTTAGGTGGAGAAATGGTGCACATTATTAGATCCATTACNAATGTAATTGGATTTTTAGGTGAAACGAAAGGTGGNGATCCTGTGCCTTTGAGAAAGGCNGAAGTNAATAGAATGCTAGGAAAAGTTGANGAACTAGCAACTGCTGAANNCAGNGTAAATATTCCTTACGTCNTAGGTGAGACGGTNAAGGTTATTGACGGNCCTTTTAATGGATTNAATGGCAGTGTAGAAAAGATTAATGAAGAAAAGCGCAAGTTAGAGGTTATGGTGAAAATATTTGGNAGAAAGACACCTCTTGAGTTGAGCTATATGCAAGTAGAGAAAATTTAAATGTTACATATATCGCCGAATGTATAGCTTCCAATTATACAGACGGTTAATTTAATTTTTAATCATGGCAAAAGAAGTAGATAAGGTTGTAAAACTACAAGTTAGGGGAGGTGCTGCGAACCCATCGCCACCGGTTGGACCCGCCTTAGGTGCTGCGGGAGTNAATATCATGGAGTTCTGTAAGCANTTNAATGCGAGAACTCAAGATAAACAGGGAAAAGTTTTACCTGTTGNGATAACCGTATACAAAGACAAGTCTTTTGAATTCGTTGTAAAGACACCACCGGCGGCCGTACAATTGTTGGAAGCAGCAAAATTGAAAAAAGGTTCAGGAGAACCAAACCGCGNNAAAGTTGGATCGGTAAGTTGGGATCAAGTAAAAGTNATCGCCGAAGATAAAATGGTCGATTTAAACGCTTTTACNGTTGNATCNGCAATGAANNTGATAGCAGGTACTGCTCGTTCTATGGGACTGAAAGTAACAGGAACNAAGCCAGCGGACGCTNAATAAAANTANTAGCAATGGGAAAATTGACAAAAAATCAAAANGCAGTTAGCGCTAAAATCGATAGAAACAAATTGTATTCAATTGATGANGCTNCTCAACTGATTAAAGAAGTGACAACGGCAAAGTTCGACGCTTCTGTAGATNTTGCTGTTAGNTTAGGAGTTGATCCTAGAAAAGCGAATCAAATGGTAAGAGGGGTGGTTACACTTCCTCATGGAACAGGTAAAGATGTTAAAGTTTTNGCATTGGTNACTCCAGATAAAGAAGCAGAGGCTAAAGAAGCTGGTGCTGATTTTGTTGGACTTGACGAGTACCTGGATAAAATTAAATCAGGTTGGACNGATGNAGATGTNATTNTTACNATGCCAAGTGTAATGGGAAAATTAGGNCCTCTAGGNAGAGTTNTNGGNCCAAGAGGNTTAATGCCTAACCCAAAAACAGGTACNGTAACAATGGACATTGCAAAAGCAGTTTCAGAAGTNAAAGCCGGAAAAATTGATTTCAAGGTAGACAAAGCTGGAATTGTTCATGCNGCAATAGGTAAAGTTTCATTCTCGGCAGATAAGATCGCTGGCAANGCCAAGGAACTTNTTGAAACCTTAGNGAAGATGAAGCCTGCAGCANCNAAAGGANTCTATATGAAGAGCATCTATATGTCNTCGACNATGAGTCCTAGTNTTCAACTCGATACTAAAGTAANTTAAAAACCCTTTAAACATTNANAACAATGACTAGGGAAGAAAAANCACAAGTAGTAGAGAATTTAACCGCTGTATTAGAGGGAACCTCTACTGTGTATATCACTGATATTTCTGGATTAGATGCCGGGACTACAGCTGATTTAAGACGCGCTTGCTTTAAAGCAAACGTGAAAATGTCGGTTGTAAAAAACACCTTGCTTGAAAAAGCAATGGAGGCNTCTGATAAAGANTTCGGTGAATTGACTACNATCCTTAAAGGAAATTCTTCAATGATGATTTCTGAAATCGGAAATGCACCTGCGAAGTTGATCAAGGATTTTAGAAAAAAAGCAGATAGGCCAATTTTAAAAGGAGCTTTCATTGANGAGNCNATNTACATTGGAGATGANAATTTAGAAGCNCTAGTTAGNATTAAGTCTAAAGAAGAGTTAATTGCTGACGTTATTGCGTTGCTTCAGTCTCCAGCGAAAAACGTTGTNTCAGGATTGAAATCNGGAGGTAGTAAGCTTTCAGGAATTTTAAAAACCTTATCTGAAAAATAATTTGTACGCACTCAATACATTATAATTAAAATTTATTAAACGATAGAAAAATGGCAGATTTAAAAGATTTTGCAGAACAATTAGTTAATCTTACAGTTAAAGAAGTAAACGAATTAGCTGATATNTTAAAAGAAGAATACGGAATTGAACCTGCAGCTGCAGCCGTTGCTGTTGCTGGTGGTGGTGCCGCAGCTGNTGGNGGAGAAGCCGCTGANGAAAAATCAGAGTTCGACGTTATTCTTAANGCAGCAGGAGGTTCAAAACTTGCTGTAGTTAAATTAGTAAAAGAACTTACTGGACTTGGTCTTAAAGANGCAAAAGGAATTGTTGATAGTGCACCTGCACCTGTTAAAGAAGGAGTTTCAAAAGACGAAGCAGAAGGAATCAAAAATTCTTTAGAAGAAGCTGGAGCTGAAGTTGAGCTTAAGTAATCTNTTNTAAATATTATTGCGGGTTTAAAGGTCTTTCCGATATNAATTTCGGTAAGACCTTANCCNGTTTATNCACCTAGGTGTTTTTTTTCGGTAGTTTTCTACCCATNTTTTTCTAAATAATGACCATTTAAAAGTCCGCTAAATGATTACAAATCAAATTGAAAGACNAAATTTTGCTACTTCAAAGCACACCCCCGATTATCCAGACTTGTTGGACATACAAGTAAAATCCTTTCAAGATTTTTTCCAGTTAGAAACTAAATCGGACGAAAGAGGAAATGAAGGTTTATACAATACTTTCATGGAAAACTTTCCNATCACTGATACTAGAAATCAATTCGTTTTAGANTTTTTGGATTACTTTATAGATCCGCCTAGATATNCAATTCAAGAATGTATAGANAGAGGTCTNACCTATAGNGTTCCATTAAAAGCGAGATTNAAACTNTATTGNACAGACCCTGAGCACGAAGATTTTGAGACAATTGTTCAAGACGTTTATTTAGGNACTATGCCTTACATGACTCCGTCAGGNACNTTTGTAATCAATGGAGCAGANCGTGTAGTTGTTTCNCAGTTACACCGTTCNCCTGGNGTCTTCTTTGGTCAGTCATTTCANGCCAACGGAACCAAATTGTATTCNGCAAGAGTTATTCCTTTCAAAGGATCTTGGATTGAATTTGCTACGGATATCAATGGTGTGATGTACGCATACATNGATCGTAAGAAGAAATTACCTGTAACCACGCTCTTNAGAGCAATCGGTTANGANAGAGACAAAGATATTCTTGAAATTTTTGATCTTTCAGAAGAGGTTAAAGTATCTAAATCNGGACTNAAAAAAGTATTAGGACGTAAACTAGCGGCTAGAGTCTTAAATACTTGGCATGAGGATTTCGTTGATGAAGATACTGGTGAAGTNGTATCAATTGAGCGTAATGANATNATCCTTGATAGAGATACNGTTCTTGAAAAAGAACACATTGAAGAAATTATCGAGGCAGANGTAAAGTCAATCTTATTNCACAAAGAAAATAANACGCAATCTGAATACGCGATNATTCANAATACACTTCAAAAAGANCCGACAAATACNGAGAAAGANGCAGTTGAACACATATATCGTCAACTGAGAAANGCAGAACCACCAGACGANGAAACGGCTCGNGGAATCATAGATAAATTATTTTTCTCTGATCANCGNTANAANTTAGGNGAAGTAGGTCGTTACCGAATGAATAAAAAATTAGGTTTAGATATTGGAATGGATAAGCAAGTACTTACCAAAGAAGATATNATAACCATAATAAAGTACCTCATAGAATTGATCAATTCGAAAGAGGAAATAGATGATATTGATCACTTGTCNAACAGAAGAGTTAGNACTGTNGGNGAGCAGCTTTCGCAGCAATTTGGAGTAGGATTAGCTCGTATGGCGAGAACTATTAGAGAGCGAATGAATGTTCGTGACAATGAAGTTTTTACTCCGATTGATTTGATCAACGCAAAAACATTATCGTCTGTNATCAACTCNTTCTTTGGGACGAANCAATTGTCTCAATTTATGGACCANACNAATCCNTTGGCGGAGATNACNCACAAGCGACGTTTATCTGCTTTAGGTCCTGGNGGCCTTTCTCGNGAACGTGCAGGTTTCGANGTTCGAGACGTACACTATACGCANTANGGTAGATTGTGTCCAATTGAAACNCCNGAAGGTCCTAATATTGGATTGATATCTTCNTTATCTGTTTTCTCNAAGGTNAACAGTATGGGATTCTTAGAAACTCCATATCGNAAAGTTGATAAAGGNGTAGTAGANACCAAAAACTTCCANTANATGAGTGCGGAAGAAGAAGAAGGTATGAAAATCGCACAGGCAAANATTCCTTTGGACAATNAAGGAAANATTACTGAAGATAAAGTGATTGCAAGACAAGAGGGAGATTTTCCTTTAGTGAGTCCTGATGAGATTAATTATACTGANGTCGCGCCGAACCANATNGCCTCNGTNTCTGCATCTCTTATCCCATTTTTGGAGCATGATGATGCGAATAGAGCTTTGATGGGATCAAACATGATGCGCCANGCTGTACCATTAATGCGAACAGATTCACCAATTGTCGGTACNGGATTAGAGAAACAAGTTGCAAAAGACTCTAGAGTTTTGATNAATGCTGAAGATTCTGGAATNGTTGACTATGTTGATGCAGAGCGTATTGTNATTCAGTANCAGCGNACGGACGAAGAGAAGCTTGTAAGNTTTGACGACGATAAAAAAGTTTATGANCTGATTAAATTCAGAAAAACNAACCAAGGTACTTCGATCAACCTTAAACCTATTGTTCAAAANGGTGATAAGGTGACCAANGGTCAAGTGCTTTGTCANGGATANGCNACAGAAAACGGTGANNTAGCNTTAGGTAGAAACCTNAAGGTAGCCTTTATGCCATGGAAGGGTTANAACTTCGAAGATGCGATTGTGATTTCTGAAAAGGTCGTTCGTGAAGACTTATTTACNTCAATTCACGTNGATGAATATTCACTNGAAGTTCGAGATACTAAATTGGGTGCTGAAGAATTAACCAACGACATTCCTAACGTATCCGAAGAAGCTACTCGTGAATTGGATGAGAACGGTATGATTCGAATTGGAGCAGAAGTAAAACCTGGAGANATNCTTATNGGNAANATTACTCCAAANGGNGAATCAGATCCTACACCTGANGAAAAANTNNTANGNGCTATNTTNGGNGANAANGCNGGAGATGTNAAAGACGCTTCTTTAAAGGCTTCTCCATCACTAAGAGGTGTAGTTATCGACAAAAAATTATTCTCGAGATCTATTAAAGACAAAAGAAAGCGATCTGAAGAAAAACAGGCTATTGAGTCATTAGAAATAGAATACGAAGTAAAATTCCAAAAACTCAAGGAGGTTTTGGTTGAAAAACTGAACACTTTGGTTAATGGAAAAACATCTCAAGGTATAAGCAACGATCTTGGTGAAGAAGTTTTACCGAAAGGAAAGAAATTCAATCAGAAAATGCTCAACGCAGTAGATGATTTTGCTCACTTACTCAGCAGTGCGTGGACTGCTGACGACAAGATTAATGCAATGGTCAATGATCTTCTTCACAATTACAAGATCAAGCTCAATGACATGCAAGGTAACTTGAGAAGAGATAAGTTTACCATTTCTGTAGGTGATGAACTTCCAGCTGGAATTATGAAGTTAGCTAAAGTTTACATCGCTAAAAAGAGAAAACTCAAGGTTGGAGATAAAATGGCAGGTAGGCACGGAAACAAGGGTATTGTTGCTCGAATAGTCCGCGACGCTGACATGCCATTCTTAGAAGATGGAACACCAGTTGATATTGTTTTAAATCCATTAGGTGTACCTTCTCGTATGAATATTGGTCAGATTTATGAAACCGTTTTAGGTTGGGCTGGTCAGAAATTAGGTGAAAAATACGCTACGCCTATTTTTGATGGTGCTACTCTTGCACAAATCAATGAAATCACCGAAAAAGCAGGTGTTCCCCAATACGGACACACTTACTTGTATGACGGTGGAACAGGAGAGCGTTTTGATCAACCTGCAACTGTTGGTGTGATTTATATGTTAAAATTAGGACATATGGTCGATGACAAGATGCATGCTAGATCTATTGGACCTTACTCACTCATTACGCAACAACCATTAGGAGGTAAAGCGCAATTCGGAGGTCAGAGATTCGGAGAAATGGAAGTGTGGGCGCTTGAAGCCTATGGTGCCTCTTCGACGCTTAGAGAAATTTTAACAGTTAAATCAGATGATGTTATCGGTAGAGCGAAAACATACGAATCTATCGTTAAGGGAGAGACGATGCCAGAACCTGGTTTACCTGAATCATTTAACGTGCTTATGCATGAATTAAAAGGATTAGGATTAGATATTCGATTAGAAGAATAAAATCCTAAAAGAAAAAACATTAAAAGCTACCTCGAAGTATTATGGCGAGAATTAAAGAAAACAACACACAAAAGAGATTTAATAAAATTTCAATCGGTTTNGCATCACCTGAGACNATTTTAGGTGAGTCTAGAGGAGAGGTGTTAAAACCGGAAACAATAAATTATCGTACACACAAGCCNGAAAGAGATGGTTTGTTTTGNGAGCGTATTTTTGGCCCTGTAAANGATTACGANTGTGCCTGTGGTAAGTACAAGAGAATAAGATACCGCGGAATCGTATGTGATAGATGTGGGGTTGAGGTTACTGAGAAAAAGGTAAGAAGAGATCGTGTAGGACANATTAGNCTTGTAGTGCCAGTTGCGCACATTTGGTATTTCAGGTCTTTACCAAACAAGATNGGTTACCTTCTTGGATTACCNTCGAAAAAGCTCGATATGATTATTTATTACGAGCGCTATGTGGTCNTTCAGCCNGGAGCTGCTCAAGGTCCAGAGGGTGAAGAAATCAAAAAAATGGATTTCTTAACNGAAGAGGAGTACCTCAATATNATGGATAGCCTTCCNCAAGANAATCAGTATTTAGAAGATTCAGATCCNAATAAATTCATCGCAAAGATGGGTGCTGAGTGTCTTGTTGAGTTATTAAATAGAGTTGACTTNGAAAGCTTGTCTTACGANCTGCGTCACAAGGCCAATACTGAAACNTCGAAACAGCGCAAGACAGAAGCACTTAAAAGACTTCAAGTNGTTGAGGCNTTTAAAGACAGTCAAGAAAATCGTGANAATCTTCCNGAGTGGATGATTNTAAAAGTTATACCNGTTATACCACCAGAATTACGTCCACTAGTACCTTTGGATGGTGGTAGATTCGCNACNTCAGATTTAAATGANCTTTACAGAAGAGTAATTATCAGAAATAACCGCTTGAAGAGATTGATGGAAATTAAAGCTCCNGAGGTTATTTTGAGAAATGAAAAGAGAATGTTGCAAGAGGCTGTGGATTCNTTNTTCGACAACACCAGNAAAGCNTCAGCNGTAAAGACAGANTCAAANAGACCGTTNAANTCACTTTCTGANTCTTTNAAGGGTAAGCAAGGTCGTTTTCGTCAAAANNTANTAGGAAANCGTGTTGANTATTCTGCNCGTTCNGTNATNGTTGTAGGNCCTGANATGAATNTATACGAATGTGGTCTTCCNAAAGATATGGCNGCTGAATTNTACAAGCCGTTTGTNATTCGAAAACTAATCGAAAGAGGAGTGGTGAAGACAGTGAAGTCTGCNAAAAAAATTATAGATAAAAAAGAGCCNATCGTTTGGGATATNCTTGAAAACGTTCTNAANGGACATCCTATCNTACTCAATAGAGCTCCCACACTTCACCGTTTGGGAATTCAAGCCTTTCANCCTAAACTTATAGAGGGTAAAGCGATTAGANTNCANCCCCTAGCNTGTACNGCATTTAATGCGGATTTTGATGGAGATCAAATGGCTGTGCATTTACCTTTAGGTCCTGAAGCTNTTTTNGAAGCNCAGTTATTGATGTTAGCTTCTCAAAANATCTTAAATCCAGCTAATGGTTCTCCGATTACTGTTCCTTCTCAGGATATGGTNTTAGGNCTNTATTACATGACCAAAAAGAGAGTTGGAACGGNTNNAAAACCNGTNAAAGGAGAAGGTTTGACCTTCTANAGTGCAGAAGAAGTNAANATTGCTTTCAACGAGCAAAAAGTAAGTTTAAATGCNGGTATAAAGGTTAGAGCTAAAGATTTTAACGAAGAAGGAGANTTNGTATATCAGCTNATCGACACAACTGTAGGTAGAGTGATATTTAATGAGGTNGTACCTGAGGAGGCTGGTTTTATCAATCAAGTATTGAATAAAAANGCCTTGAGAAANATCATTGGANATGTTCTTTCTGTTACNGATGTTCCTNGAACAGCNGCTTTTCTTGATAAAATAAAGAGNATGGGNTTTGATTTCGCTTTTAAAGGAGGATTNTCCTTTAGTTTAGGTGATATTATTATTCCACCAGAAAAGCAAGGTNTGATTGACGANGCCAACGGACAAGTTGACGGTATCATNATGAATTACAACATGGGTCTTATNACNAATAACGAGCGATANAATCANGTTATTGATGTTTGGACATCTACNAANGCNATGCTNACAGAATTGGCNATGAAACGAATTAGTGAAGATGAGCAGGGCTTNAANTCTGTTTANATGATGCTAGATTCTGGAGCACGTGGNTCTAAGGAACAAATTAGACAGTTAACNGGTATGCGNGGTCTTATGGCCAAGCCCAAAAAGTCAACTGCCGGAGGTGGAGAAATNATAGAAAANCCTATTCTTTCAAACTTTAAAGAGGGATTATCTATTCTTGAATACTTTATCTCGACACACGGTGCACGTAAAGGTCTAGCGGATACCGCTTTAAAAACAGCTGATGCNGGTTACCTAACAAGAAGACTTGTAGATGTTGCTCANGATGTNATTATCAATATTGAGGATTGTGGAACATTGAGAGGTCTTGAAGTTACTGCNCTTCGTAAAAACGAAGAAATTGTTGAATCNCTNTACGANAGAATTATTGGTAGAGTTTCTTTAAATGANGTGAACCATCCACAAACAGGNGAAGTCATTGTAGANGCAGGAGGGCTTATTNNAGAATCNGTAGGNAAAGCNATNGAGTCTGCNGGNATTNATATGGTNGAAGTTAGATCAGCNCTAACTTGTGAAGCTCCAAAAGGAATTTGTGNCAANTGNTATGGACGTAATTTNGCAACTCATAAGATGGTTCAAAGAGGTGAGGCTGTTGGAGTTGTTGCTGCNCAATCAATNGGTGAACCAGGAACTCAGCTTACNTTGAGNACNTTCCACGTAGGAGGTATTGCAGGAAACATATCAGAAGAAAACAAACTGATTGCGAANCACGATGGAAAAGCAGAGATNGANGACTTGAGATTAGTTAAGGGNACAANTNCAGAAGGANAAGANGTAAACATNGTTATTTCAAGAACAGCTGAGATTAAAATNGTCGATAAGAAAACNGGTTCAGTTCTTTCAACGAACAACATNCCTTACGGTTCAGAACTGTTTNTTAAGAANGGTGCNACNATTAAAANTGGTNCTGAAATATGTCAGTGGGATCCNTATAANGGGGTAATTGTTTCTGAATTTACTGGAAAAGTGGTTTANGAAAATATCGAGCAAGGTNTAACTTATCANGTNGAAATCGATGANCAAACCGGATTCCAAGAAAAGGTGATTTCAGANTCTCGTAATAAGAAATTAATTCCAACCCTTCATATNCAAAATNATNAAGGTGAAACTTTAAGATCNTACAATTTACCAGTNGGATCNCACATTATGGTAAATGACGGAGATGGAATTAGTGAAGGNAAAGTNCTTGTGAAGATTCCTAGAAANTCTGCAAAAACAGGTNATATTACCGGAGGTCTTCCAAGGGTAACNGAGCTTTTCGAAGCGCGTAATCCTTCAAACCCAGCGGTTGTATCTGAGATNGATGGAGTGGTTACTTTTGGAAAAATNAAAAGAGGTAACCGTGAAATTATTGTAGAGTCTAAAACAGGTGAGCAAAAGAAATATTTGGTCAAATTATCAAATCAAATTTTAGTTCAAGAAAATGANTACGTCAGAGCGAGTATGCCTCTTTCTGATGGATCTATTACNCCTGATGATATTTTATCAATTAAAGGACCTTCTGCGGTACAACAGTATCTNGTGAATGAAATTCAAGANGTNTATCGATTACAAGGGGTGAAAATCAATGACAAACACTTNGAGGTAGTCGTGAGACAGATGATGCGTAANGTGAGAATTGAAGATGCAGGAGANACTANTTTCTTAGAAAATCAGCTNGTNCANAAAGATGACTTTATCAGAGAAAACGATCAAATTTTCGGAATGAAGGTCATTGAAGAGNNGGGTGANTCTGAAAACCTNAANGCAGGTCAGATTGTAAGTGCNAGAGANCTCAGAGATGAGAATTCNGTNCTTAAAAGACAAGACAAGGCTTTNGTGGTTGCAAGAGATGCAGTTTCTGCCACAGCTACTCCNATTCTTCAAGGAATTACNAGAGCTTCGCTNCAAACNAAATCCTTTATTTCTGCAGCTTCTTTCCAAGAGACAACAAAAGTACTCAACGAGGCAGCTGTAAACGGTAAGGTTGATGGTCTTGAAGGTCTCAAAGAGAATGTAATTGTTGGNCATAAAATNCCAGCAGGAACAGGAATGAGAGACTACGAGAGTATNATNGTTGGTTCTAAAGAAGAATACGACGAAATNATGGCNCGTAAAGAAGAATTNAAGTTCTAATANAATGGCAGAGAANGAAAAACAAATTAATATCGAAATAGATGAAAAAACNGCGGAAGGATTGTATTCAAACCTTGCNATAATTAANCATTCNGTTTCAGAGTTTGTNGTNGACTTNATTACTATNATGCCTGGAAACCCTAAAGCCAAGGTNAAGAGTAGNATTATTTTAACGCCTCAACACGCTAAAAAATTACTTAGAGCCTTAGGAGATAATGTTCAAAAATTNGAAAANATGCACGGTGANATCAAAGATTATGAGCAGCCGAGCATCCCAATAAATTTTGGACCTACAGGTAAAGCCTAAATAAAAAAAGCNCTCANNNGAGGGCTTTTTTATTATTCTGCATATTCAGAAGTGAAATGAAATTTAATNGAAGGNTACTTTTGTTGCGTCATTTGTAGNGANAAGGAAGANTCTGCTAAAAAGACGAGTTGATTCTGTTTGTCNANGGCAAGAAACTTTTGTTTTACCCNTTTAAATTCTTGAAATTCCGGNTTGCTTTCATCGGCTTCNATCCAACAAGCNTTGTGNACTGGAAAGTTTTCATAGGTGCATTTTGCTCCATANTCGTGTTCTANTCGGTATTGAATAACCTCATATTGTAAGGCNCCTACTGTACCAATAATTTTTCGATTGTTGATGTGAAGCGTAAACAATTGGGCTACACCNTCATCCATNAGCTGATCAATTCCTTTATTCAATTGTTTGGCTTTCATAGGATCTGCGTTATTGATGTATCGAAAATGCTCTGGAGAAAAACTCGGGATGCCTCTGTAATTTAATATTTCACCAGATGTTAAGGTGTCACCAATTTTGAAGTTACCGGTATCGTGCAATCCTACAATGTCACCAGCATAAGAAATGTCAATAATCTCTTTCTTTTCTGCGAAAAAAGCATTGGGTGAAGAAAATTTGAGTTTTTTATTATTTCGCACGTGAAGATAGGGTTTGTTCCTCTCAAAGGTGCCGGATACAATTTTGACAAAAGCTAAGCGGTCTCTGTGTTTGGGGTCCATATTTGCGTGAATCTTAAATACAAACCCAGTGAATTCTTTTTCACTTGGAATTACTTTGCGTTCCTCAGCTTCTTTCGGTAAAGGAGATGGGGCGATTTCAATAAAGCAATCGAGTAATTCTCGTACACCAAAATTGTTTAAGGCCGAACCAAAAAATACAGGTTGTATATCTCCACTGAGGTACTCAGCTCTATCAAAATTGGGGTAAACTTCTTCAACGAGTTCTATATTTTCTCTTAAATCGGCTGCTGGTTGCTCACCGATGTGCTCCTCGAGTTTTGAGTCAGAAAGATCATCTATCGCGACGGTATGTGCGATGTGTTGCTTTTGATCTGCACTAAATAAATTGATGTTTTTTTCATAGAGGTTATAAATTCCCTTAAAATCATAACCCATTCCAATAGGAAAACTCAAAGGGCAAACTTTAAGGTTGAGTTTTTGCTCTACCTCGTCCAATAAATCAAAAGCATCTTTCCCTTCTCGGTCGAGTTTATTGATAAAAACAATCATAGGAATGTTTCGCATTCGACATACAGCCACTAATTTTTCAGTTTGCTCTTCTACACCCTTTGCAACGTCTATGACTACAATAACTGAGTCTACCGCAGTTAATGTTCTAAAGGTATCCTCAGCAAAGTCCTTGTGACCTGGAGTATCTAGGATATTGATTTTTTTTGATCTGAAATTAAACGCTAAAACGGAGGTAGCCACCGAAATCCCTCTTTGACGTTCGATTTCCATAAAGTCAGAAGTTGCAGTCTTTTTAATTTTATTGCTTTTGACCGCTCCTGCTTCTTGAATTGCACCTCCAAATAAAAGTAATTTTTCAGTGAGCGTAGTTTTACCAGCATCTGGATGGGAAATAATTCCGAATGTTCTTCTTTTTTCTAATGCATCGTTTAAATCCATTTCGGTATTTTATGCAAAAATAGATGTTCCTTCCGGTTAAGTGTACTTTTTCAATGGGAATGATATGTCGATTGTCTATTTTTGTAGTATGAGCGAAGAAAAAGTTTTATTGGTCAATGAAAAAGATGAAATTTTGGGAACAATGCCCAAAATGGAGGCACATGAAAAAGCTGTTCTGCATCGTGCTTTTTCGGTATTCGTTATGAATAAAAAAGGACAGTTGTTACTTCAGCAAAGGGCAGCTCACAAATACCATTCTCCACTTTTATGGACTAATACGTGCTGTTCTCATCAAAGAGAGGGCGAAACCAACCTCACTGCAGGAGCTAGACGCTTAGAAGAAGAAATGGGAATGCAAACTGAACTTAAAGAGTTGTTCTGGTTTATCTATAAGGCCCCTTTTGACAATGGTCTTACCGAACATGAATTGGATCACGTAATGATCGGTTATTCTGATGCTCTTCCTCAAATCAATAAAGAAGAAGTAGAAGACTTCAAGTACATGGACTTGGATGAAGTCGATCGAGACATTAAGAATAATCCCAATCTCTACACCGCATGGTTCAAAATCATTTTTGAACGTTTTTACGATCATTTAAAGGCCAATCAACATGAAAACTAAAGTCAGTCGCCGAGCACATTTCAATGCTGCACATCGCTTGCACAATCCCAATTGGAGTGATGAAAGAAACAAAGAGGTATTCGGTCTTTGTAATAATCCGAACTATCACGGACATAATTACGATTTAATCGTTAGTGTTATCGGCGAAGTAGATCCCGAAACAGGTTATCTCATGGATATGAAAATCTTGAAAGATTTGATTAAATCTGAAGTTGAAAATCACTTAGATCACAAGAATTTAAATCGAGATGTATCTGATTTTGCATCATTGATTCCAACAGCTGAAAATATAGCAATGGTCATATATAATCGACTACGTCCGCATATTGATTCGAGTAAAGAAATCGAAGTAGTCTTATATGAAACACCGAGAAACTTTGTTACTTTTCCTGCTAAGTGATGTATCGAAGTCCCTTAAAATTCCAACCAATCTATAAAGAACGTCTCTGGGGAGGTGAAAAGTTAAAAACTTCTTTAGATAAACAATACAGCGCAAGTGGTATTGGAGAAAGTTGGGAAATATCAGCTGTGAAAGGAGATGTTTCTCAGGTAATTGAAGGACCATATAGCGGAAAGAATCTCGATGTATTAATCGAAGATTTTGGACCAGAACTGCTTGGTTTTTCTGTCGTCAATCGGTTTGGTTCAGATTTTCCAATTCTAATCAAATACATAGACGCCAAGATGGATTTGTCTATACAAGTTCATCCAAACGACGAATTGGCAGCTCAACGACATCAATCTTTTGGTAAAAATGAGATGTGGTTTATTATGGATCACGATCCAAATGCCAATTTAATTTTAGGTTTTCAAGAGGATTGCTCTAAAAAATCCTATCAAAAGGCTTTAGAAGAGAAAAAGCTCAGCACATTACTCAATTATACACCTGTGAATAAAGGAGATGCCTTTATGATTGAAACAGGGACAATGCACGCAATAGGAGCAGGAATATTATTGGCTGAAATTCAACAGACTTCTGACATTACTTATCGCGTTTATGACTTTGACCGCAGAGATAAAAATGGAAATTTAAGAGAACTGCATACGGATTTAGCACTTGATGCAATTAATTATAAGGCCAAAACAGATTACAAAAAGAGCTATAAGCGTGAACAGAACTCTTCAAATGAGCTCATACACAATCAGTATTTTAAAACCAACTTTCTTCCTGTAAATCAAAAGATGGACATCAAAATAGCAGGTAGGGACAGTTTTAGCATTTACATGTGTATAGAAGGAGAAGTTGTGCTTCGAACAGAACATGGGCAAATGCCTATGAAAAAAGGGGAGACCCTGATGATTCCCGCATGTTGTGAACAACTCGAATTGCAATCTTCTGGGGCTGAATTACTCGAAATTTACATCTAGTTCGTCAATCGCTTTAGCCAATTTCCAATCTAGTTCGGTTATGGCATTTTCGTCATGTGTCCACAGCTCGAGGTTAACCTGGTTGTAGGTATTGATTATTTTGGGATGATGATTGTGCTGTTCGGCAAGTTGTGCAACCTTATTGATATAATCAACGGCCATTTCAAAATTTTTGAAATTCAATTCTTTGCGCAAACGACCTTGCTCTTCGCTCCATCCTTTAGAAGTACTCATACTTGAAAATATAGGGTGTTAATACTTATGTTCTGCGTCTTAAAATTTACTAAAAGAGTTTTGCTTTCGCGAATGAATCAATATTTTTACACCAAAATCTGGGCTTATGGCTAATGTTAGAAATTTAAAAAAGGAAATTAATTACGTTCTTGGGGATATTATTGAACAAATATATCAGTGGGAAAAACAGTCTTCTAATACCAATTCAGAAGAAGGCACGGCTCTTATCGACGAGTGTATTTCGCTGTTCGATGAGCTCATGACCATGGTAAACCAAAAGTCTGGGCAATCTCCTAAGGAGCATTATAAAGCAGTTAGAGTAGCTTTAGCAAAGAAATCTGCAGCAATTGAAACGAAGCTAGCCAAGCTTTAATTGCTAAGTAAAGCTTTTAGCGACTCCCCCATAGGACTATTTTTAATATCAACTGTCAGTGATTGATAGACTGAATCTTTCCATTTGGGCGCTAACCCGTCTCCGTCGTAAACAATACTGTAGGGAGCAAGTATACTGTTGTTCTGGTTGAGCGCAAAGTTTAAAACGTACAAAAACTTTCTTCGCTCATTGCTAGCCGCGAGAGTGGCTATTGAATCGATTTTTGTAGCGTAGTCAGGGTCTATACTCAATTGTAAAAGTTCTATATCTCTCTTTGAAAAGGAGGTCAATACCTCTTGATAGATGCGGTATATAGAATCTGTTTTTGAACCTTTTACTTGGGCGTCATTTTCAAAAGCCTCACGAGTAGATCGAATGCTCATCTGCCCTTGTTCTGCAAAAAATAAAAACCTGTCGTTAAATGCATTCTCATCGTTTTTGTCCAGATGTAAGTACAGCATTTGAGGTTGGTCTAGTACTACATCAAATGCTATTTGATTGTTACCCCGAACTTCTACTGAATCTATTTGTACTAAAACAGTGTCTTGTATCGATTCGATGTAAAGCATGCCCTTCTTTAGGCCATCTACTTTGACTTGAAGGTTTAGTCCTTTATTTTGTTGACAAGCTGCCATTAAAACGCCAGCTACTATAATTAAAATGTATTTTCTCATAGGTGTAAATTCCAAACGCGAATATCGCAAACTTTATCAGATGGTACTTGCTATTTCCATTAAAATAGCGCAAAAATAAGCTCCGGCCGTTCCCACTACATAACCAAAAACTGCTAATAAGATGCCTACCGAACTCAGAGAGGGGTGAAACTCAGCAGCAATAACTGGAGCAGAAGCTGCTCCTCCCACATTGGCTTGACTTCCCACAGCTAAAAAGAAAAAAGGAGATTTTGTCAATTTTGCAACGAGGATAAGCAGGGCAGCGTGAATACAGATCCAAACAAAACCTATTAAAAGTAATCCAGGGTTTTCAAGTATTTTACTCAGGTCCATTTGCATTCCTATGGTGGCTACAAGAATGTAAATGAAAACACCTCCGATTTTACTAGCACCAACACCCTCATAACTTTTGAAACGACTAAAAGAAAGTGCAATTCCAAAAACAGTTGCAATCACAACCATCCATAAAAAATCACTCTTTAGAGATTCAAAAATTCCCAAAGAGGAATCTTCTTTAATCATAAGTGCCATAAGATCTACAATTAGGGGCGCAAAAAAATGTGCTGTACCCACTCCCAAAAATGCGATGCCGGTTAAGACAACCCAGTCTGAGGTCTGGGGCGTGCGATTCACTTTTTCACTGAACTGAGAGACCTTTTCAATGAGGGCTTGAATTTGTGAGGTATCTGCTTTAAGCCACCGGTCAATACGCTCGGCTTTACCCACTCCAAAAAGTAATATGGCCAACCAAATATTTGCCATTAAAATATCTACCAGTACCATAGATCCGTATTTGCTCGGGGTGTACTGAAATACTTCTAGCATTGTAGCCTGATTTGCTCCTCCTCCGATCCAACTCCCGGCAATGGTTGCTAATCCTCTCCAAATTGCATCAAAACCCACACCGTCAACTGCTGAAGGTACAATCACACTGACAATCATAAGGGCAATAGGCCCTCCGATGATAATGCCAAAAGTTCCTGTAAAAAACATGAGCAAAGCCTTTGGTCCAAGACGCGCTATTTTTTTTAAATCAATACTTAAGGTCATTAGAATGAGGGCTGCGGGAAGAAGATATCTCGAGCTAACAAAATAAAGCTTAGAATCATCAATAGAGATTATTTTTAAATTGACTAAAAGCGCAGGCAATAAATAGCAGAGCAGCAGTGTAGGTACTATTCCATAAAATTTTTTCCAAAAGTGATGTTGACTTTGTGCAGTTAGGAAAACAAAAGCCAAACAAAAGGTAATGATACCAAAAATTACAGTGTCGTTTACTATAGGAAACATAAGTTTTAATATTGGTTAAGGTGAGCAACAAGAATAGTTATAAGCTCAGAGTGTACTTGAAAATCTTTGTTTTGATAGGATTTTAGATTAT
Source organism: Flavobacteriaceae bacterium (assembly GCA_002691645.1). Taxonomy (GTDB): domain Bacteria; phylum Bacteroidota; class Bacteroidia; order Flavobacteriales; family Flavobacteriaceae; genus UBA3478. The sequence continues at coordinate 21,371 of NZIP01000021.1, forward strand.
CTGACTCTTGATCTAATTCCTTTAAAACATGGTTCATATTTTTGATTATAATGTGCTTTCCGTTTTTGGTGTTCTGAGCCAACTTTTGGGCATCAGTTGAAGGAACTTGACTGTCATATTCACCGCCAATAGCCAAAAAAGGAATTTCAATCTTTGCAATGGTTTCTATGGGATCGTGTTGCATCCAAGAGTAAAAAAACGATTGATTCTCTTTTCTAAATACGGAGACAAGAAAGGGATTGACCTCTTTAATTTGTTGAGTTTCCATGAGTTCGTCAACGTGGTTTTGGGCGATTTTCCCCAAGCCTTCGTTTTGAGCACTGACTTGATCTACAATCACTTTTCCAAAGCCATCTGCAGGTCCGCAAAGGGATATAAAACTCTTGATATTCAAATCATTTTCTGTCAGTGCAAGTGCAGCCACAAGAGAACCTTGACTATGACCTATTAAATGTATTCCACTGATGCGCTCATCATTTTCAAAGGCTTTTACAATAATTCGCAGGTCATCGACATAGTCTGTGAATTGAATTCCTGTTAGGTATTCCCGGTTATTGGGGTTAGCCGTTCGCTTGTCATAACGCAAAACTCCAATGCCTTGCTTGTTGAGTTCTGCGCTGAGTTGTTTGATGTAAGCAGGTTGAATGAATTGTCCCTGATTACCATCTCTGTCAATATTTCCAGAGCCGTGAACAAAGACGACCACTTTAAATGTGCTGCTGTCCTTGGGAAGGTCCAGTTTTCCTAGTAATTGTATCTCTTTATTGTAGAGTTCAAAGGATTCGTTTTGCACCGCATCTTGTGCAAAAAGAGATAATCCACTTAGCACCAATAACAATAAAGAGGTGTGTATTTTCATCAGTGCAAATTGATTATGTCGTGGTATTTACAATAGGTGCTGCATCTTTATCAGAACATAAGACTACCATAAGATTACTCACCATAGATGCTTTTGTTTTCTCGTCGAGTTTGACGACTTCTTTCTCACTGAGTTCTTGTAAGGCCATTTCAACCATTCCTACTGCACCCTCAACAATTTTATGTCTTGCTGCTACAATAGCTGTGGCTTGCTGCCTTTTAAGCATGGCGTTTGCAATTTCTTGAGCATAGGCCAAATAACCAATACGTGCCTCTAAAACTTCTATACCTGCCATACTAAGGCGCTCTTGTATTTCTTTTTCTAGTGCTTCACTGACCTCGTTAATACTCGAACGAAGCGTAACTTGATCGTCTTCTGTACCGTCTTCAAAATTGTCATAGGGATACATACTCGCTAATTTTCGCACTGCCGCATCGGTCTGAACACGAACGAAATTTTTATAGTCGTCTACCTCAAAGCTTGCCAGGTAGGTATCTGTCACTCTCCACACAAGAATTGTGCTGATCATAATAGGGTTTCCTATTTTGTCATTCACTTTCAAGCGCTCACTGTCGAAATTACTTGCACGCAATGAGATTTTTCTCTTGGCGTAAAAAGGATTTACCCAATACAGGCCATTTTTTTTAACTGTTCCTTTGTATTTACCAAAGAGCAGTAGCACTTTAGCTGTATTTGGATTAATCAATATTGTACCTGTAATCATGAACAATCCAAAAACGAATGACAATATGTAAAGTGCATCTCTAAATGTAATGACTTGATAAATGGAGTACCCCATAATGGATAGGCATAAAAACACCATGATATAACCAGAGATAGGTCGTTTTGTCTTTTCAAATTTTGAATTCTTGGCTAGGTCTTTCATTTTGATTTGTTTTATGGCTATAAGGTAGTAATTTTTAAGTTTTATCGGACCTCTAAGATATTGTCAAATGAATCGATGTATTTTTGTAGAAAATACTAAAGATGAAATTAGCTAGCACCAAAATTATAGTTGTGATGATAAGTTGTTTGGCGTTTGAATTGCATGCCTCACCCTTAACTGAAAATGATAATTGGGGTCAAACAGGACATAGAGTTGTGGGTTATATTGCCGAGGCTAATTTGTCCAAGAGGGCGCTTAAAAAAATTAAAAAACTGCTCGGTGGCCACAGTATTGCTTATTATTCCACCTATGCGGACGAAATCAAAAGTGAACGAGCATACAATAAGTACGGTCCATGGCACTATGTGAACTATCCGATGAGCGAGACCTATAAGCCGGATGAAGCTTCAGAAAAAGGCGACCTAGTTCAAGGTATTAACACTTGTATTCAGGTGATTCAAAGTGAGGATACTTCCAAAGAAGAAAAGGCATTTCACTTAAAATTATTGATTCATTTTATAGGAGATGCCCACCAACCTTTACATGTGGGTCAATCTGAAGACCGAGGTGGAAATAATATAAAAGTAAAATGGTTTTCAACTCCATCTAATCTTCACCGAGTATGGGATTCAAATCTTATAGAGTCCTGGGGAATGGATGCAAAAACCTTAAGTGAAGAACTCATGAGAGGAACTACTGTCAGTCAGCGCATTTCATTTACCAAAGGAAATATGATAGAATGGATTGAAGAATCCCATCAAATTGCTTCAGATATTTACAATTCTGCTAAAGACGGAGATCGATTGGGCTATCGTTACACTTATGATCACAACAGCTTGCTTTTTGAACAATTGCGAAAAGGAGGCTATCGCCTAGCTAAATTACTCGAGGAGTTATTTTAACGTTTAGAGACTTTATTGTTACTTATATTTCGCTGACGGCTGCATTTAAAACGATCAACCGAAGAATTTCGCTTGAATGCATGTTTTGTTTTTCTGCCCTGCACTCGTTTTCTCCACATTTTAAAACTTGAGGACTTCATGTGCTTGCGCATCAACTGAATAGTCTGTTGTTCACTAATATTGAATTGAAATTTGATCGCTTCAAATGGAGTGCGATCTTCCCAGGCCATCTCGATAATTCGGTCTAGTTCTCTCTCAGAAAATTCTCTTGTCATAGCACATCAAAGATACGTCTAAAGGTTAAATTAATTCTTGGGGCGGTATAGGTTTTTGACTTTGGAATCTGGTGTTTGTACTTGTGTTGCGTTTGACCACCCATAGAGAGTAAACTTCCGTTTTCAAGTAAAATTTTGGCCTTTAAATCTTTATCTACTTTGTGCTTCAAGTGAAAAAAGCGTGCTCCACCGAGGCTTATGCTTGCAATTTCTGGGTTTTTTCCCAACTCTTTTTCATCGTCACTATGCCAGCCATTACTGTCATTCCCATCTCTGTAAAAATTTAACAAGCAACAATTAAAAGTCATTTGAGTGCATTGCTCAACCTTATCTTTTAGGTTTTTTAATTCAGTGGTAAATGCGTTAGGTTGCATTCGTATTGAAGAATAACCATAGCTCAAGCCATTTTCTGAAAAAAATGCGGTCAGTCGAGGTTGCATGAATTGTTTTCCGAAGATTACGATGGGGTCTTGTCTCCAAGCTACAGTTGTTTCAAATAGTTTATAGAAGTACTCAGCTTCTTCAGGGGATAAGAAATTAGTCTTATACCAAACCTCCAATTCGGGTAATTCTATTTTTTTCATAACGACGGTTTTAAGTTTTTTCTATAGGTTGAAGGCGACTGTCCAGTAAAATTTTTAAAGAGTTTAGTGAAATGTGAAAAATTATTGAACCCGCATTCATCAGCAATATCAGTAACACTCAATGGTTCTTCACTTAATAATTTAGAGGCGTGCACTAGCCTGTACTCATTGACAAACTGCGTAAAGGTTTTATTAGTAACTTTCTTAAAGTATCTGCAAAATGCAGGAACGGTCATAAAAGCGACAGATGCAATTTCGTCAAGCGATATAGAGCGCTGGAAATTATTTTTCACGTAGTTAAAAACATCATTGATGCGGTTATTATCTGAGATTTCTGTTTTTATAGAAAACCCTGAGGCATTTAATACGCTTACCTCTTTTGATTGTGCCAGTTCGTGAAAAATATTTAGAATACTCATCAATTTTTGAAAATCAGATTGGTATTCAAGTATTTCCATTTTTTCTCCAATTTTCACTTTAGTTTTTCCGCCAAAGGCTAAACCGGATTTTGCCCGCTCAAACAGAAATTTTATAGGCTGTATTTCAGGGACGTTTAAAAAATCCATTCCTAATGAATCTTGTTTAATTTGAACTAATGTCTCTTTTTCATTACCGGTGTACTCATCGGTAAATCCGCAGTGAGGAAGATTGGATCCTATAAGAATAAGGTCACCGTCATTAAAATAGGAAACATGACTTCCTATTTGTCTTTTACCACTACCGCCATTGATGTATACCAATTCAATTTCTGGATGATAATGCCAGCTTTTGTAGGTATTTGCATGCCTTTTATCAAAACTATTTAGTGCAAACGAATTTCCAAAACTCGGGGTAACAATTTCTAAAGAGGGTTTGAGCATTTAATTTAGATTATGTCAATAATTAACATTCAGATAACATAATTATAAATATAGGGTTAAAATAGTACATATATTGAGCAATTTTGATGTTGTTCATCCCTCTTGTTCAGATGTACATTTGTAATGTAATCATCAAATAAAAAAAAACGAACGTTATGACAAATTTAAAATTAAGAGTAGTTACCCTGTTTTTAATGACAGCAATGCTTTCATCTCTCTTTGCTAACCCACTTTCTTCTGGGCCTTCGAAAGAGATTGTAAGCTTCGATCCTGTCTTCAGTAAGCAGGACATGAAAGTAAAAATGCAATTTATCAACTGGGATTTGAACGAGGTTTACATCGTTGTTCTAGATTCAAAAAATAGAGAGGTTTACCGCGAGAATTTAAAAGGTGAATTTTCAATTTCAAAGGTATTTAATTTCGATTCTGCTTATTCCGATACATATCGCATACGTGTTTACGATAACGGATTACAGTTCGAAGAAGAGTTTACAGTTCTATAATCTTCTGTAATGTTTAGTTAGTTTAGTTATAAAGCCCTGCAATGCGGGGCTTTCTTCTTTTCTACTATTTGATCATTTTATAAGATCGACTAACAAAAGCTGCGAGAGCTTCCCCTTTGAGTAAGCCTTTTGATAATTTTGCCAAATCTAAGGCTTGTTGAATTAGACTTAACTTTTGCTCAGTATCCTCAGTGTCTAAAATGTGCTGGGCGATTTCTGAATTGGTATTAACCACCAAATTATACATATCAGGCATTGATCCCATCCCCATCATTCCGCCGCCACCGGTTTGCTGCATATCCTTCATTCGGCGCATAAATTCCGGTTCTGTGAGCATAAAGGCATCTGAATTGCTATCAAGAGCTTCTAGCTGTATAATAAAGCCCTGATCTTTTAATTGCTCTTCTAATGTTGATTTCAAGGTTTCTTGTTGCTCTTCAGATAATTTTGATATTTGATGTTCTTCTTTTTGGATGAGTTTTTCGATACTATCACTATCAACCCTTGAAAAGCTAAATCCGTCCTTTTGTTGTTCAATTTTTTGAATTAAATGCGGCACAATAGGAGAGTCTAATAATAATACAGTGTAACCCTTTTCTTTGGCCTTCTCGATATAACTGAACTGCTCTTCTTTATTAGAGGCATATAAAATAACTGTTTTGCCGTCTTTGTCTTTGTGCAATTCGCCGATTTGGGCTTCCAATTCTTCCCAGGTCAAATAACTGTCATCTACGGTAGGGTAAAGCGCGAACTTTTCTGATTTCTCGTAAAATTTATCTTCGGTGAGCATTCCGTACTCTATGACTACTTTAATGTCATTCCATTTTGATTCGAAATCTGCACGATCCTTCTTGTACAAGCCGGCTAATTTATCTGCTACTTTTCGAGTGATGTAAGATGTGATTTTCTTTACACTACTATCCGACTGAAGATAAGATCTAGAGACATTTAAAGGAATGTCAGGAGAGTCGATTACCCCTTTGAGCATGGTGAGGAATTCAGGGACAATCCCCTCTACGTTATCAGTTACAAATACTTGATTTTGATAGAGTTGTATGCGATCTTTTTGTAGGTTAAGATCATTACTCAGCTTAGGAAAATACAAGATCCCTGTTAAATTGAAAGGATAATCTACATTTAAATGAATGTTGAACAGCGGTTGTTCAAATTGCATTGGATATAACTCTCTATAAAAAGAAGCATAATCTTCACTTTCTAAATCGGCTGGCTTTTTTGTCCATGCCGGAGAAGTATTATTGATAATGTTATCTACTTCTTGGGTTGGTGCCGGATCTTCTTCTTTTGCTCCCTCAGGTTTTTCGAGCGTTTCAGTACGTGTACCAAACTTGATCGGAACAGGCATAAATTTGTTGTACTTGTTGAGAAGTTCAGTAATTTTCTGATCTTCTAAAAAGTCTTTTGCATCTTTGGCGATGTGAAGAATAACCTCAGTTCCTCTTTCTGTTTTTTCACTTGGATTCAATTGAAATTCTGGAGAGCCGTCACATGACCAATGAACTGCAGGGTCTTCTTTATAGCTTTTTGAAATTATTTCGACTTTGTCAGCAACCATAAAGGCAGAATAAAATCCTAAACCAAAATGGCCAATAATCCCACTGTCTTTTGCACTGTCTTTGTATTTATCTAAAAACTCTTCAGCCCCCGAAAATGCGACTTGATTGATGTACTTTTTAATTTCTTCTTCATTCATTCCAACCCCCTGGTCGATAATTCGAATTTCTTTTTTCTTTTTATCAACCTTAATTTCAATTTGAGGATTGCCATATTCTAATTTGGCCTCACCAATATCGCAAAGGTGCTTAAGCTTTAAAGTAGCATCGGTAGCATTTGAAATAAGTTCTCTTAAAAAAATCTCTTGATCACTGTAAAGAAATTTCTTGATCAAGGGAAAAATGTTATCTACTGAAACATTAATTTTTCCTTTTTCCATAAATCTGGTTTTAAATGAATTTTAAAAAATTTAATGACACAAGGTCAAAAAAGGTACCAATACTGCATTTTATGACATTATGACACAAGTATTTTTACGGGCAAAATGTTAAAATTCATATTTTGTTTATCATTTATTTGGAAAAACTAAACAAAACTGTATCTTTGAAGTGTTGAGTAAGACTTTGCTATGAAAGAGAAAAGATCTCAACAAATTTGTTTATTTATTGGTTAGGTTGTTGAGAGCGTGGTTCACCTGAATTGCGCTCTCTTTTTTTTGCATTGTTGTATGTAGTGTTTAATGATATTGTATCTTTACCTAAACACAAATGACTTATGAAATCCGAATTAAAATCAAAGATTGCTGAAGCCTACACAAAAGAGGTACTATCTTCAGAACTCTTTCCCAAGTCTGTTTACGCATTTTGCTTAAAGCACAATTTTCAAGAAAACGAATTTTACGAGGGGTTTGCGTCTCTTGATGCTGTAAAGAATTATATCTGGGTTGCTTTTCACAAAAATTGTAAAAAGGTCCTCAATAAAAATAAATCTTTTAGCAATTATGATCCAAAAGAAAAGTTCTTGGCGTATTTGTTTTCTTATTTTGAGGTATTGACTCTCAATCGTTCTTACGTCCTTTATGTCTTGAGTACAGGACATTCTTTGAAACGCCTCCAAAATTTAAAGCAATTGAAAGATTTTAGAACGCATTACTTGAATTTTGTCAAAGACATTCTCTTATCAACTGAGAATGATTCGAAACTGAAAGAATTTAACGACAAATTATTTTCAGAGGGAACTTGGATTCAATTTTTAGTGTTACTGAAATTTTGGATTGAAGATGAATCGCCAAAATTCGAAAAGACGGATATCGCTATTGAAAAATCTGTTCAAGCTGTTTTTGATCTACTGCAGTCCAATCCATTAGAGAATTGGATCGATTTGGGAAAGTTCATGGTTAAGGAGGGTTTTAAGCTATAACGTATTACATGAAAAGTATTGATTCTATTCCAGTTTCGAAGATGCAAAGGGCTTCTAAATTGGTGGGCACAGGTGTTAAAATTGGAGCAAACTATCTCAAATATTACGGTGAAAAGTTAATTGATGTAGAAAGAGCAGAAGAAAAACTTAATCAAGGCAATGCCAATGACATATATAACACTTTAAAATCTCTCAAAGGTAGTGCCTTAAAATTGGCACAAATGCTCAGTATGGAGCGTAATATTTTACCAAAAGCTTATGTAGATAAGTTTTCTTTAGCCCAGTTCAGTGTTCCCCCTCTTTCTGGTCCGTTAGTCCGCAAAACCATAAAACAACATCTGGGAAAAATCCCGGAGGAGTTATTCGATGAGTTTTCTGATGAGGCAATAAGTGCTGCCAGTATTGGTCAGGTTCATCTTGCTGTAAAAAACAAAAAACGATTTGCAGTTAAAATTCAATATCCGGGTGTTGCAGAAAGTATAAGTAGTGACCTCTCATTGGTTAAACCTATTGCATCAAAAATGTTCAACATTAAGTTGAATGAAGCTGAGCACTATTTTACAGAAGTTGAAAAGAAATTACTAGAAGAAACCGATTACGAAATTGAACTAAAACAGAGTGTAGAGATGAGCGATGCTTGTGCTGCGGTACTCGATATAAAGTTTCCAAAGTACTATCCACAGTATTCATCCAAAAAAGTGCTAGTCATGGATTTCATGAAAGGCCAACCCCTCGGAGCATATCTTCAAAATAACAAATCTTCTCAAGTAGAGCGCAATGCCATAGGTCAATCTCTATGGGATTTTTATATGTTCCAAATACATGGATTGCGCAAAGTTCAAGCCGATCCTCATCCAGGTAATTTTTTAATCAATAAGAAAGGTAAACTCGTTGCTATTGATTTTGGTTGTATCAAAAAAATACCAGATAACTTTTATGTGCCCTATTTTGATTTATCTAGTGTTGAGGTCTTAAACAACCCAGAACTCTTCGAACAAAAACTTGAAGCTCTAGAAATATTGACAAATAAAGATAGCAAAGAAGAGCGAAAATTTTTCATTGCTCTTTTTCATCAAATGTTGACGCTTTTTACAAAGCCATTTCAATCTGAAAAATTCGACTTTGGAGATAGTAGTTTTTGGGACGAAATAGGTGCACTTGCTCAGCAGTTTGCAAATCAGTCAGAACTACGAGAGATGAACAATAACAGAGGTTCTAAACACTTTATTTACGTCAATAGAACCTTTTTTGGATTGTATAGCCTGTTAAATGATTTAAATGCCAAGGTTGAGGTAAATCGATTTAAATCATTAATTTGAAGGTCATAACAGTTTTAAAAAGAATAACCAATGCATAAAGCTCATATAAGAGGCCTCGGATTCTATGTGCCTCCCAAAGTAGTGACCAACGATGATTTGTCGAAGTTAATGTATACCAATGACGCGTGGATTCAGGAACGTACAGGTATTCGAGAACGCAGATTTGCTGTAAGAGGTGAGGATACGACCACTGGCATGGGGGTTAAAGCGGCTAAAATAGCAATTGAAAGAGCTGGAATTGATAAAAACGAGATCGACTTTATCATCTTTGCCACCTTGAGTCCGGATTACTATTTTCCTGGACCTGGTGTTTTGGTACAGCGCGATTTAGAAATTCACACCGCCGGTGCTTTAGATGTGAGAAATCAATGTTCAGGATTTGTTTATGCCCTTTCTGTCGCAGATCAGTACATTCGTTCTGGAATGTATAAAAACATCTTGGTGATTGGTTCTGAATTGCACTCGGGAGGATTAGATTTAACAACTAGAGGTAGAGGAGTTTCTGTGATATTTGGAGATGGAGCAGGGGCAGCAGTAGTTTCAAGGTCAGAAGATGAGCAGTCTGCTATTTTATCAACTCATTTACATTCACAAGGACAACACGCAGAAGAATTGGCATTATTAGCCCCAGGAATGGGTTCACGATGGGTTACAGACATTTTAGAAGATAACAATCCAGATGATGAGTCTTATTTGCCATATATGAATGGACAGTTTGTATTTAAAAATGCAGTAGTTCGATTTAGTGAAGTTATAATGGAGGGCTTAGGTGCTAATCAAATGACACCAGCAGATATTGATATGCTTATTCCACATCAAGCAAATTTGAGAATTGCACAATTCATTCAAAAGAAATTCGGCTTGAAGGACCAGCAGGTGTACAATAACATCATGCGTTATGGAAACACAACGGCGGCATCTATACCTATTGCTTTGACAGAGGCTTGGGAAAAAGGCCTCATACAAAAAGGATCAACTGTAGTACTTGCAGCTTTTGGAAGTGGATTCACATGGGGAAGCGTTATTATGAAGTGGTAAGCCTTTTAGTTCGATCTCTAAAAAGATACAACAAGCAAAAAGTGAGCAAACCATTTAGAGGTAACAACTCATATCCAATAACATAACCACCAACTTTTTCAGCGGGTATTTGAGCGATAAGGGCTATAAGCACAACCGACGAAAGACATATTACCATAATTTTTTTGGCTGCTATTTTGTGTTTTGTGAACATTCCAAAACTAAAGAGACCTAGTAACGGACCATAAGTATAACCCGCCACCACTAAAAGACTGTCAATTACATTTGTGCTAATGACTCTATTGAAAATCACAATTACCAAAACCAGTAAAAAAGACAGACCGATATGAACTTTTTTACGCATTTTTTGTTGGTTTTCTTCACTGAGATTTTCAATGTGGATAAAGTCAATACAAAAGGCAGTTGTCAATGCTGTCAATGCNGAATCAGCACTTGAATAGGCNGCAGCGATAAGACCGAGTAAGAAAAAAACNGAAAGACCAATACCTAAATCTCCTGAAAGAGCAATTTCAGGAAAGAGTAAATCTGTTTTAGGATTTCCGTCCATAAGAGGAATTCCAACCCCATTTTGTTCGCCATAGTAGAAGAGAAGGCCTCCGAGAAACACAAACAAAAAAGTTACCAAGACCAGAACAAAGCTGAAGGACACCATATTTTTTTGGGCGTCAATTAGTGATTTACAACTCAAATTTTTTTGCATCATGTCTTGATCCAATCCCGTCATGCAAATTGTGATAAACATCCCCCCAATAAAGGATTTGATAAAGTGCGACTTAGAGAGTAGATTGTCGAAGATAAATAGCTGATTGTAATTATCGAAAGCAGGACTTTGCAAATAATCTACAAGGGAAAGATTCAAAGACTCTAGTATACTGCTAATGGCAAAAACCACAGCAGCCATCATAAATAACGTCTGTAAGGTATCTGTAATAATGATGGTCTTAATACCTCCTTTATGCGTGTAAATCCATATCAAAAACACAGAGATGATTACTGTAACTTCAAAGGGAAGCCCCATCTCACTGAATAAAAATTCTTGAAGTACGATAGCCACTAAATAAAGGCGAAAAGCTGCACCTAGGATACGAGAAACAAAAAAGAAAAATGATCCAATCTGTTGTGTCTTAGCATCAAATCTATTGCCTAGGTAGCCGTAAATAGAAATGAGATTTTGTTTGTAATACAGGGGAAGCAATACGTAAGCCACTACTAGATATCCTGCCAAATAACCGAAAACCACTTGCAGATAAGTCATCTCTGTTTCTCCAACCCATCCAGGAACCGAAATAAAAGTGACCCCAGATAAAGAGGTTCCTACCATTCCAAATGCGACTAAATACCAAGGTGCTTTTCTATTGGCACGGAAAAAGTCTTCATTACTATCAGATTTCGAGGTAAATTTGGCTATTAATAGTAATACCAAAAAATAGGAGATCAGAAGTATAGCTATGGTTGAAGAATTCACACCTAAGTTGATTTATTAATTCTAGTGGAAAATACAAATCTTTCTTTTGAAAAACTACCTCTAATTTATTATGGATTTTTCTTCTAAATTATTGCAGAGTGCAGTAGACGAAATTGCTCAGTTGCCTGGAATCGGTAAAAGAACGGCATTGCGCCTGGCTATTTTTCTATTGAGACAGCCTGAAATTCAAAGTGTTAATCTCGCACAGGCCATCGTAGATTTGAGATCCAAGATCAAACATTGCAAAAATTGTTTCAATATAACCGATGAAGAGGTTTGCGAAATCTGCAACGATGTAAAAAGGGAATCCAAAGCACTCTGTTTGGTACAAGATGTTAGAGATGTAATGGCAATTGAATCAACAGCAGAATATCGTGGGAAATATCACGTGCTCGGCGGATTGATTTCACCCATAGAGGGTATAGGTCCTCAAGACCTTACAATTGAAGCCCTTGTCAAACGGGTTGAGAATGAAGAAATCAGCGAGGTCATTTTCGCACTAAGCGCAACTCCAGAAGGCGATACCACCAGTTTCTATATTTATAAAAAATTAATGGATAAAGAGTTGCAATTCTCCACCATAGCTAGAGGTGTATCTATAGGAGATGAATTGCAGTATGCTGACGAAGTAACTTTAGGTCGAAGTATCAGTAATCGTATACCACTCAAGTATTAAATTCTTACTTTTGTTTAAAACTTAAAACCGACAAGACTTAAATGGCTAAATTTAATGTTGTACTTCCTCAAATGGGAGAAAGCGTTACGGAAGCAACCATAACAAATTGGTTAAAAAATGTTGGAGACTCCATTGAAGTAGACGAGGCTATAGTTGAGATAGCCACTGACAAAGTCGATTCAGAGGTCCCGTCAGAAGTTTCAGGCACCTTGGTTCAGGTTAATTTTAGCGAAGAAGAAGTTGCTCAAGTTGGAGATGTGATTGCGGTAATTGAAACGAGTGATGTCGAAGATTCTACTGAGGAGATAGAACCCCAAGCTGTTATTGAAGTCAATACTACTGCAGAACAAACCCCTGCTCGAGAAGAAACAAAACCAGAAGAGACAAACGCAGAAGAGCACGCAAAGGAGATTGAACAAAATATTACAGAAACCACAACTCAACTCAAATCGCCTATCACAGCAAATAGTGAAGGCAGATTCTATTCGCCACTAGTGCGTAAAATAGCTCGAGAAGAAAATGTCTCTGAGGCTGAACTCAATCAAATTAAAGGCAGTGGATTAGAAGGTCGCGTAACAAAAAATGACATTCTGCAATATGTTGCCTCTAGACCAGCTTTTNAAGCAACACNGCAAAAAGAAGTNNTNNNAACAGAGGNGNCACAACCNAAAAANNAANCTNGAGAAGCNANAAANNNTGCNCCACAAATNAATATTGGNAGTTCAGATGAAATCATTGAACTTAACCGNATGGNNAAGCTCACNTCNGAGCATATGACCAAGAGTTTAGCAACTTCTGCNCANGTTCAAAGTTTTATTGAAGTNGATGTNACCAACCTTGTTGAATGGNGAAATAGGGTTAAAGANGAATTTTACAAGNGAGAGGGCGAGAANTTAACCTTNACNCCAATTTTCATAGAAGCGGTAGCTCGTGCTCTTAAAAATTTCCCAATGCTCAATATAAGCTTTGACGGAGAGCGAATTATTAAAAAGTCGGCAATTAATATAGGAATGGCCGCTGCATTGGCAGACGGAAACCTAATCGTCCCCGTTCTTAAAAATGCCGATCAACTCAATCTTGTTGGTTTAGCCAAAAAAGTTAATGAATTGGCCTACAACGCCAGAAATGCAAAGTTAAAACCTGATGATGTCAAAGACGGAACCTACACGGTTACTAACGTAGGGTCTTTTGGAAGTGTTTTTGGTACACCGATTATCAATCAACCTCAGGTAGGAATTTTAGCCCTAGGAGCTATTCGAAAAATGCCAGCCGTAATATCTACAGAGGAAGGGGATTTTATTGGAATAAGGTCTAAAATGTTTTTATCTCATTCATATGATCACCGAATTGTTAACGGAGCTTTGGGGGGATCTTTTATAAAGTTCATCGCTGAATATCTCGAGTCTTGGGACGTATCGGCTAAATTTTAAAACGCACTTATGCCTTTAGAGTTAAATCTTACTAAACCAATATGTTTTTTTGATTTAGAAACTACAGGAACTAATGTGGTCAAAGATCGCATCGTAGAAATCGGCATTTTTAAGGTCTTCCCTAACGGCAATAAAGAACAATACCGTTGGCTTGTCAATCCCGGAATCCCCATTCCACCAGAAGTGGCTGAAGTACATGGTATTACTGACGAAAAAGTCAAAGATGAACCAAGCTTTAAGGCACTTTCAAGAAAGGTGTATGACATTCTTAAAGACAGTGACTTTGGTGGATACAATTCTGATCGATTCGACATCCCGCTCTTAGTTGAGGAGTTGCTTCGTGCAGGTGTGGATATTGATCTTAAAAAAATGGTTTCTGTTGATGTGCAAACCATATTTCACAAAAAAGAAAAACGAACCCTCTCAGCGGCTTATAAATTTTATTGCGATAAGGAATTAGTTGAGGCTCATTCTGCATTAGCAGATACCATGGCTACATATGAGGTGCTTTTATCTCAGATTGAACGTTACGAGGATCTTGAAAATGACATTAAGTCGCTCTCGTCATTCACCAAGAGAAGAGAAACACTCGATTTTGCTGGATTTCTTGCTTTAAATAAAGAAGAAGAGCCCATATTTAATTTTGGAAAATTTAAAGGAAAGCGAATTAAAGAAGTTTTAGAACAAGAACCCGGATATTTTGGATGGATGCTCAATGCTGATTTCCCAAAATATACTCAAAAGGTGTTAACACAATTTAAATTGGGAACTTGGAAACTCTAGACCAATGAAAATTATTTGCATAGGCAGAAATTATACAGATCATATTGAGGAACTCTCAAATGAACGTCCTAAAGAACCTGTGATTTTCATAAAACCTGATTCTGCGGTATTGCCTAAAGAACAAGACTTTTACCGTCCTGAATTCAGTAACGATATCCACTATGAAGTGGAGCTTTTGGTTAAAATTCACAAAGTAGGAAAACATATTGCGAAAGAATTTGCCCCGAATTATTATGATGAAATAGGTTTAGGAATTGATTTTACAGCCAGAGACGTACAAACACAATTAAAGCAAAAAGGTTTACCTTGGGAGAAATCGAAAGGATTTGACGGTTCGGCAGTTATAGGAAAATGGGTGTCTAAAGCACAGTTTGAAAACTTAGAAAATATCTCGTTTTCATTAGAAAAAAATGGTGTTCAAGTACAATCTGGGAACTCAGGATTAATGCTCTGGAAAATTGATGAAATTATAGCTTACGTTTCTCAGTTTTTCATGTTAAAAAAAGGAGATGTGATTTTTACAGGCACACCTGCTGGTGTTGGTCCAGTTCAAGAAAATGATGTGTTAGTAGGAAAAATTGAGCAAGAAGTAAAATTAAGGACAATTATTAAATAGCAATTATGGCTTACGATTTGAAACAGGTTGAAGAGCTCGCAGAAGGAGATAACGAGTTTAAAGAAACACTGGTAAAGGCATTTGTAGAAGAAATTCCGCAAGACATTCAGACCTTAGAAGAAGCAGTAAATGTCAAGGACCATGCATTGACGTATCAGATGGCTCATAAAATGAAGCCTAACTTCATGATGTTTGGTCGAAGCGATTTAATGGTATTAGCCCTTTCTATCGAAAAAATGGGAAAGACTGAAGAGTCTTTTGATGAAATCGCCGAGAGTTTTAAAGAATTGAAGGCGCAAACAAATTTGATGATCAAAGCAATAGTTGCCGATTTCAGTCTCTAATGAAAGCTGTTTTAGTCAGTATAGGAGACGAACTTCTCATCGGACAGGTTGTAAATTCAAACGCTTCATTTATAGGTGAACAACTTACTAGTATTGGAATTGAGGTTGTTCAAATACTCACAATAGGTGATTGTCGTAATTCGATCAATGAAGCCTTAGATTTCAGTTTAAAAAATGTTGATGTAGCCATACTTACCGGGGGATTGGGTCCCACCAAAGACGATATCACTAAAAAAGTATTTTGTGATTTTTTTGAGGACACACTGGTCGAAAATAAAGAGCTCTTACAGAAATTGAGACTCTTTTTTGAACAAAAATTACAAATTCGAATGACTGAAATCAATGAGCAACAAGCTTATTTGCCTTCGAAATCTACAATTTTAGAAAACAAATACGGAACGGCCTCTGGAATGTGGATGCGCAAAGAAAAGACTGATTTTATTTCGTTACCTGGTGTTCCTTTTGAAATGAAAGAACTCATGCGTACCGAAGTCATTCCAAGACTTCAAGAGCGCTATGCATTGCCTTGTATCGTTCACAAAACTATGCTGGTTTATGGAATAGGAGAGAGTTTAATTGCTGAGCGAATTCAGGATGTTGAAGAAAGTCTGCCCAAGTTCATATCGCTTTCTTATTTGCCCAATTTGGGTCGTGTTCGACTGCGTCTAACCGCTAGGGGACAGAATGAAGAAATATTGATCACTGAAATCGATAAGCGCATTGCCATTATAGCTCAAAGATTAGGTGCTCATTACATTGGATTAGAAGGGTTCGCTGAAATGGAGCGACTCATTGTTGAGCAGGCGCAGACAAAACAAGTGACCATAGCTAGCGCCGAGAGTTTTACGGGTGGTGGTATTGCCAAACGACTTACTTCTGTAGTAGGAGCCTCAAAGGTCTTTAAAGGCAGCGTAGTGGCCTATCATACCTCCATTAAGGAATCCTTGTTAAATGTAGATTCGAGGCTGATAAACCAGTACAGTATAGTTTCTAAAGAGGTGGCCGAGGCCATGGCCAATGGGTTACGACAAAAGTTGCAATGTGACATTGCCATCGCAACAACTGGAAACGCAGGCCCATCAAAGGGAGAATCAGACGCAGAAGTTGGCACTGCTGTCATAGCAATAAGCACAGAAAAGAGATGTGAATCCCATGTTTTTTACCTCGGAAATCACAGAACAAGAATCACCGAGAAAGCCATAAATAAAAGCTTAGAATTGCTCTATGCTGAAATTTTAAATAATGCGGATATTATTTGTGATAATCAAAATAATATCTAAATTTGCACATTCTTAAAAACAGAAGAACTAAAACGATTTAAAATGTCAAAGATTTGTGAAGTTACAGGCAAGAAAGTAATGTTTGGTAATAACGTATCTTTTTCGATCAATAAGACAAAAAGACGTTTTGACGTTAATATTTCTAAGAAAAGATTTTATGTTCCTGAAGAAGGTAAGTGGGTTTCACTAAACGTCTCTTCAAAAGGAGTTAAAATTATTGACAAAAAAGGTATATCTGCCGTCTTAAAGGAGTCAAGAGCTAAAGGGCTTATCGACTAATTTGGCAAAGATTTAAAGGAATCAAAACATGGCAAAAAAAGGAAATCGCATACAGGTAATTTTAGAGTGTACTGAGCACAAGGAATCAGGTATGCCAGGCACTTCAAGATATATAACAACCAAGAATAAAAAGAACAGTCCTGATCGACTTGAGATTAAAAAGTTTAATCCGATTTTGAAAAGAATGACTGTTCATAAAGAGATAAAGTAAGATGGCAAAGAAAACAGTAGCAACACTTCAGTCAAAGTCTAAGCGTTTAACTAAGGCGATCAAAATGGTAAAGTCTCCAAAAACAGGAGCCTATACATTTGTAGAGTCGGTAATGCCACCTGAAATGGTCAAAGACTTTTTTAATAAAAACTAATTTTTAGATTTATAGTATATGAAAGCCGCTGTTGAGCGGCTTTTTTTTATCGCCTATCTTTGTAAGATAGTTTCTGGTATGAGTGATTTAAAAAAGATTTTCAATACACAAAAAGAACAGTCTTTAAACAAAGGATTGGAGGTCTCAAAACGTTCATTTTTCAATAAGCTTACTCAAGTTTTAATAGGAAAGACAAGTATAGACGATGACTTACTTGACGAATTAGAAGAGGTTTTAATTTCCTCTGATGTAGGAGTTGAAACCACACTGAGAATTATTGAACGATTAGAGGAGCGGGTTCAAAAAGACAAATACAGTAAACTTGAGGATTTAGCGCAATACCTGCGCGAAGAAATCAATGAATTACTAAAATCTCATCAAGATTATGAATCTGATGACAATAAGCATCAAGAATTACAGGTCATCATGGTGGTTGGAGTCAATGGAGTTGGTAAAACTACAACAATAGGAAAAATCGCTTATCAGCTTCAAAAAGAAGGTAAAAAAGTCATATTGGGAGCAGGAGACACCTTTAGAGCCGCGGCTTCTGACCAGCTCAAAACATGGGCGCAGCGTGTTAATTGCGAAATCGTTACCTCGCAACCAAATACAGATCCATCGGCCGTTGCCTTTGAAACGCTTCAAGTAGCTGTTTCCAAAAAAGCTGATGTGGTCCTTTTAGACACTGCGGGTCGTCTGCATAACAAAGTCAATTTAATGAATGAATTGTCTAAGATTAAAAGAGTGATGTCAAAAGTAATTCCAGACGCTCCTCACGAGGTCTTATTGGTTTTAGACGGATCTACAGGACAAAATGCCTTTGCACAAGCTAAAGCATTTACGAATGCTACCGAAGTAAGTGGATTAGTAATTACTAAGTTAGACGGAACTGCTAAAGGAGGGGTTGTCATTGGTATTTCTGATCAATTCCAAATACCAGTTCAATACATTGGAGTGGGAGAAGGCATAGAAGATCTTCAAGAATTTGATGCGCATACCTTTGTAAATTCTTTCTTTTCACTCTAGATATGAAGACTAAAAGCATAAAAAAGTCTAGAATCAATGTGGTTACATTAGGATGTAGCAAGAATTTGTACGATTCTGAAGTGTTGACCGGTCAATTGAGCGCAGGAGGAAAAGAAGTCGTTCACGAGAAGCACGGGGACATAGTGGTTATCAACACCTGTGGATTTATTGCCAATGCTAAAGAAGAAAGTATCAATACGATATTGGAATACGTTAAACTCAAAAACGAAGGTGAAGTTGAAAAAGTTTTTGTTACGGGTTGTTTGAGTGAGCGTTATAAAGATGATTTAGAAAAAGAAATCCCAGATGTAGATCGGTATTTTGGCACCCATCACCTACCGCAGTTACTTAGAGCTCTTGGCACGGATTATAAAAAGGAACTCATTGGAGAGCGTTTAAATAGTACTCCACCACATTTTGCTTATTTAAAAATAGCTGAGGGATGTGATCGTCCTTGTTCGTTTTGTGCGATACCCCTGATGCGTGGTAAGCATAAATCAAAGCCAATTGAAGAATTGGTGCTTGAGAGTCAAAAATTAGCTGAAAATGGGGTAAAGGAATTGATATTAATTGCTCAAGATTTAACCTATTACGGTCTTGACTTATACAAGAAAAGAGCTTTAGCAGAACTCTTAAAAGCACTTTGTGAGGTGGAGGGAATTGAATGGATTCGACTGCATTATGCTTTTCCTACGGGATTTCCGTTGGAGGTGCTTGATTTAATTCGAGAGGAGCCGAAAATTTGCAATTACATTGATATCCCATTGCAACACATAGCCGACCCCATTCTTAAAAGTATGCGAAGAGGAACGACAAAGGCCAAAACAGACAAGCTCCTGACACAGTTTAGAGAGATAGTGCCGGGAATGTCTATTAGAACAACTCTTATTGTAGGCTATCCAGGCGAAACAGAAGAGGATTTTAAGGTTCTGAAAGATTGGGTTAAAAAGCAGCGTTTTGATCGTTTAGGATGTTTCACTTACAGCCATGAAGAACAAACCCACGCCTATCAGCTTGAGGACGATGTTCCAGAAAAAGTGAAAATCAATCGAGCAAACGAGATAATGGAAATTCAATCTCAGATTTCCTGGGAAAAAAATCAAGAACTGATAGGAAAAACCTTTAGATGCATTGTCGATCGACTAGAAGGGGGGTATTATATTACCAGAACGGAGTTTGATTCTCCTGAGGTTGATAATCACGTTTTGATTTCCTCAGAGAATCACTATTTACAGCCTGGACATTTTATACAAGTACGCATCGATAGTGCAGAAGATTTTGATTTATACGGCACGCCAGTCTAGTTCTACTTAAGGTTTTTTTCAAACGCCAAAATACGTTTGCCCAATGCAGCCATAAAAGGGATGCCCAACTTGTCATATTCATAAACGCCGTCGTTGAATTGCTCGTTCTTGTTCACTAGTACTGTAACTGACAAGAAGAAATCGATTTGGTTTTCTTCATCTACAATATAGCCTGTATCTGTAAGTGTTCCATAGGCCAATCCAACCTTGTTGTGACTTTTTAGAAAAGGATTGTCAAGTTGTTTCTGATCACCGAAAACTAAGAATTTTACGTAGCTATCGAAATAAGTACTTTGATCATATCCCAAGTCTTTTGGTGTTTTAGCCATGGTTTCGATTAAAAAAGCACGCTGCTCATCATTAATTTTAAAGCGCATATTTTCTGCGTATAATTCTGGATGAATTAATCTTTTGACGGTTTGCATTTGGTCTTTTAAATCATACCAGTTTTTTAAACTAAAATCGAAAGGACCCTCTTTTCGCTGGCCATTGTCATCGATGTATGAAATTCCTTTTTCAATACCCATTAAATCAAGTTTCCCAATGGGTGCATTTGTCTGTGAAGCGATACTTAAAATCGTATCTGTATTTTCGAAAAAGTATATAGGAAGAGTTGTTTGTTCAGCCGAATTTGCTGCACTCAAGCGATGACTAATTCTACTGTTTTCAAAACCTAATTCTATAAATCGACGATTGTAATAATCAGCACCCAACAATTCAAAAAGTAAATTATTGGCTTTATTGTCACTCACGGCAAAAATTTGTTCAATACACCGTGATGTTGAAATGGGTAAGGTGTCACCTTGAACTAGAAAAGGAGTATTTCTATTGATGTTCTCAAACTCATTTAGTTTTTCAAGGGCAAAAATAGCTGCTGGTAATTTTACCGTACTAGCCGGATAGAAATAATGTTTTTCTTCTTTTGGAGCATAAGAAAAATAATAGTCTTCATACTCGGTATGATCTATTGTTGAGCGTCTGCTATATCGAATTTGTAACTCAAATTTTTCAGGTTGTGAAATTATTTCTTGAATGCTGTTATTTTCTGAATCAGAAATCCATTTTGACAAAGCTTCTGCCGTATTTGAATATTCGGGTTTAGATTGAAATTGAAGGCCTGATGAACCAGGGCACGATGTACACTGCGATTGAGTATTAGATTTTGAACATGCTAAAAAGAGTAATGCAATCGCGGCAGTACTGATGGAATTAAGATTCTTCGTAAAAAGCACGATGAGGTTTTAAGTGTTCTTTAAAGAAAGTTAATTCTTTTGATTCGATTATCAAAAAAACACTGTAGAAGTTGGTTGAAGCTTGTTCTATGCCTTGGAAAGACTCCTTGTTATAACGTGATAAGTTTTCTTTGTGAAGAAATTCAATCAAATGCGTTAAAAAATGTTTTGCAGTCTGTTTAGCTTCTGGACCTCTGAAATCCCATTTTAATCTAATTTTCTGTTCTGACATAGGTCTCTGCAAATTGACTGAAAGACATCATTAAAGCGAGATGTTTTTCTCTGAAATAATGTTTGAAATACCATTTGAATAACCTTAGTCCAATTGGCTTAAATCGAAAGTCGTATGACACAGTCCAAAGGGTTTGATTGTTGGTTAGTACTTTAAAATGATGTCGTTCGATTACTGCGATACTCGAATTTTCGTATCGGAGGTGTAAATCTTCCGATCCTTTTCGCTCGAGCACAGTTTCTTGAATAATGACCTGCTTATTGTTGTGTTTCTGATACAAAATGGCTTGTGCATTGGTCTTCCCAACTTCACCACTTACAGTTTGATAATAAGTTAGATCAGTTTGCCATTTTGACAGAAGATCAGGATTAGTATAAAGGGCGAGGACTTGCTCTTTATTGCAATGAATGGGTATCTCAATCTCGTAATTCAATCTCTTCTTTTGTTTAAAATTAGCTTTGGTCAGATTTTAAAGATTTAAAATTTCCTTAAATCCCACGAATAATCGACTAAAATACTAGTTTATTTATATTTTTGCCTTTCGTATGATAAGAAAAACTAAACTGATTATAATCACCGCAATGGTGCTGTCGCTTGCATCTTGTGAAATGTTCTTAAATAACACAAGTGAGGCCGACAATGTAATTGCAAGGGTAGGGGAAGAAAAACTCTATGAAATCGATATTCCAGATTTTAGTTACATCAAGGATAGTTTAGAGCTCTTTAAAACAAGAAGGTCTTTCATTGAGGATTGGGCTACTAAGCAATTACTCTTTGATGATGCAGTCATCAATTTACCCAAACAGAAGAAAGAAGAACTGGATCGACTTGTCAAGCAGTATCAATATGATTTGTACACGAAGTATTATTACGATTTGCTTGTAGATGACCAAAGCATAGATACCTTAATCAACGATGACGAGCTTTTAGCACTTCACGAAAAGGAGCGCAAAAACTTTGTATTAGAAGATGATATTTACAGGTTGCGATATTTAAGTTTAGACACCTCTTACAGCAGAGTAGACGAGGTCAAAAAAGCACTGATCCGATTTAGTGTAAGCGACAGCGTTTTTTTAGATTCACTTCTAACCCATAACTATTTAATTGACGCTAATTTAGACGATCGAAAATGGTTTACGTCTAGGAGTTTGTTTATGACAGTTCCCGCTTTGAAAGAGGTTAATAAAAGACGTTTACAAAGCAATCAATACGTTTTTGATTTGAGAGATAGTAGTGGAATATATTTGGGGAAAGTTTCAGAGGCCTTGACAGCTAAGTCAATTGCTCCATATGAATTCGTAGCTCCAGAGCTGAGGAAGATACTATTTAATCGCAAGAAATTTGAATTATTAAAAAAACTTAAGAAAGACGCTACTAATCAAGCAAAAAATGAACGAAAATTTGAAATTTATGATTAAAGCATTAAAACCTATTGTCGTAGCCCTCTTAGTAATGACCTCTTATGCAGTAGGTCAAGACACGGCTCCTCCAAAGCGAATTAAAGTTGATGGGGTCGTTGCCGTCATTGGTGACTATGTGATTTTAGAATCCGACATTGACAAACTGAGCATTGATTTAGAAAATCAAGGTGTATCAAAACAAGAAATTACCAATTGCCAGTTGATGGGTAAATTGATGGAAGATCGTCTTTATGCACACCACGCTATTCAAGACAGTTTGCTGGTTGCAGATGACCAAGTAAACGCTATGATTGAAAATCAAGTTCAGCAATTAACTGCTCAAGTAGGTTCTATTGAAAAGGTTTTGAAGTTTTATAAAAAGCCCGACTTACAATCTTTTAAAGACGAACTTTTCGAGATCAACAAGCTAAGAATGTTGGCTGACAAGATGCGAAATGATATCATTACTGATATCGAAGTCACTCCAGAAGAGGTCCGTCAATTTTTTTATTCAATACCAGAAGAAGAACGTCCAATTTTCGGCGCTGAGCTAGAAATTTCTCAAATAGTCAAACAGCCCAAACCCACAGAAGAAGACAAGCAAAAAGTCATTCAACGACTTGAGCAAATTAAACAGGATGTAGAAATTAGCGGATCCTCGTTTAGTGTAAAGGCAATCTTGTATTCACAAGATCCAGGGTCAAAATCCAATGGTGGAGCTTATACGATGGATAAACAAACACCTTTTGTCAAGGAGTTCAAAGATGTTGCATTTAGCTTGAAAGAAGGTGAAATTTCAGAACCGTTTGAGACTGATTTTGGATTTCACATCATATTGGTCGAACGTATTAGAGGACAAGAGGTGGATTTGAGGCACATTTTGATTGCACCCGAAATTGACAACGATGCTGTAGAGCGGGCTAAAAGCCAATTGGATAGCGTTCGTACTGAAATTGCGGCAAATCGCTTAGATTTTGCTGAAGCTGCACGTTTATTTTCAGACGAAAAAGAAACAAAATTTGATGGAGGTGTTCTTCGAAATCCTGCTGATTTTAGTGCTCGTTTTGAATTGACTAAAATGGATCCTACACTCTATAATCAAATAAGCAGACTGAAGGAAGGAGAGATTTCATATCCAATCGTTGAGCGTGATCCTCAAGGAGGTCCATCGAAATATAAAATAATGAAGGTGACTAATCGCTATGACGAGCACAAGGCTGATTTTGCAAAAGATTACATGAAAATCCAAGAATTAGCACTTTCAGACAAACAATTAAAGACAATCGAAGAGTGGATTGATGAAAGAATTCAAGATACATTTATTCAAATAAACGAAAGTAAGGCGGATTGCGATTTTGCCAACAATTGGGTCAAGGAGTAATTCACCACATGAAAGCTTAAGTTTTTTTGAATATTTTTCACTAAAATTCTTCAGAACGAGATACATTTGCTAACAACCAATTATTTAAACCATGGCTTTTGACATTGAAGTAATCAAAGAAGTATATGCTAGAATGGGTGAACGTGTTAATAGTGCGCGTAATCTCACAGGAAAACCCTTAACCTTAGCAGAAAAGATACTCTATTCGCATTTATGGGATGGTAATCCTGACAAGGTGCTTAAAAGAGGTGAAGATTATGTTGATTTTGCTCCGGATCGAGTAGCATGTCAAGATGCGACTGCACAAATGGCCTTGTTACAATTTATGCATGCTGGTAAACCTAAAGTTGCCGTGCCAACGACCGTTCATTGCGATCACCTTATTCAAGCTAAAAAAGGAGCTGCTGAAGATTTACAAAGAGCAAATAGTACTAGTAGCGAGGTTTTTGACTTTTTAGCATCTGTATCAAACAAATATGGAATAGGATTTTGGAAGCCAGGAGCAGGAATTATTCATCAGGTTGTTTTAGAAAATTATGCATTTCCCGGAGGAATGATGATAGGAACGGATTCTCACACCGTAAATGCTGGTGGTTTAGGTATGATCGCCGTTGGAGTGGGTGGAGCAGACGCTGTGGATGTAATGTCAGGAATGGCTTGGGAGCTCAAATTCCCTAAACTGATTGGTGTTAAGTTAACAGGTAAACTCTCCGGTTGGACTGCACCAAAAGACGTTATTTTGAAAGTAGCACAAATTTTAACCGTAAAAGGAGGAACTGGTGCTATCGTTGAATATTTTGGTGAGGGAGCCGAATCGATGTCATGCACAGGAAAAGGAACCATTTGTAATATGGGAGCAGAGGTTGGCGCTACTACTTCAACCTTTGGATATGATGAATCTATGGATCGTTATTTGAGATCGACAGGACGTGCAGATGTTGCAGATGCTGCAAATGCTGTGAAAGAGCATTTAACGGCGGATCCTGAGGTTTATGCTAATCCTGAATTGTACTTTGACAAGGTCATCGAAATTGATTTAAATGATTTAGAACCGCATTTAAATGGACCTTTTACGCCAGACTTAGCAACACCAATTTCAGAGATGTCTAAAGTAGCTGTTGAAAACGACTGGCCTATCAATGTAGAGGTAGGTTTAATAGGTTCTTGTACCAACTCATCTTATGAAGATATATCAAGAGCAGCTTCACTAGCAAAGCAAGTAGCAGAGAAAAAATTAAAAACTAAAGCACAGTTTAAAATTACCCCAGGTTCTGAGCAGGTGCGCTATACTATTGAGCGTGACGGATTCATTAACACCTTTGAAAATATTGGTGCCACTGTATTTGCAAATGCCTGTGGTCCATGTATCGGTATGTGGGATCGCTACGGTGATAATGCCGCCGAAGGTCCTCGTAACACAATAGTACACTCTTTCAATCGAAATTTTGCAAAGCGTGCAGATGGAAATCCTAATACTTTGGCTTTTGTCGGATCACCTGAGTTGGTTACGGCTATTGCCATTTCAGGACGTCTAGATTTTAATCCGTTAAAAGATACCCTTATCAATGAAGAAGGAGATGAAGTTCGTTTAGATGAGCCAAGAGGTTATGAGCTTCCTCCAGAAGGATTTGCTGTCGAAGACGCTGGCTTTGTGGCTCCTATTGAAGACGGAAGTGGAGTTCAAATCAAAGTATCACCAGATTCACAGCGTTTACAATTGTTAGATCCATTTGTACCAATTGATACTGCTAAATTGAAAGAGGTAAGATTATTGATTAAAGCATATGGTAAATGTACAACTGATCACATCTCTATGGCAGGTCCTTGGTTGAGATTTAGAGGTCACTTAGATAACATCTCCAATAACACCTTGATAGGTGCTGTGAACGCCTATAATCAACAAACAAACATGGTAAAAAACCATTTGAGTGGGGAATACGGTGCAGTACCTGCAGCACAAAGGGTGTATAAGGCAGAAGGCATATACTCAATGGTTGTCGGAGATCATAATTACGGTGAAGGTTCTTCAAGAGAACACGCGGCTATGCAACCTAGACACCTAGGAGTCGCTGCAGTTATTGTTAAATCCTTTGCAAGGATTCACGAAACAAACCTCAAAAAACAAGGGGTGTTAGCCCTTACTTTTGCCAATGAATTTGATTATGATCTAATTCAAGAAGACGACACCTTTAACTTCGCAGATATCGAAGACTTTGCACCGTCTAAACCTTTGCATATCGAAGTGTCTCACGCAGATGGCACAAAAGATACCATTGTAGCGAATCATACCTACAACTCATCTCAAATCAAGTGGTTTGATGAAGGTTCTGCGCTAAATGTGATTAAAAAGGAAAGCGCTAATTCATAAGGAGTCAATGAAAAAAAGGTGGATCAATATAGGAGTAATTGTAGTATTACTTCTCTATTGGTTTACCCCTTTGACATATCATTTAAAGCTTCATGCGAATCAAATTCTTGCTCCCAAACCGGTGATTTCAAGTGCTGACACGAAGCTCAAGTTTGAACCTTGGAGTCTAAAAGACAAAAATGGCATCGCTTTTGAATTTGATGAGAGTTTTCAAAAACCTGCTTTTATTTTCTTTTTTGCGAGTTGGGATATCAGGTCTCAAGCCGCATTGCATATGATAGATAAGTTTTACGAAAAGTTTCACGCTGAAATTGATTTTTATATCGTTTCGAATGAAGACCGTGAACTGGTTGTGGCTTATTTTGAAGAGAATGACTTTGGATTTTCTCCAATGTATTATAATTTAAATGAAAGTGCTCCACTAGCGTATAAGATGAATTATTCTTACTTGATCGATTTAAATCGAAACATTCGCTCTGAGGAAACACAAATTCAAAAGTGGAATTCAAATCAATGGTTCAAAACGATAGAAGAGTTTCTAAAGGAAAATGAGTAAACAAATCACCACATTATCGTTTTATAGATTTCATTCCTTAAAAGGAAAGATATGGGCTTTTTTTAATGTTCCTATCACACAACAAAAACTTCGATCAATAGCGGGTCTACATTTTTATAAGGTTATGGGTAGCGGAAAGTCAGGATTTAATCCTTTACCCGATTGGTCTACCTATGCCATTTTACAAGTATGGGATTCTGAGAAAGCAGCAAACGATTTTTTTCAAGGAAAAGGCGTGTATTTCGATTACGTTAAAAACAGCGATGAACTTATGGTAGTTTATATGAAAAATATCAAGGCTCATGGCGAATGGTCTAAACTAAAGCCTTTTCAAAAATCTTCAAATATTGATGCTGATTCCAAATACATGGCAGTGCTCACACGTGCCACAATCAAATGGACTGAACTCATACCATTCTGGAAATATGTGCCTCAATCTCAAGACTATTTAAAACGCACAAAGGCTATTATGTTTCAGTTTGGAATAGGAGAGGTGCCCTTTAAAAATATGGCTACGTTTAGTATTTGGAATGATAAGGATGCACTATTTGAATTTGCATATAAGGATTCGTCTCATGCCAAGGCTATAAAGCTTACAAGAAAAAGAGATTGGTATTCTGAAGAATTGTTTAGTCGTTTTCAACCCTATCGTATAATTGGTAATTGGAGTGAAAAACCTGAATTAGTCTAAAGCAAGAATCAATACAGCAAAGAACATAAATTGTACCGCGTATAGATGCGTGCTAAATAGAATGTGTTTTTCGAGCTTTTCTTTTTTAAAATTAAAGTAAATAATCCATTGAAAAGCAGTACCGAAAATAAACCAGCTCACATAATTCTCTATTGGGGCTGATGGAACAAAAGTCCATAAATCCATAATTGGCGCAATAGGCTCTAAAAAAGCATCCAACAGCGTCATTAGAAATCCACCAAACACTAGTCTCATCCAGTTGCTCCAGTTCATTTTTTGGATCAAAAAACTTGAAATAACATATCCGCAAAACGCTAAAACTGCCCAATAGATGCCGATCAGAAAAGGTATGCCGTCAAGTTTGAGGCCCATGTTTTGTCCATACGAATAGTTGCCAAAAAACCATCCCTTATGAACTCCTAACCATTCAATAAACATTCCTAAGAACATAAGTAATGAAAACACCATCCAAAACTTGAAGTCAGTTCGCTTAAAACTCAGAATAAAAAGAGCAAAACAAGCGCCGAGGTTTAGGGGAGTTTTAACGAAAAACCATTGTTCATAACCCGCTAGTATTCCAATCATTCCAGAAAGGTGAAATAACCATAGTAGAAAAATGGCGATATGAGTACTACTGGGTTTTGAAATCATGCTGAACCAAATCTGATACTATTTTTGCTGAAAGCATGCACAATGGAATACCTCCGCCTGGGTGCACAGAACCACCACAATGATATAAATTTTTAATTTTTTTATTGAAATTAGGATGTCTTAAAAATGCAGCCATAGTATCATTACTTGCCGCACCGTATAAGGCACCTC
This sequence comes from Flavobacteriaceae bacterium, assembly GCA_002691645.1. Taxonomy (GTDB): domain Bacteria; phylum Bacteroidota; class Bacteroidia; order Flavobacteriales; family Flavobacteriaceae; genus UBA3478. Next base: position 49,778 of record NZIP01000021.1, read on the forward strand.
TGTACGAACTGGTGTTTTTTTCAATACCTGAAGGTTCTAAAATATATTCGGTCGCAATGAGTGCTTCAATGTCCGTATTTAAAATCCCAGAAAGTTTTCGAAGAATATTCTCTCTGGTTTTTTGAACAAGTACATCCCAATTTTGATTGTAATTTGCAGGCGCATTGATCATCACGAACCAGTTTTCACAATTTTTAGGCGCATCATTTGGATTGTCCTTACTGCTGATATTTACGTACACAGTTGGATCATCACAAATACTTTTTTTATCGAACAGATACTCAAACTCTTCTTGGTAATTATCACTAAAAAAAATATTGTGTAAATCTAGATTAGGAAAAGACCTCTCTATGCCCCAATAAAAGATAAGGGCACTGCTTGATCTCTCTTGAGCTAATGTTTTTTTGGGAGCCTTGTGATCAGCTAATAAAGACTTGTAGGTAGGAAATACATCCATGTTGCAAACCACCAAATCAGCTTTTTGCTCTTCTCCGTTTTCGAGCATTACCCCAATGGCCTGGCCTTTATCGGTTAAAATAGAACGGACTTTACAGTTCAAGTTAAACGATACATTTTGTCTAAGACCTAGTTCATACAATGATTGTGATATGCGATGCATTCCACCTTTTGGGAAAAACGTTCCATAGTATTGCTCTAAGTGAGGGATAAGAGACATAATACCAGGAGTCTTGTAAGGATTACTTCCGTTATAAGTGGCATACCTGTTGACGAGTTGAACTGTTTTTTTGTTGTTGAAATATGCCTTTGCAGTTTGATCTAAACTTTGAAAAATGTGCAATTTATAGAGTAGTGCAATAGATTTAAGCGTATTTGTATTGAGATAGGTCTTAAGTTTATGCAGAGAGTTTTCTAAGAAAAGTGGAGCGGTAAGCTCATATTTCTGTTGATTGCGATTTAAAAATGCATTGACTCTTACAGGAGATTCATCAAATGTTTTACAAAGTTCTTCGACATACTCTTGCTTATCAGATTTAGCAGAAAAGGTTGTGCCGTCAGACCAAAAATAATTGCAGATAACCTCCTTTTGTATATATTCAAAATGAGCTGTGACTTCCTCTCCAAATAATTCAAACAACTCCTCTACAAATTGAGGCATGGTAAACAGTGATGGTCCTAAATCAAAGCGATATCCATCTTGAGTAATGGTATGTAGTTTGCCTCCTGTGTAGGGATTAGCCTCGTATACCTCTACATCAAAACCTTGAGACCTTAATCGCAATGAAGCAGCTATTCCAGCTATTCCAGCCCCAATGACAATTGCTTTAGGCATTATTTTTTAAAATATTTGAGAGGTACCCACAGCATGCCAAAGTTTTCGCTGTCCTCTTTGCCAATGTTTTTGTGATGAATTTTGTGTGCTCGACGTATTCCTCTAGCATATCTATTATCAATATTCCTGAATATTTTAAAACGCTGATGAATAAAAATATCGTGAACCATAAAGTAAGCGATTCCGTAGGCGAGAATTCCAAATCCGATAGGTATTCCATACCACATAGGTGTATTATCTCCGAGGAGTATAAAACTCATGGAAACAACTGCATAGAAAATAAAAAACAGGTCGTTTCGCTCAAACCAGTTATCGTGGTCTTTTTTGTGGTGATCTGCATGCCAGTGCCACAAAAAGCCGTGCATCACATATTTATGTGTCGCCCAAGCTAAAAATTCCATAAGTAAAAAGGTCAAAACAAAAATTAGGGAACCAAGCCACATCATACCAATTGAAGTTTAAAATTCACATAACATTGAGCGAGTAGTCCAAACTTTTCATAGTTGGGTACTCTTATTCTAGTGTTTTTTATTTTTTTTGGTTCGGTGTTTTTAAGTTTAGCAAGTAATCTCGAATAATATCTATATGCAGTGTAGACTCCAAACTTAGCCTCTACAGGAAGACGCACAATACCAGACAAACCCTTTTCAAAATCTTCTTCGATTTCTCTGATGATTTTAGCTTTTGAGCCTTCGTCTAGGTCGGCCAGATTAGTGTCTGGAAAATAAGTTCGCTCTAAAGTTTCAAAGTCAGCTTTTAAATCTCTTAAGAAATTAACTTTTTGAAAAGCTGATCCTAGAGCCATGGCAGAGTCCTTCAATTCATCATATAGCTCTTGATTTCCTTTAACGAATACTTTTAAACACATAAGCCCAACAACATCTGCCGAACCGTATATGTATTCCTTGTATTCCTCTTTAGTTAGGTATTCTTTTTTGTGCAAGTCCATTCGCATGCTTTTCATGAACGCATCCACTAAATGTTTAGGGATTTGATATTTGTGAAAAGTAGTTTGAAAAGCATTTAAAATGGGATTGAGAGAGATCTGATCTTTGAGTGCGTATTCTAGGTTTTCTTCAAATCTATTGAGTAACACTTCCTTGTCAAAATTGTGAAAGCTATCTACGATTTCATCTGCAAAGCGCACAAAACCGTAAATATTAAAGATATCCTCCCTGATGTCAGTGGAAAGCATTTTTGTAGCAAGGGTAAAAGAAGTACTGTAGTTTTCAGTTACTAGTTTGGAACATTTTTGTGAAACTTGATCATATAACTCTTTCATAATCTCTAATTTAATTCTTTTTTTGGATTAATTCAGCAACTAATTTTCCAGATATTAAAGAAGGAGGAACACCAGGTCCCGGAACTGTCAACTGCCCTGTAAAGTAGAGACTATCTACTTTCTTACTAATCAGTTTCGGTCGTAAAAAGGCTGTCTGGCTCAGTGTATTTGCCAGCCCATAGGCATTTCCTTTATATGAATTGTATTGTTCTATAAAGTCTTTAACACAAAAGCTCTCCACGAAGTCTATATGTGATTTCAATTCTTGATTGACCCTTTGTTCAAGGCGTTTAAGAATTAGTTCGAAGTAATGATTTCTTAGTTCTTCTGTGTCTTCTATACCAGGTGCTATTGGAATTAAAAAGAATCCAGTCTCACAGTTTTCTGGAGCCATTGAAGGATCAGTCACTGAAGGAAAATTCACATAAAACAAGGGGTCTTCAGGCCATTGTTTAGTGTCGTATATGGCATTGGAGTGCACATCAAAGTCAGTGTCAAAAAAGAGGTTGTGATGTTCAACCCCATTAATTTTAGTTTTAAAACCCACGTAGAACAATAGTGAGGAGGGTGCAAAGACTTTCTTTTCCCAATAAGCATCACTGTATTGACGGTATTGACGGTCTAGTAGTGTCTCGCTGTGTGCGTAGTCCGCTCCACTGATGATGTGATCTGCAGTATAATTTTGAGTTCCATTAATTTCTACCCCTATGGCTTTTGCATTGTCGTCTACATTGATTTTGGTCACTGGGGCGTCGGTGTGAATCTCAACGCCTAATTCTTCTGCAAGAGCTTTCATAGCTTTGATGATTTCGTACATTCCTCCTCTAGGATGCCAAGTTCCCAAACCATAGTCTGCGTGGTTCATAAAGCTGTAGAACGATGGTGTTTGACTTGGTTTTGCTCCTAAGAATAACACAGGAAATTCTAGAGCAGCCACGAGCATAGGATTTTTAAAATCTTTACGCACAATTTGCTGTATGGACTTAAAAAATTGTCCAACCCTTACAGCCGTTTCTGTGGTGACCAATTCAAATGGTGATAATCCTGGTCTAAGTACTATTTTGTTTATCGCGATATCGTAATTTTTTGCAGACTTTTTTAAAAGTTTTTTGAGCTTTTTACCACTTCCTTTTTCTATTCGTTCAAATTCTTCAGCGATTTTTTCAACGCTGTCGCCAATGGTAAGTTCTTGTTGGTTTTGAAAGTAAATTTTATAACCCGGATTAAGGCGGTCTAATTCGTAGTAGTCACTTGTTTTTTTGCCAAAGTCAGCAAAATATTTGTCAAAAATATCTGGCATCCAATACCAAGAGGGTCCAATATCAAAAGTATATCCGTTTTTTATCAGTTGTCGGCATCGTCCGCCTACGGTACTGTTTTTTTCAAAAAGTTGCACCTTGTATCCTTGCTTGGCAAGATGGCTAGCTGCGGATAATGAAGAAAAACCAGATCCAATTACAATAGCTGTATTCATACTTACTACAATGCGGTAGTAAACTGCTCAATGCTATTGAAAACTCTCAACCCTTCTAATTTTTGTTGGTTTGTGATGTATTGAGATTGAAAGCCAAGAAGCCACAGTTTAGAATTACCTTTAGTGTTTAAAATTTTGTAAAAATCTTCTAAATATTTGTTTATTTCGTCCTTATTAGGGCTTACTGTAAAGTAAGATACGAAATGTAGGTTTTCATAGTAGTTTAATAAATCTACCATGTTTTCTAAAGGCATCGATTGGCCGAGGTAAATAGTCTTGTATCCTCGAGATACAATCTCATAATTTAGAAATAGCAATCCAACTTCGTGTGTTTCGTTTTCGGGCAAAAACATTACAAAAACTTTATCTGTTTTTGTAGGCTCTAGTTTTTGAAATTTTTCGGTGTGAATGTAAATTTTTTGTTTTATTAGGCTCGTGATAAAGTGCTCATGCGCTGGACTAATCGTATTAATTTGCCATAATAGACCTAATTCGTTAAGCAGAGGAATAAACACTTTGTTGAAAATTTCTCTAAAGTTTCGTTCGACCATTAAACTATTAAAAGTCTGGAAGAAGTGAGCGCTATCAAAGTTGACCATTGCCAATTTGAAGGCATTAATGGCGTGATGTTTTTCGGAATTTCTTGCAATAATCTCATTGACCAACTGCGGAATATTATCCTCTTCTAGTTTGGCTATCTTAGAAATCTTGTAACCGTTGTTGTAAAGAAGCGTAATATTAAGAAGCTTTTGCAAACTATTTAAACTGTAAGTTCTAATATTAGTAGCTGTGCGTTCAGGTAGAAGCAAATGGTATCGCTTTTCCCAAATACGTATTGTGTGGGCCTTGATACCCGAAAGGTTTTCAAGATCTCTGATACTGAAGCTTTTTTTAATATTATTGTTCATTGTATTTAACAAATGATTAAACAAAAGTACACATTTATTTGAGATGTTTGCTAAATAAGGTAGAAATAATCTGTTAAAGTCCAGTTCATCTTATAAATACACGCTTTCACCCCGCAATAGGCTTGGAGATATCGAGATTATTAATAGTTATTCACATACTAGATCGATTAGGTCTTTCAATATTTAATCTAAAAAGCACAAATACCATCCGTTTTTTAAAATCAGGGTGTGAAAATTCACATTTTTAGCAATATTTAATTTTGTTTAATCATTTTGTAATTGTGATTAAATTTTTAAAATTTTTAAATTATATCTATTTTTTAAGGTAGATATTGAATATTATTAAAGAAAAATTTAAATAAGAGTCATTATGATGACAATGTCTAAATCATATTAATGGGTATAAAACTCAAGAAAATCTCATGAGTTAAACAAAAGTAGATAGCATTAGATGGATCATTTCACTTACTTCTATTCGCAAGCGATGGATGCGTAAGAATGATCAAAATATATGATTGTTTTGGTGTAAATGAAAAAAGCGCAAGAAAAATTGCGCTTTTTATAAAGTGCTCACGACTGGAGTCGAACCAGCACGTCCGTAGGACACTACCCCCTCAAGGTAGCGCGTCTACCAATTCCGCCACGTGAGCTTATACAAAAAAAGTTAAGGCTACCCCGCCTTAACTTTTTTGTGACCTGACTGGGGCTCGAACCCAGGACCCTCTCCTTAAAAGGGAGATGCTCTACCAACTGAGCTATCAGGTCAAATTGCGGGTGCAAATATACAGTCATTTGTCGATAAAACAACACTCTTTACCATAAAAAAAATTTGACTTTTTAGTTAAGAATTTAAGTTATTTAGATTTTAACTGAATAGACACGATATTTGTGCAACTTCATTGAAGTTAAGCCTTTAAAATTATGCTTAGATGAATATAGTACTGTTGGGTTATATGGGTTGTGGAAAGTCTACAATAGGAAAAAAACTTGCACAAGAGCGTCAATTACAATTCTACGATTTAGATAATCTGATTGAAAATCAAGAAGGTCAAGCTATTTCGAAATTATTTGAAACTAAAGGCGAGTTGTATTTTAGAAAACGAGAAGCTCAACTCTTAAGGCGGTTTATTTCCAAAAATGACAACTATATTTTGTCCTTGGGAGGTGGAACTCCTTGTTATGCCAATAATATGGATTTTTTGCTTGAGCAAAAACTACAAACAGTCTATCTAAAAGCACACCTCAAAACCTTAATCGGTCGTTTGCAGGAAGAAAAAGAACAGCGACCACTGATCTCTAGATTTGATGAATCTGAATTAACTGAATTTATTGCAAAGCACTTATTTGAACGCAGGTTTTTTTACGAGAAAGCCGAGATGCATCTTAGTATTGATGAAAAAGGAGTTCAGAAGTCAGTTTTAGAATTGGAGAAATTACTATTCTAATACCACCTGAAAGCAATCTCTATCTAAACTTACTCGAACGTTTTCATGAGAAGATGTCGATAAAGAAATTCCTTTAAAATCTGCTTTTACCGGATATTTTTTATGATTTCTGTTGACCAAAACTGCAGTTTTTATTTGCCGCATAGGTTGTTTTAAAAAAGGCTGCAGACTAAACAACAATGTTGAACCAGAATTGAGGACATCGTCAATTACTACAACTGACTTTTGGTTTAAATCTTGCGAATCGAGCTCAGGGTTTAAAACAATATCTTTCTCTATGGGATTTTTTTTGTCCATCTCTATAGCCAGTAATTGTATATTCAGATCACTTATTTCCTTCAGCTGTTCTGTTATCAATTGAGCGAGAATGAACCCTTCACCTCGCACTCCTGCGACAATTAATTCTCTTTCAGAAATATTGTCTTCGTAAACTTGATAGGCTATTCTCTTAATGATGTGAGTGATCTGCTTGTGGGCAAGTATGATGTCTTTCATGATTGATCTTCAATGTAGTCTTTTAAATCCCTTCGGTCTTTTTTTGTTGGTCGCCCTGTACCTTTTTCTCTGTAATATTCTTGGGCTAATGTAGAGAGTTCTGCGTTATAAAAAGCATCGGCTTCAGTTAAATCCTTTCTAAATTGGTCTAACCATTTTGCTCCCATTCTTGATTCTGGTATTGCTATAATTTCTAATTTACGTTCGATCTGATTAATTCGCGTTTTGATAATATCTCCAGCAAAAACCTCTTTTGATGGTTTTGTATTTTCATCATTTAATAAGACCCTTCCTTTTTTACACGCTTCTTTAGCCTGAGTGCGGGTCTTATAATATCGGGTACACCACAAAAATTTATCAATACGCATTACGCAAAACTTTGTTAAAGGTCTCCTACAAAAATAGCGGAAAATTGTATCTTGCGCGCTTAAATAGGAAATACATATGCGTAAGGTCTTAGTGACATTAGGTTTACTGCTATTAATAGTAGCTTGTAAGAAAGATGATGATTCAGTGGAAATCGTTCCACCCCTCTTTTTATCTGAGGTAGCTCCCGAGGATGATGCTGAAATAAGAGCGTTTCTCGATTCACATTTTTACAACTATGAGGAATTTGAAAATCCACCGACAAACTTTGATTATCGAATTACTCTCGATACTATAGCTGGAGATAACAGCGATAAGAGACCACTCTCTGAATTTGTACAAAGTAGAACAGCTCTAGTGAATTCTTTTGAATTCACTCTAGATTATGAAGAGAGCGATATTGAGCATACCTATTATTATTTCACAGCAAGAGAAGGAGAGGGTGCAAAGCCAAGCACAGCTGATTCTGTTTTTGTTCGTTATCAAGGACAATTGTTAAACGGGAATATCTTTGACCAAGTTGCTGATGGAGGTGTATGGTTCGATTTGGCACAGATTCAAGCCCCACTTCAAGGGTTTAGAGGTTTTGCAGAAGGAATGCAACATTTCAATTCTGGTGGAATACCAATAGTAAATAACGATGGTACTTTTTCAGTTGAAAACTACGGGGTAGGAATGTTTATTTTTCCCTCAGGACTAGGAGCTTTTAATAGCTTGTCGGCAAGGATACCTCAATATGCACCGCTTGTATTTCAAGTAGATTTATTGACCTATAATCCTACTGATCACGACGGCGATGGAATTCCTTCGATTCAGGAAGATTTAAACAGTAATGGTTACCTGTATGACGATAATACTGACGCTGATTATGAGAATGAGATTAATTCGAATCTATTTGCAGACTTTTTAGATACCGATGATGACGGAGATGGGTATAGAACTCGACTAGAAATTACATTTGACCAGGAAGGTAATCCTGTATTCATAGACACAGATAACGACGGTATCTTCGACCACTTGGATGCCGATAGTTGGCCTCCAAGCGCCGAAGAAGACAATTAAAGTTTTAAAGATAAATTCAGTATCAGCTGTTTTTGACGAAGGTCTAAACGGTCTGCACTTATGCTTGTAATTCCGCTGAGAAGATTTACCTCATTGGCATTCATACCTCTTTCATACCTTACATCAAGTCCCAATTTTTCTCCGAGATTGATTCCCACACCTAGCTGTGTGCCAACTGTAAACGCCTTAGCCTCATCGAGAAGACTCTGGCCCTCAATATCAGAGTTTAAAAGAATTTGAATTGAAGGACCTGCAAAGAAATTGAGACCAAATAATTTTATTCCAGCCAAAACAGGAACATCAAGTTTCGAAATTTTTAAGTCCGCATCTTCATCATAATTAGATTGCGTTTGGGTGTACAACAATTCTGGTCTTAGAAAAACCTTGTTACCAAATTTTCCATAGACTCCGATGTGGAAACCTCCCTGAGTTGCTGATGAGAGACTCAGGTCTGATAATTCAGATCTAATTTCACCATTTGAATTAAAATTCAAACCTGCGTTAATACCAAAAGAACTTCCTTTTTGCGCATGTATACTTAAAACGGTAAAGGCGAGTAATAATCCAAAAAAACTGATTTTTTTCATGTTAGAAATATTTAAGATTTACGTGAAATCGCACGAAGGGCAGCGTCCTCAATGGCTTTCGCATCTATTTGATACTTTGCCATTAGTTGCGCTGGGGTACCACTTTCTCCAAAAGTGTCCTGCGTTGCGACGAACTCTTGAACTGTTGGCAAATGTTGTGCCAAAGTTCTAGATATACTCTCACCAAGTCCCCCAAGATAATTGTGTTCTTCTGCTGAAACCACGCATTTTGTCTTTCGAGCAGAATCAATAATAGCTTTATCGTCTAATGGCTTTATCGTGTGAATATTAATCACTTCTGCCGATATACCTTGTTCGTTAAGGGCTTGTGCCGCTTGTATTGCTTCCCATACAAGATGGCCTGTTGCCATAATACTAACATCGGTCCCTTCAATCATTTTTAAGGCCTTTCCTATTTCAAATTTTTGATCTACAGGAGTAAAGTTGGCTACCTTAGGTCGACCAAACCTTAAATAAACTGGTCCTTGATGTTCTGCAATAGCCAGTGTTGCTGCCTTGGTTTGATTGTAATCACATGGATTGATCACCGTCATTCCAGGGAGCATCTTCATCAATCCAATATCTTCTAAGATTTGATGTGTAGCTCCGTCTTCTCCAAGCGTTAATCCTGCATGCGAAGCACAGATTTTCACATTCTTACCAGAATAGGCTATGGACTGTCTAATCTGGTCATATACCCGTCCTGTTGAAAAGTTAGCAAAGGTACCAGTAAAAGGAATTTTGCCTCCAATGGTAAGCCCCGCTGCAATACCCATCATATTGGCCTCTGCAATTCCCACCTGGAAGAAACGTTCTGGATTTTCGTCAATAAATGTTTGAATTTTTAAAGAACCCACTAAATCAGCACATAACGCCACTACCTGTGGATTGGTTCTTCCAAGTTCAGTCATGGCATCACCAAAACCACTTCTTGTATCTTTTTTTCCTTGATCTGTAAAAGTATTCATGTTTTTGAGGTCGTTATGGTTAATAATCTCCAAGGGTTTCTGGATTTTGAGCAAGAGCTGTTGCTAACTGCTCATCATTAGGGGTTTTACCATGCCATGCATGGGTGTGCATCATAAAATCTACACCATTACCCATAACGGTGTTCATTACAATACACACAGGTTTACCTTTTCCAGTTTCAGATTTTGCCTTCTTTAAACCTTCAACGACTTGACTAAGGTTGTTTCCGTCTTCAATACTCAGTACAGACCAACCAAAGGTTTTAAATTTCTCTGCGATATCGCCAAGGGCACACACATCTTCTGTCGTTCCATCGATTTGTTGCCCGTTTCGATCTATAGTTGCGATAAGGTTATCGACATTATTAGCCGATGCGTACATAATAGCCTCCCAGTTTTGACCTTCCTGTAACTCACCATCTCCGTGAAGACTATAAACGATACTTGCGTCTGCATTCAGCTTTTTGGCTTGTGCAGCTCCTATAGCTACAGACATACCTTGGCCCAATGAGCCTGATGCAATTCGCACGCCTGGCAGGCCTTCGTGTGTGGTTGGATGTCCTTGAAGCCTTGAGTCTAATAATCGGAAGGTGTTTAATTCATCCACAGGAAAATAGCCTCTTCTAGCCAAAACGCTGTAGTATACTGGAGAAATGTGTCCATTGGACAAAAAGAAGAGATCTTCACCTTTTCCATCCATATCGAAGGAGGTGCCTTGGGTCATGATTTCATTGTACAAGGCAACAAAATATTCAGTGCAACCAAGTGATCCGCCAGGATGTCCGGAGTTCACTTTATGCACCATTCTCAAGATGTCTCTTCGAACTTGGGTAACAAGTTTTTCTAAGTCGTGTAGGTTATTCATGATGATTGATTAATATTCGATAAAAGTAACACCTTATCTTTGCCCTATAAAGAAAAACGGTTGAATTTTAGTTTAGAAAAAATTGAGGGTAAGGCAAGAGCGGGTTCAATCGTGACGGACCACGGCGAAATACAAACACCAATATTTATGCCTGTTGGAACCCTAGCTACTGTTAAAGGGGTTCATCAACACGAACTCAAAGAAGATACAAAAGCACCAATTATTCTTGGTAATACTTATCACTTATATCTTCGTCCTGGAATAGAGGTCATCAAAAAAGCTGGAGGGCTGCATCGTTTTATGGGATGGGATAGAAGCATTCTAACTGATAGTGGTGGTTACCAAGTCTATTCTTTAGCAGATAATCGTAAAATAAATGAAAACGGAGTTCAATTTAAATCACACATTGACGGCTCAAAGCATTTATTTACACCTGAAAGCGTAATGCAAATTGAACGCGATATCGGAGCAGACATCATCATGGCTTTTGATGAATGCACTCCATATCCTTGTGATTACAAATACGCAAGTGATTCTATGCACATGACCCATCGTTGGTTGGACCGCTGTGTTAACGCCTTATCCGAAATTCCATATACTTATGATTACGAGCAGGCTTTTTTTCCGATTGTTCAAGGTTCCGTCTATAAGGATTTGAGAATTCAGTCTGCGGAGTACATTGCAAAAGCAAATGCCTTTGGTAATGCCATTGGAGGTTTATCTGTTGGAGAACCTGCTGAAGAAATGTATGCTATGAGTGAAGTGGTTTGCAATGTTTTACCAGAGCAAAAACCGAGATATTTAATGGGGGTGGGTACTCCGATAAATTTATTGGAAAATATTGCTCTAGGTATCGATATGTTCGATTGTGTAATGCCGACAAGAAATGCCCGAAATGGCATGCTTTTTACCTCTGAGGGTACGATCAACATCAAAAATAAAAAGTGGCATGACGACTTTTCACCCATAGATGAAAATGCACACTCTTATGTGGATACCTCTTATTCAAAAGCCTATTTAAGGCATTTGTTTGTAGCAAATGAATTTTTAGGGAAACAAATCGCCTCTCTTCACAATTTGGCTTTTTATCTTTGGTTGGTCAAAGAAGCCAGAAGACATATTTTAGAAGGAGATTTTTACCATTGGAAAAACAAGATGGTTTCAAAAATGGACAAACGCCTGTGAGACTAACGATATTAGATAAGTACATACTGAAAAAGTATTTGACGAGTTTTTTGGGGATGTTCATCATTTTCATTCCGATCAGTATACTCGCAAGTCTCGCAGAGAAAATCAATAAAATTTTAGACAACAAAGCCCCGTTTTTAGAGGTATTGGAGTACTATGGAAATTTTACTTTGGTGTTGGGAAATATATTAATGCCCATCTTACTTTTTCTATCTATTATTTTCTTTACCACTCGATTGACAGAACGAAGCGAAATCGTTGCGATGCTCAGCTCTGGTGTTTCGTTTAACCGATTTCTAAGACCGTACTTTATCGGAGCCACTATTATCGCCATTCTGATTTTTTTAATGGGTTCATTTATCGTTCCCAATGCTAGTGTGCAATACCATGAATTCGAGTACGATTATTTTCACAAGGGACGAAACGACAGACAAACGCGAAACATATTCAATCAAATCAACAATCAAGATTATGTTTATGTAAGCTTTTTTGATCCCAATAGAAATATAGGCTATTACTTTACCTTCGAACACTTTAATGAAGACCAAACACTTGACTATAAAATAACTTCCACCAATATAAAGTGGGTGCCAGTTGACACAATTTACAGTTTAACCTCTTACACCAAACGAAAATTTAGAGCGGGTAAAGAAATCATTGAAAAAAAGAGAAAATTAGACACCTTGTTCAATTTCACTATTGATGATTTAATGCCTGTATCATACATTGCTGAGACCAAAAATTTATTTGAACTCAATGAATTTATTGACGATCAGCAGCGAAGAGGGGCCTCCAACGTCAATGTTTATATTTTAGCTAAGTACAAAAGATGGGCCTTACCAATTTCCGCTTACATCCTGACTATTATAGCAGTTTCTGTAGCCTCTATTAAAAGAAGGGGAGGAATGGGAGTTACGCTTGCCTTCGGAATGTTCATTGGATTTATTTATGTCTTTTTTGAACGCATTTTCGGGGTACTCGCAAAACAGGCTGATTTTTCTCCTTTGATGGCCATACTTATTCCCAATGTGCTTTTTGGAATTTTAGCCTTCATTATGTTGCAGAGAGCAAAGCGTTAATCACTATATTTGTCGTTCAACTTTAGCGATAAAAACATTCATTACATGGAGTATTTAGAGTTTGAATTACCCATTAAAGAACTTGAAGATCAATTAATTAAATGTGCTTCTATTGGTGAAGAAAGTGAAATAGATGTCACGGAAACTTGTAGTAAAATTCAAAAGAAATTAGACGAAATCAAAAAAGACATCTACAAGAATTTAACGCCTTGGCAGCGCGTTCAAATTTCCAGACATCCGAGTCGGCCTTACACCATGGATTACATTCAGGCCTTGTGCGGAGATACCTTCTTGGAATTGCACGGTGATCGAACAGTTGGTGATGACAAAGCCATGATTGGAGGATTGGGAAAAATCGGAGATCAGAGTTTTATGTTTATTGGTCAACAAAAAGGATATAACACCAAAACCAGACAGTACAGAAATTTCGGAATGGCGAATCCTGAGGGATATCGTAAAGCCTTGCGATTGATGAAATCTGCTGAAAAATTCGGAATCCCTGTTGTGACATTTATAGATACTCCAGGAGCCTATCCTGGTGTTGAAGCCGAAGAGAGAGGACAGGGTGAAGCAATCGCACGAAACATACTAGAAATGTCTAGACTAAAAGTGCCGATTATTTGCTTTATTATCGGTGAAGGTGCCTCAGGTGGAGCATTGGGTATTGGAGTAGGAGACAAAGTTCTTATGCTCGAAAATACCTGGTACTCTGTGATTTCTCCAGAATCTTGCTCATCGATATTGTGGAGAAGTTGGGAGCACAAAGAAGAGGCTGCCGCAGCATTGAAGTTAACAGCCAAGGATATGAAGCGAATGTCCTTAGTCGACGAGATTGTTAACGAGCCATTAGGTGGGGCACATTCGAATCGAGAAAAAACATTTGACACCGTACGAAATACAATTGTCAAACATTATAATACCTTAGCATCACTTACCCCGAAAGAACTTGTCAAGCAACGCATGGAGAAGTACTTTGAAATGGGTGTATATCGAGAATAATAAAACAAATGGCAGAACGGCTTCCAAATTCTTCAACGCAGCAAACAAATCCCTCTGTGGTGAGTTTAGAAAAGGGAAAAATCCCTCCTCAGGCTATTGACCTCGAAGCTGTAGTATTGGGTGCTATGCTCATTGATAAAAAAGGAGTTGATGAAGTCATTGACATCTTACATAAAGATGTCTTTTATGTAGAGGCGCATCAACATATTTTTGAGGCTGTTTTTCAATTGTTTCAAGAGGCTCAGCCTATTGACTTATTGACTGTATCGAACAAGCTCAAAATGAATGAGAAACTCGATATAGTTGGAGGAGATTACTACTTGATCGAACTCACTCGTAAAGTGGGTAGTTCTGCTCACATAGAATTTCATGCTCGAATCATTTTGCAAAAATTTGTTCAGCGCTCTTTGATAAAAATTTCTACGGAAATCATTGAAGATTCTTATGCTGACAATAAAGATGTTTTTGATTTGCTGGATGAGGCAGAAGCCAAGCTTTACGAAGTGACCCAAGGTAACTTGAAAAAATCTGTTGAAACCGCTCAAGACCTGGTAATTCAAGCTAAACAGAAAATAGAAGAGATTTCGAATAAGGACGGGCTTAGTGGTATTCCATCAGGATATGACAAACTCGATAAACTCACTTCTGGATGGCAACCTAGTGATTTAGTCATTATCGCTGCTCGCCCTGGTATGGGTAAGACGGCATTGACTCTTTCAATGGCTAGAAATATTGCTGTAAATACTAATATTCCAGTGGCCTTTTTCTCTTTAGAGATGTCCTCGGTTCAGTTGATTACACGTTTGATTTCATCAGAAACGGGACTGACATCTGAAAAGCTTAGAACTGGTAAATTAGAAAAGCACGAGTGGGAGCAGCTCAACGTCAAAGCAAAAGCACTCGAGTCTGCACCCTTATTTATCGATGACACACCATCACTTTCTATTTTTGATTTGAGAGCGAAGGCGAGAAGATTAGCCTCCCAACACAAAATTAAGCTCATTATCATCGACTACTTGCAGCTGATGACCGCGGGTAGCAGCCAAAAAGGAGGCAATCGAGAACAAGAAATTTCAACCATTTCCAGAAACTTAAAGGCCTTGGCTAAGGAGTTGGATATTCCAGTAATAGCCTTATCTCAATTGTCTCGTGCTGTAGAGACAAGAGGTGGGTCAAAACGTCCGCTTCTCTCTGATTTAAGAGAGTCCGGTGCTATCGAGCAAGATGCAGATATCGTGTCATTTATCTATAGACCAGAGTACTATAAAATTGATGAATGGGATGATGAAGATCAGTCACCTACAGATGGGCAGGCAGAACTTATTATTGCCAAGCACCGAAACGGCGGTTTAGAGAATATCCGACTGAAGTTTATTGGTGAACTCGGTAGATTTGAAAATTTGGAGGACTTTGATATGCCTTTTGAATTTGAGTCCAAAATGAATGACAACATTGATCAATCTTCCTTCAGAGCCAATCCAAATGACGCTTTTGACGGTTCTGATGATGGCATGCCTTTTTAATTTTTACTGTTCTATTTGCTCAAGTAATTGCTGTAAAACATGTTCTACGCCATGCTCTTCATTGCTAAGTGTTTGAAAATTGGCTGCTTCAATTACATTTGGGTGTGCATTACCCATAGCGTAGCTCCATGGAGTCAATTCAAGCATTTCAAGATCGTTATTAAAATCTCCAAAAACCATAATTTCCTCTGGAAGCACTCCTTTGTCTTTTAATAATTGATGTAGTGCAAATCCCTTGTGGGCATCCACATGCGAGATATCCACCCAATGATTCCCAGATACTTTAACCTTGTAATACTCTTCCATGGATTGCACATATGGATAGATTTGTTGTTCTGCATTTCCGTTGTGATTAAGCGCAATTTTTAAAACGGTATGCCTAAGGTTTTCATAAGATTTCACCTGTTCATGACCTATATAAAACTCACTCAGATAGGTTAAAAATCGTTCTGAGGTACTTGTGGTCAGTGCAGTACCATTGCAGCACAATACCGAGTGAATATCTTTTTGGAGTTTTATCGTATCTATAATTCGGGACACATCTTCTGTTTGAAGTGGACACTGATGTAATAATTCATCTTTATACATGGTCATAGCTCCGTTTTCTGCAATAAAAATGACATCTTGAGCGATTGGTGCAAGTTTGTCATACATGCTGTTGTATTGCCGTCCACTCGCCGCGATAAATCCAATATCATGTTCTTTTAGTCGCGCATAAAGATCGTAAAAACGAGCACTGACTTGATGCTTGTTATTTAATAAGGTGCCATCCATATCAGAGACGATATACTTTATAGGTCGTTTGGGTAGTTGCATACTTTAAAAATATAAAAAAACCCGGTGCTATGGCACCGGGTCTAATGATTTCTAGCGGAAAATCTTTGTTATTTAATCTTGTCTACAACTGCTTTAAACGCATNTGGATGGTTCATCGCTAAGTCGGCAAGGACTTTTCGATTTAATTCAATTCCGTGCTTNTTACAGGCACCCATAAACTGTGAGTAAGACATGCCGTGTTGGCGAGCCCCAGCATTAATTCTGGTAATCCATAAAGCTCTAAATGTTCTTTTTTTATTTCTTCTGTCACGGTAGGCATATAACAATGCTTTCTCTACCGCATTTTTTGCTACAGTCCAAACGTTTTTTCTTCTACCGAAGTAACCTTTGGCTTGCTTCATTATTTTTTTTCTTCTTGCTCTTGACGCTACTGCGTTTACTGATCTTGGCATAATTAATTATTTTTTGTAGTAGGCGATCTTAATTTATAGATACTTTGATAAGCGCTACTCCATGGTTAATAAATAGACCTTTGAAATTATTATTTCAGTCTTAATTGTGTTTTGATACTATCCACATCTGAATCGTGCACTAATCCAGAGTGTGTGAGTCTCAGTTTTCGCTTTTTAGATTTTTTGGTCAAAATGTGACTCTTAAAAGCGTGCTTTCTTTTGATTTTTCCAGAACCCGTAATGGTAAACCTTTTCTTGGCACTGGATTTTGTTTTCATTTTTGGCATAACTCTATCTAATTTATTTCCGCTAGGAAGTTACTTTTTTACTGTTTTTGGTGTTATGAACATTGTCATACGCTTACCTTCTAATTTTGGCATTTGTTCAACCTTACCAAGTTCCTCTAATTCTTGAGCTAAGCGCAAGAGTAGAATTTCACCTTGATCTTTATACACAATAGAACGTCCTTTAAAAAAGACAAACGCTTTAAGCTTAGCGCCTTCCTTTAAAAACTTTTCCGCATGTCGCTTTTTGAATTCAAAATCGTGGTCATCTGTTTGAGGTCCAAACCGAATTTCCTTAACAACGACTTTGGTAGTTTTAGCCTTAAGTGCTTTATCTCTCTTTTTTTGCTCGTACAAAAACTTCTTATAATCGATGATTTTGCAAACGGGCGGATCTGCTTTTGGCGAAATTTCAACCAGATCGAGCTCCATTTCTTGAGCAATGCCTAAAGCTTTTCTAGTGGGGTAAATACCAACTTCTACATTGTCTCCAACGAGTCTCACTTCAGGAATTGTGATTTCCTCATTTGTACGATGCAGCTTAATATTCTGCCTTCTAGGCTGCGGTCTTGATCTTCTACGTATTGCTATTGTTCCTAAATTTTAATTAAACTTCATTTTTAAATGGTTTCAGTNTTTTCNACACTTCCACCTCGATTTCTTTTACAAAATCCTCTGTGCTCATCGATCCTAAATCTTCACCTCCATGCTTTCGAATAGACAACATTTCGCCTTGTTGTTCTTTCTCTCCAAGAATTACCATGTATGGGATTTTTTGCATTTCGGCTTCCCGAATTTTCTTCCCANTAGTCTCATTTCTAGCATCGACAAGGCCGCGAATTTCGTAATTTTCTAATGATTTTAAAACTTTTTGAGCGTATTTTTCTTGTTTCTCGCCAATAGGTAACACTATTACCTGTGTAGGTGTTAACCATAATGGAAAGTTTCCGCCAGTGTGTTCTAATAAAAGAGCTACGAATCGTTCCATAGAACCAAATGGAGCTCTGTGAATCATTACAGGTCTATGAAACTGATTATCAGAGCCTTTGTAGGTTAAATCAAATCGAACAGGCAAGTTGTAATCGACCTGTATAGTTCCCAATTGCCATTGTCTACCTAAGGCATCTTTAATCATGAAGTCGAGTTTTGGACCGTAAAAAGCAGCCTCTCCTTCTTCTATAACGTATTTCAGTTGTTTGTTTTCGGCAGCTTGAATGATTGCTTTTTCAGCCTCTTCCCAAACGTCAGTTTCTCCTATGTATTTGTCAAGATTGCTCATGTCTCTCAAGGATACTTGGGCTGTAAAATTTTCAAACCCTAGAGAGTTCAAAACGTATAGAGTCAAGTCGATGACCTGCTCAAATTCTTCAAGTAACTGATCTTGGGTGCAAAAAATATGTGCATCGTCCTGGGTAAANCCTCGAACTCGAGTCAATCCATGTAATTCACCGCTTTGTTCGTAGCGATAAACCGTTCCAAATTCAGCAAAACGTTTAGGTAAGTCTTTATAGCTGTANGGGCTCGCTTTGTAAATCTCACAATGATGAGGGCAGTTCATCGGTTTCAATAGAAACTCCTCTTCGTCTTTAGGAGTTTTTATGGGTTGAAAACTGTCTTCTCCATATTTGGAGTAGTGACCTGAAGTTACATAGAGTTCTTTTTGACCAATATGCGGCGTAACCACCATTTCATAACCCGCTTGTTTTTGGGCTTTTTTAAGAAATTGCTCAAGACGTTCTCTCAATGCGGCTCCTTTTGGTAGCCATAGCGGCAATCCTTGCCCTACCTTTTGAGAAAATGTGAATAGCTCCAATTCTTTTCCCAGTTTTCGGTGATCTCTTTTTTTGGCTTCTTCAATGAGTGTTATATATTCTTTGAGCTCTTTTTGTTTTGGAAATGAGATTCCGTATACCCTTGTGAGTTGAGTATTTTTTTCATCTCCTCGCCAATAAGCTCCTGCGACATTTAAAATTTTAAACGCTTTTACAAAACCTGTATGCGGCAGGTGTCCTCCTCTA
The DNA here is from genome assembly GCA_002691645.1 of Flavobacteriaceae bacterium. Classification (GTDB taxonomy): domain Bacteria; phylum Bacteroidota; class Bacteroidia; order Flavobacteriales; family Flavobacteriaceae; genus UBA3478. Next base: position 68,841 of record NZIP01000021.1, read on the forward strand.
CATAAGTCTGTAAAAGTAGAATGATCACAAAACGTAATTTCTCCATCGGCTAACCCTTCAATTAACTCTATTTTGTAAGGATTGTCTTTGTAATAGTCAAGGGCGTCAGCTTTTCGAACCTCTCTTAGTTTGAATTTGTGTTTTTCTCTTGCAATCTCTAGTGCTTTCTTTTCAATTGCTTCAAAGTCTTTATCGCTAAATGAATGACTGCCAAAATCTATATCGTAATAAAATCCATTTTCAATAGCAGGACCAATAGTGAGATGTACACCGGGATAACTTTCTTCAATGGCCTGAGCCAAAATATGTGCACTAGAGTGCCAAAAAGCTTTTTTGCCTTCGTTGTCTCTCCAGGTGTAGAGCACCAAATCTCCATCTTGCTGTAGGGGTGTACTCACCTCTACAGTTTTTGCATTGAAAGAGGCTGAAATAATATTTCTAGCCAATCCTTCACTTATAGAAAATGCAACATCCATTGCTGTACTTCCCTTGGGCACCTCTTTTATAGCTCCGTCTGGTAATCCAATTTTAATCATTGTAGTGAATTGCTCATTTCTGTGCGCAAATATAATATTATACCTANAGGAGTGCAAAGTCATTTATTTGCAAAAAAAAGAGAAGCGCTATTGATGAAATCAGGTCGAAATATACATATCATATATGCTGTTTGTTTTCTAAATGAATAATTGTCAGAAGTTTAGTACAAGTAAAAGGCTAAACAGTTGACNNTCAAATTGTTTGATATTTTTCCATAAAATATTTTACAAATTTTTGGTGTGAAGCAAAAAGAGTTTCTATATTTGCACCCGCTTTGAGAGATAAGTGCTTAAAACGTAACTGAAAGAGGTAGAAAAGTAGGGTATGATTTTAGGGATTAAGATGAAGTTCTTAGACATATTGAGATGACAAAAAAACAAGCGTAAAAGATTCAAAGAATTCAAACCTGAGAGAATGCTTGAGGTCAATACTTTTAAAGAGTTGTTGAGTAAGTACTTTAAATTTATTTAAAGATCAACAATGAAGAGTTTGATCCTGGCTCAGGATGAACGCTAGCGGCAGGCCTAACACATGCAAGTCGAGGGGTAACGTGAGTGCTTGCACTTGACGAC
>NZIP01000022.1 GCA_002691645.1 Flavobacteriaceae bacterium
CTGTTTCAAGTGTTACTTTAAGTAAGCTGTATGATTTAAGTCTAAGTAACACCTTATAGTGCATAATTGCTTTCTTGGTATTTTCTCGTTCCAGGAGAGTTAAGGGCAGGATTTCAGAAATTATAATATAACTTAAAACAGTATGAACACCACCCTTACGAGAAGCGTGCTTTTTTATATTTAGACGTCTTGTCTTGGCTTGAAGCACATTTGCAAAACAAGACCGTAGGTGAGGTGATAAGGGAGAAGTATCTACAGTTGAGTCGCTAATTCCTTTCGTGTAATCTTCCAGATATCTGTATGGGGTAATTCAGTATCGATTTCAATTTCTTTGCCTGAAACAGGATGAGTGAATTTTAGTGTTTTCGCTAAAAGGGATATGCTTTGATCTCGATTAGATCTTTTAGAGTTATACTTTAAATCACCTTTTATAGAATGTTGAATTTGAGATAATTGAACTCTTATTTGATGGTGTCTTCCTGTTTCAAGTGTTACTTTAAGTAAGCTGTATGATTTAAGTCTAAGTAACACCTTATAGTGCATAATTGCTTTCTTGGTATTTTCTCGTTTTTGATCGGATACGAAGGATTTATTTATTTTGTTGTTTCTAACTAAATAATGTTCTAGTCGTTGTTCTTTTTTCTTGACGGTACCTTCTACTACAGCCCAGTACGTCTTATCTACTTGCTTTTCTGCAAACATCTTATTCATTCTGCTAAGCGCTTTTGAGGTTTTAGCAAATAAAACTACCCCTGATGTTGGTCGATCAATCCGGTGTATGACTCCTAAAAACACATTTCCTGGCTTTTCGTCTCTCTTTTTTATATATTGCTTAGTAATTTCCACGAGAGGAGTATTTCCAGTACAATCACCTTGCACTAATATACCGGACGGTTTATTTACAGCTATAAGGTGATTGTCTTCGTATAATATTGAGATCACGCCTTAGTACTGTTCTTTTTCAGACGGAAAACTGTTGTCTTTGGTGTCTTGGACGTACTGTTGCACTGCTTTTGTAATCTCGCTTTCTAAATCGAGGTACCTTCTCAAAAATCTAGGACTAAATTCTTTATTCATACCCAACATGTCGTTGACCACTAATACTTGTCCGTCTACTTTCTGACCAGCTCCAATTCCTATAATTGGAATGTTTGTATTATTACTCACGATTTCAGCTAATTTAGCAGGCACTTTTTCTAATACAATGGCAAAACATCCTATTTTTTCAAGAAGTGCTAAATCTTCTAATAACTTTTTGGCCTCCGCCTCTTCACGAGCCCGGACCGAATAGGTGCCAAATTTATAAATCGACTGTGGAGTCAAACCTAAATGCCCCATAACAGGAATACCTGCTTGAATAATCCTACTCAAAGATTCCTTAATTTCAGCGCCACCTTCTACTTTCACAGCGTGAGCTCCACTTTCTTTCATAATTCTAATGGCTGACCTCAAGGCTTCTTTGGAATCACTCTGATAAGAGCCAAAGGGAATATCAACAACGATAAGAGCTCTCTCTGCAGCTCTTACAACAGCTGAAGCATGATAGATCATATGGTCTAGGGTGATTGGCAAGGTGGTTTCGTGTCCTGCGAAGACATTACTCGCGGAATCTCCAACTAAAATCACATCTACTCCTGCGGAATCTACTAATCTAGCCGTAGAATAATCGTATGATGTTAGCATTGCAATCTTCTGATTGTTCAATTTCATTTCTTGCAATGATTTTACGGTTATCCGTTTATATTGTTTTTTTGCAGTAGACATAATAAAAATTTAATAATGCAATTTACGAATAGAACATTAATAGTGCTTATGATATTTTCAATTGGTTCACTCTTTGGTCAATCAAAACCATCAGATTTAGTCAAAACTTTTTTTGAAGACTTTCATAGACAAGACACGTTGCAATTAGCTGATTATTTTGTCAGTGACGCTGTCATGAAATCGATAAGTCAAGATGCAACTGGTCAAACAAAAATTTCTACAGTGGCAATCGAGCGATTCGTTCAAAGCATTGGTTCAATTCCATCTAACCGAAAATTTGAAGAGAAAATTTTAGCATATGAGGTGCAAAAAGACGATTTAATGGCTCAAGTTTGGACTCCTTATGAATTTTACGTCGACCAAAAGCTATCTCATACTGGTGTAAACTTGTTTGTTTTGAGTAAGGTAAATGAAGAGTGGAAAATTGTTTTTTTGATTGACACACGCTACCGTTGATTTATTAACAATCTGTAAAGGCAACGTTTATAGCTAAACCACCTTTTGACGTTTCCTTATATTTTACGCTCATATCTTTCGCAGTTTCCCATAAGGTGTGAATTACTTCATCCAATGATACTTTAGAATCGGCTGGATTCGAAGCTAAGGCTAATTCAGCTGCATTGATTGCTTTAATGGCACCCATCGAATTGCGCTCAATACAAGGTATTTGAACTAATCCTTTAATGGGATCGCAGGTCAATCCCAGATGGTGCTCCATTGCTATTTCAGCAGCCATCATAACCTGCTCAGGACTTCCACCCATCACCTCTGTTAATCCTGCGGCAGCCATTGCTGAAGAGACTCCAATCTCTGCTTGGCATCCGCCCATAGCAGCTGAAATAGTAGCCCCTTTTTTGAAAATGCTGCCAATTTCTCCTGAGACTAAGAGAAATTTTCGAATATGATTGACATCCGCTTTGTGATTTTCAATCGTAAGGTAGTATAGTAGGACTGCAGGTATAACCCCAGCACTTCCATTAGTTGGGGCTGTTACTACGCGACCTAAGGCGGCATTAACTTCGTTAACGGCAAGGGCATAACAACTGACCCATTGTAGAATTTCTCGAAATTTCACCTCTGTTGCGCGTATAGCTTCAATCCAATCAGAAACATCCTTGTAGGTGCTGTTTTTAATCAGTTTGTGATGAAGATCGAAAGCTCTGCGCTTTACATTTATACCTCCTGGAAGAATCCCCTGACTGTGACAACCTTCATAAATTGAAGAAAGCATGGTGTTCCAAATAAAGTCTAACTGTTCATTGACTTCTTCTTCACTGTCAATGCAGCACTCATTCTCTAAGACGATTTGTGAAATTGATTTAGATAATTTAGTGCAATAAGAGGTTAAATTTTGTGCTGAATTTATGGGATATTTGAGATTGAATTCCTTTTGTGGTTCACCAATAACACCGTTTTCATCTTCTATAAAACCTCCACCTACGGAGTAATACGTCTTTACAATTGGATTAGAATCTTTACTATTTAGAGTAGCTTCAAATTTTAGAGTGTTGGCATGTTTAGGTATGCTAATGAAATCAAAATGGATATTTTCATCAATATTGAAGGCTATTTCAAATTCTGAAGTAAGTTTCAGTCGTTTTTTCGTTTTTATGCTTTCAAATGAAGACAAAATAGAAGCGGTCGATATTTGCTTGTAATCTTTCGACTCAAGGCCCATACAGAGGGCAATGTCTGTAGCATGACCTTTTCCTGTTAAGGCCAATGAGCCATACAAACTCACATCTAGGCTCTTTACATCTCTTAATTTTGTCTCCTTACTAAGGTGTGTTATAAAGTGTTGAGCAGCCTTCCATGGCCCCAAGGTGTGAGAGCTCGATGGGCCAATACCAACTTTAAACATGTCAAATACGCTTATTACATTCATTAAACACACCCTGATTTTTGTGGAAATTACAATATTTCTGTAATCCAATCTCAAAAAAATGACAGCTTGTCAGTTTTATCATAATGGCATACTGATTGAGATAGGTGATATAGAAAAAATGAATTAAAATACTATGAGTAAAATAATAGGTATTGACTTAGGAACTACAAATTCTTGTGTTTCTGTAATGGAAGGTAATGATCCTGTTGTTATTCCCAATGCTGAGGGAAAAAGAACAACTCCGTCTATGATTGCTTTTGTCGAAGATGGAGAAATTAAGGTTGGTGATTCTGCAAAGCGTCAAGCTGTTACAAACCCAGAAAAAACAATTTATTCGATAAAGCGTTTTATGGGTAATAAATTTTCTGAATCCTCTAAAGAAGTAGACAGAGTCCCTTATAAAGTTTTAAAGGGTGATAATGATACCCCAAGAGTGGATATAGATGGGAGACTTTACACTCCACAGGAACTCTCCGCAATGATTCTTCAAAAAATGAAGAAAACAGCTGAAGACTACCTTGGACAAGATGTAAGTAGAGCCGTAATTACAGTTCCAGCTTACTTTAACGATGCTCAACGTCAAGCGACTAAAGAGGCCGGAGAAATTGCAGGTCTAGCGGTAGAACGAATTATAAATGAGCCCACTGCAGCATCTCTTGCCTACGGTTTGGATAAAAAAACTACAGATCAAAAAATAGTGGTTTTTGATTTTGGTGGAGGAACACACGATGTATCGATTTTGGAACTAGGAGATGGTGTTTTTGAAGTCTTAGCTACAGATGGAGACACGCACTTAGGAGGTGATGATGTTGATCAGAAAATTATTGACTGGTTAGCAGAAGAATTCAAATCTGATGAAGCAATTGATTTAAGAGATGATTCAATGGCACTGCAACGCTTGAGAGAGGCTGCAGAAAAAGCGAAAATTGAATTGTCTGCTTCGGCACAGACAGAAATAAACTTACCATACGTAACTGCGACGGCTTCAGGGCCAAAACACTTGGTAAGAACACTTTCTAGAGCAAAATTCGAGCAGCTCATCAATGATTTAGTGGAACGTACGATTCGTCCATGCGAAACTGCACTTTCCAATGCGGGATTATCTAAAAGTGATATAGACGAAATTATTCTTGTTGGAGGTTCTACAAGAATCCCTGCAGTTCAAGCTGCTGTTGAAAAATTCTTTGGTAAAGCGCCTTCAAAAGGAGTGAATCCAGATGAGGTTGTAGCAGTTGGAGCTGCGATACAAGGTGGAGTATTAACAGGTGATGTAAAAGATGTATTACTCTTAGACGTTACACCGCTTTCATTGGGAATTGAAACAATGGGAGGAGTTGCTACTAAATTAATTGAATCTAATACGACTATTCCAAGCAAAAAATCTCAAGTGTTTTCGACTGCTGCTGACAATCAACCCTCTGTTGAGATCCACGTGATCCAAGGAGAGCGTCCTATGGCTGGTGACAATAAAACTATAGGTAGATTTCATTTAGACGGTATTCCACCAGCACCGAGAGGAACACCTCAAATTGAAGTGACTTTCGATATTGATGCTAATGGTATTATCAAAGTTTCAGCAACGGATAAGGCGACAGGTAAATCTCAAGATATTCGTATTGAGGCCTCTTCAGGACTTACTCAAGAAGAAATTGAGAAAATGAAAGCTGAAGCTGAAGCCAATGCAGAATCTGATAAGAAAGCCATGGAAAAGGCCGATACGATCAATAAGGCGGATCAAATGATTTTTGAAACAGATAAGCAACTCAAAGAATTTGGAGATAAATTATCTGATAATAAGAGAAAGCCGATTGAAGAAGCTTTGGATGCTTTGAAAAAGGCCTATGAGACTAAAGAGGTTGAAGCGATTCAACCTGCTCTAGACCAAATCAATGAAGCTTGGAAGAACGCCTCTGAAGAGATGTATAAAGCTCAGGCTGAAAATGCAGGAGGAGCTGGAGCAGATGCTGGCTCAGGAGCGGAAAGTAGTGCTGAAGGATCTGGGGAGGATGCAGATAATGTCGAGGACGTAGATTTCGAAGAAGTAAAATAAGATTTAGTACATATTTTTTCGTTGAAAAGAAGTCACAATTTTAGTGGCTTCTTTGCTTTTATAGAAAAAACAATGTTATATTTGCTGCCCATTAGGAGAGATGGCAGAGTGGTCGAATGCGGTGGTCTTGAAAACCATTGAGGGTCAAACCTCCGGGGGTTCGAATCCCTCTCTCTCCGCATCGAAAGCCCCAATTGGGGCTTTTCTTTTTTTAGGCTTAAACCTTCCTAAAAATTAATGGTCTAATAAAAGAATTTATGTATTTCTTATGCGTTACTTTTTTTCATTTGTTCTATTAGCGTTATTGTCTCAATCTTGTATTGAGCCAGTGGAGCCTGAATTTCAATACATTGAAAATATTTTATTTGTTGAAGGATTGGCATCTACCGCTGAAGGTATTAGTTTTGTCAGTATAAGACAGGCTTCTACTGAATTTGGGATTTATCAAACCTCTTTTTTAGAAGGAGCGTCAGTAAGCGTAGAGAACATAGACACAGGGGTTCAAATAGCGTTTTCAGAAGATCGAGAAAGTTATGTTGCTCCAACAGATTTTGTGGTGAATCCTGGAGAATCTTATAAACTCATTGTAGATCTTCCGGATGGAAGAAGAATAGAGTCTAATGCTGAAAGTACTGTTGATGCTGTTGAGATTAACGATGTTCAAATAAATTATGAGTCAGAACTTTACTTTGACGAAGAATTGGAGCGAAATATTCCTGGTCATCAAATGAGAGTTGATTTTTTGGATCCAGTCAATGTGCCAAATTATTACTATTTCACCTATCGACTTTTAGAAGACCTAAAATTTTGCGAGCGCTGTTATGACGGAATTTTGAGAGACGGCTCGTGTTACAGACCTCCTGGATTTAGAAACTTTCCGGATTACTTCGATTATCAGTGCGATACTGAATGCTGGAAAATTCGGTTTCCAGAATCAATTATTTTGTATGACGATCAATTTTCAGACGGATTAAACATTGAAAATTTTTATGTGGATAACCTTCCGCTATATACCAGAACGAATGCCTTGGTAGAATTACAGCTTTGGACTTTGTCAGAAGAAGCATACCGTTACTACAAGGTCCTAAAAGATTTAGTGGATAATAATATTGGATTTAATGCACCTCCTCCTACGCCTTTAGTGGGAAATATGAAAAATGTTCTAGATGATGAAGATTTTGTTTTTGGTCGTTTTTCTGTGGCAGCTGCCTCGACTATAGCAGTTTTTATCGAACGTGAAACGCTTACCGATTTACCTATTGAACCTATTTTGCCCGTTGTATTCGAGCCTACGCTCAATTCGCCTTATCCGCCGCCAGCTACCATATTGGCACCTTGTAATGAATCGAGATATCGCACTGCGATAAAACCTGAAAATTGGATTGACAATGAATAAAGTGGTTCTCTATATAGCGCTCATGAGTTTAAGTATAGGTGCTTTTGCTCAAAACAAATTTGAATTAAATATCGAGGTCATTGATGCTAAGACGAACACTTTTTTAGAAAGTGCGGAGGTGATTATTGAACCTTGTCAATGCGGTGGAGTTACTAATGCAAAAGGAATTTTTGAGATCGAATTGGTTGAGGATGATTATAAAATTACTGTAGCTTACATTGGTTATCGCACTGAGCAGCGAAATATTAGATTAGATCGAGACCGATTTATTCGAGTAGAGGTTAATGAAGAAACAGAAGAACTTGAAGAGATTGTGCTAAGTGCAAAATCATTAATGGAATCTATTGAATCTCCACAAATGGGGGCACTTTACATCAATACACTAGTCATGAAAAAACTACCTGCTGTTGCTGGTGAATACGACATACTCAAGTCTATGACCATGCTTTCAGGAATCACTAATTCGGGCGAGATCAGTAATGGATTATCAGTACGAGGAGGAACCTTAGATCAAAACTTACTTCTTTTCGAATACGCTCCTGTTTTTAATGCAACGCACCTTTTCGGATTGTTCTCTGTATTTACCCCTGAGGCAGTTTCTTCTGTTAATTTATACAGAGCAAATATTCCATCGAGATATGGCGGTCGTTCAACTTCGGTATTAGATTTGAGAGTTGCGAACCCTTTTGTTGAAAAACCGCAGATAAAAGGTTCTTTAGGAATAGTCTCATCACATTTATCGGTGCAAACGCCTTTAATTGCGAATAAACTATACCTGGGCGCTCATTCAAGAGTAGGCTTTACAGATTTCTTATTGCCCTTATTTTCAAAGCGTTTGCAAAATAGTAAGGCAAATTTTTATGACGCCACCATTAAACTACAATACTTAGCTGGGGTCAATGACCAGATATCACTAACGGCTTTTAGAACCAATGATTTTTATCAACTCGATTTGATTTCTAAGATTGATAATATTAATTCTGACATTAATCAATACGATTTCTCTACGTCAAATTATTCGTTGAATTGGACACATTCATTTTCTGATGATGCGTACCTCAAAACTATAGCCGTAAATAGTCTATATAATCCAAAGACAATATTTCCAGATAATGCTTCTGACAATGAGGTGGTGTATTCTTCAAGTATTGGATATCATGCGCTTCACAATGAATATAACAAAACTGTTAGTGATCGCTTTAAGTATTATATCGGGCAACAATCAATATTATATGATCTCGAACCGGGTACTTTAGCTCCTGGAAGTAGTTTAAGCGTTACGGGAGTGCAATTGGCAAATGAAAAAGCATTGTTAGTATCACCTTATGCCAATATGGAATTTGCTTTTTCTGATAAACTTAGAACCTCTATAGGCATGCGATTTAATCGCTTTGAGCTTGATGCTGATGATTTTGAGTCTAATGCAACTGATGAGCTTGAACTCAATACGACCTACTATGGGGCGGAACCTCGTTTGGGAATAAGTTGGAACCTATCAGACGATAGTTCTATTAAAATGAGTTTTGCGCGACTACATCAATACTTGCAAAATATTTACAACTCTACGACACCTTTACCCACATCGAGATGGAAGTTAAGTGATGCGATCATCAAGCCTCAATCGAGTAATTCGTATGGTTTAGGATATTATAAGTCTCTACGCGATGGAGAAGTAGATTTTTCTATCGAGGCCTATTACAGAAACTCAGCGAATAATTTAACCTATAAACCGGGAACTGATTTCTTTTTAGAACCTAGAATTCAAAATGAAATTATTCAGGCTGATGGAAAGGCCTATGGGGTAGAGTTGAACTTGGCTAAAACCCAAGGAAAGGTAAATGGTTGGGTTAACTACACTTATTCTAGAAGTTTTTTAAAGTCTTTTGCTGAAAAATTAGGCGATAGAGTAAACAACAATAAATGGTACGCCTCAGATTTTGATAGACCTCATATTTTAAATGCAACCTTAAATCTCGAAGGAGATATTTACAACACGTGGAGTTTTAATGCAACCTATCAGTCAGGTCGTCCTTATACAGTGGCTAATTCAATTGTAGACATTCAAGATTTAACGGTTCCTATTTTTATTGAACGCAATAACTCAAGATTACGTCCTTATTACAGGTTTGACTTTTCTTGGAAAGTCAAATATGGCAAAAAGGTAAATCGAAGATGGGTAGGAGATTGGACCTTTACTATTTACAATATTACAGGCCGAAAAAATCCATTTAATCTCTATTACGAGCAAAGACAGGCTAATCTGAATACTGAGGTTTTTCTTGACAGCCCTCTTGGGTCTTATGAATTGGCTGTTTTAAACTCTCCAATATTGGCCCTAACCTATAACTTCGTGTTTGATTAAAACGTAAAGCTTTTACGGTATAATAATCTCATAATCAGATATATTAACAAGCCGAAAGGGCCCGAAAAGAAACAAAATAATAGACAAGGGATTAAAAATAGATGAGGTATTTCATTTTTTTCTCCATCTCTCGCAATATACATTCCTGCGACAAGATCAAAACACAGATAATGAATCCAACCAGTTAGTACTAAATTTTGATCAGCGAACATTGCTGTAAGTCCTTCTAAAGTTTGAAACCCATTGATGTCAAAATTTGAAATTCCAGAAAAAAGTAAAAATGTATAAAGTACAGCAAATCCAGAAATAACGATTCTAAAAACCCATTGCTGAATGTTTTTGTTGTATGTTCCTATAAAGAGAAAAATCCATGCAAAAAAGGCAATGCTGTTGACAAGCGTATAAAGAGAAGATGCGTCCATAGAACTTATTTTACTTTAAATATACTTGTAATCTACTATTTTTGATGTATGGCTGAGATTTATCAGTATCCCTTATTAATTTTAGTTGGCTTTACAGTTGGTTTTATAAATACACTCGCTGGAGGCGGTTCTGTCATTTCTTTGTCTTTCCTAATATTTATGGGTTTGCCTTCTTCTGTGGCTAACGGTACCAATCGTATCGCAATTGTTATTTCAAATACAATGGCAGTTGCAGGTTTTCGAAGTAAAAATGTAAGTACAACACCTTTTAGTATATATCTTGGTTTGTCTGCGATTACAGGAGCTTTAATAGGTGCTCAAATTGCGGTAGACATGAATAACGCTATTTTTAACAGGGTTTTGGCCATTGTTATGATCGTTGTTCTTTTATTGATTGTATTCAAGCCTAAGCTCAATACTGATGAAATGATAGAAGAACTCTACGGTAAAAGGCTAAGAGTTTCAATTCCCGTTTTCTTTGTATTAGGAATATATGGAGGGTTTATAAATGCCGGAATTGGATTTTTAATTATTCTTTTTCTTCATTACTACCATAAAATGACCCTTGTTCGCGTAAATGCCTCCAAAGTGATGATTGTATTGATTTATTCATCAGCCTCACTCTTGGTTTTTATCTTTAATGATAAGGTAAATTGGGCCGTGGGACTAATTATGGCCTTAGGAAATGCCTTGGGCGCTTGGGTTTCTTCTCGAGTTTCGGTAAAAAAAGGGGATGGATTCATCAAAACCTTTTTAGTCTTGATGATTCTGATTATGGCAATTCGATTGTGGTTTTTTTCTTAAGGTTAAAAAGAAGTGTATTGTTCAATACGCAAGCCATAACCATTGAGACCAACACGGTTAATACCTTCGGAATTCGTCAATAAATTTAAGCTCTTAATATTCAGTTCGTGCAACATTTGTGCTCCAATTCCAAAATCTTTGTGGTCCATTTTTACTTTTCTAGACTTGGACTCTGGACTATTACCTGAGTTGCTTTTGAGATTTAGTAACTGCTGTAAAAAATGAGATTCGTTTTTTTCTTGATGAATAAATAGAATGGCACCTTTTTCAGATAATTCAAGTTTTTTGAGGGCCTTAATGAGATATTCATCTTCTCGCTCTAAAAGGGTGTTAAGAATATTTTGATTGGAACGATAGGGGTGAACTCTAGTCAATATGGTTTCTTCTGAAGACCATTGGCCTTTGCTTAGGGCAAAGTGAATTTGAGTGGTATTGGTTTGCTCGTAAATATGCAAACTAAATTTTCCGAAAGGGGTTTCAATCGGGTAGCTATCTATTTTTTTGATAAGCCTATCGTGTTGCATCCTATGGGCAACTAAATCTTCAATGCTTATGAGTTTTAAATCTAATTTATCTGCAATTTCGCGCAGTTCCGGGAGTCTAGCCATGCTACCATCGTCATTCATAATTTCTACGATTACTCCAGCAGGAGACAAACCTGCTAATCGAGCTAAGTCAATGGCGGCTTCTGTATGCCCTGTTCGTCTTAAAACCCCACCATCCTTCGCAATCAAAGGAAAGATGTGTCCAGGTTTAGTCAAATCTTGAGGATTCGTTTTCGGATTGACTAAAGCTTTAATCGTTTTTGCTCTATCTTCTGCAGATATTCCAGTGGTTACTCCATCTCCCAATAGATCGACTGATACCGTGAAAGCTGTTTTGAAAGGATCAGAGTTGTTGGATACCATCATCGGTAGCTCTAATTCCTCACATCTACTTGCAGTTAATGGAGCACAAATAAGCCCTCGACCTTCTTTGGCCAAGAAGTTTACGATTTCGGGAGTGATTTTTTCAGCAGCCACCACAAAGTCTCCCTCATTTTCTCTATTCTCATCATCTACTACAATGACAGGCTTTCCACACCTAATATCCTCAATAGCTAATGAAATTTGGTCTAATTCTATTCGTTTAGTCTTCAATTTCTTTTTTCAATTTGAATTTAAAGGCATCTTTAAAATTGATTAAAGATTCCCCAAAGTTAACTAATCCTCTATCGGCGGTTGCTCTTGAGGTCAAAAATATACTTAGTGGAAAGGTCACTAGTGTCGACAACCAGGCGCCAAGTATAGGGCTTATATTTCCTTGTTTTGCATAATTTTCGGCAAAAACACCCAAAAAGTGGTACGTTATAAACAAAAGGACTCCCAATACCACAGGTAAACCCAATCCTCCTTTACGAACAATTGCACCTAGGGGAGCCGCTATAAAAAAGAGAATGATACATGAAAGGGAAAGTGCAAACTTTTTATGAAATGAAATGATATGTCTATTGTAAAATTCAAACCTGCGTTTTATTTCATAGGTCTTTTGCGCAACGCTATTTTTTATTCCTAATAAATCGTTTTTTGCCGCTAAGACCACCTGAGTTCTTTGCCATGATGGAATTATTTTTAACACTTCATCTTCGGGATTGTTTTTGGCAAACAAGACTGAATCTTGCTGTATCATGCTTATGCGCTCAGAGATAAGCTTTCCTTGTGGAGTTGTTCTCGATTTGATTCTGGGGTTTGTTTTTTCAACTATAGCCTTTAGGGAATCGGGTTTATCTTTAATGCTTTGTATTAATTCTTCTTTTAAAATTACCGGAAAAGCCCCTAGGCGATTTATGATGTTGTTTGAAAATGCATCAACCTGTTCTAAATTAACACTCTTCAAAGAATCAATATCCTTGATCAATCGACTAATGTTTTTCATTTTATCAGTTGTGATATTGTTTTCACGTTCCAAATCCATGTCATTAAGGGAGGAGAGGTCAATATTCTTGATGTAGGTTTTGAAATTGGCAGATGCGAAGGGTTGTTTTTCTTTTTCTTTCCCCTTTTTAGGTATAATTTCTTCGTAGTAATCTCCATTGTACAATACAAGTTGAAGAATATCAGAATCTTCGGCACTTATAAATTCTCCCTGTTCAGCTCTTATAACTGTCGTATTAATATCAGACTCTGATTTTTGGTGTATGATGACATCTCTTAGGTAGCGATCGTTTTCTCCATACTTTTCTTCAACCTTTATATTCATAGCAGACCCTTCTATATCAGTGAATACTCCCTCATTTATAGCTGCTGAGGGCTTTACTCTGGCTATATTTCTTCTGAGATTGTATATTTTTTGCTCTGCGACGGGAATTACATTGTTGGCTAAAAAAAAGGTCATTACACCAATAAATGAAACAAAATATATATTACTTCGCATTGCCTTTTGCAGGGATATTCCCGAAGCCTTCATTGCAGCAAACTCATTGTGTTCGGCTAAGTTTCCATAAGTTACAATGCCCGATAACAATATTGTAAAGGGGAGAACCTTGTCCATCATCGTTGGGGCGTAGTAGAAGAGGAACTTTCCAATGATTTGAAAATCAAGATCCTTGCCAGCTAGTTCATCAATGAATAACCAAATAGACTGGAAAATGAAAATCAGCATTAAGATTAAGAACGAACTGCTGAAATTAAATAGAAATCTACGGAGTATGTAGCTGTCAACTATTTTCACGAATTATCTATGATATAAAACCCTTGAGCTTCATATTGCTCACCATTAAAATTAAATGTATTTGATGGGAGTACCATGTCATTCTCAAAGGAGTTAACACGTATGGTTATGGAGCTTCCTTCAGTTGTTTTTTGAACAATTTCAAAAATTTGGTTGGATCCAAGATCAATACCTAATAAAACTTCAGTCGCTTCTGTGATTTGGTTTGGAATGAGCTTAATGTATTGGATTTTCTTTTTTCCAATTGTCTTTAAACTGTCCCAAATATAGTTGTATCCACTTTTGTAGAAAGTCAACATTTTAGATGGTGTAATTTCTGTATTTTGGGCTACAAAGGGTTCTATAATAACTTCTTCATTTTCAGGAATAATGGTGTAAACCTTTTGACCGTCATTAATTTGTGTGGTTTCAAACAAATTCAATTTGTATTTGTCTCCTTCAATCACAACAGTTCCACTGGTTTGTTGATGAACGTCAGCTTCATTATTATCCAATTGATAAGTGAATTCCACCTTAGAATTGCTGTGTTGAGCCATTTGATCCGAAACTTTATCGAGTAAAACTTGTGACTTAGACTGAGCTACAACAGTACTGCTAAACAATCCAATAATTAAAAGGTTTAGAATTACTTTACTTTTCATTTACGCTTGTTTTTCGTTATTAAAAAAATCTTCTAAGGCAATCAGATCAGGAATTAGGACTTGCCTAGCCTTACTTCCTTCAAAAGGACCCACAATTCCAGCAGCCTCTAACTGGTCTATAATTCTGCCGGCTCGATTGTATCCAATTTTGAGTTTTCTTTGAATCAAAGATGCTGAACCCTGCTGTGCAGTAACAACTACTTCTGCAGCTTGCCTAAATAGCTTATCTCTTTCTTCAATATTATCATCTAGAATTGTGCCAGTATTGTCATCAACGTATTCTGGTAGCTTGTGTGCGTCTGGATAAGCTCTTTGATTTCCAATAAAAGAGGTGATTTCATCTACTTCTGGGGTATCGACAAATGCACACTGAATTCTTATGTTTTCACTGCCTTGGGTAAAGAGCATGTCACCTCGACCTATGAGTTGATCAGCACCTGGAGCATCTAATATGGTTCTTGAATCGATCTTAGATGTGACTCTAAAGGCTATTCGTGCTGGGAAGTTTGCTTTGATTAGACCAGTAATTACGTTTACTGACGGTCGTTGTGTTGCAATGATAAGATGAATACCTATCGCCCTAGCTAACTGTGCTAATCGAGCAATCGGTGTTTCTACTTCTTTTCCAGCAGTCATAATTAGATCTGCAAACTCGTCTATAACCAGTATGATGTAAGGTAAGTAACGGTGACCTTCATTTGGATTTAATTTTCGACTTACAAACTTCTCGTTGTACTCTTTAATATTTCTCACCATGGCATCTTTGAGCAGTTCGTAACGCTCATCCATTTCGATACAGAGTGAGTTGAGTGTATGTATAACCTTTGTAGTATCAGTTATAATAGCCTCCTCACTGTCAGGTAGTTTAGCTAAATAATGTCTCTCAATTTTATTGTAAAGGGTAAGTTCCACCTTTTTGGGATCGACGAGAACAAATTTGATTTCTGCAGGATGCTTTTTATATAATAATGAGGTAATGACAGCATTTAAACCAACAGATTTACCTTGACCTGTAGCTCCAGCCATTAGCATATGAGGCATTTTGGCTAAGTCAACAACCATAGTTTCATTGCTAATGGTTTTACCAAATGCAATTGGAAGCTCAGCTTTGGTGGTTTGAAATTTTTTAGAGGCAATGACAGATTTCATTGAAACTATAGAAGGGTGCTCATTGGGAACCTCGATACCAATAGTTCCTTTTCCTGGTATTGGTGCAATAATTCTTATACCCAATGCAGAAAGCGATAAGGCAATATCATCTTCGAGATTTTTGATTTTGGAAATACGCACTCCTGCTTCTGGTACGATTTCGTAAAGAGTTACAGTAGGACCAATGGTAGCAGTAATATTAGAAATGCCAATCTTGTAGTTCCTAAGTGTTTCAACGATTTTGTCTTTATTCTCATTGAGCTTTTGTTTATCAATGGTGACTTGGGTTTGATTTGCTGAGTAGTCTTTGAGCAAATCAAGATGTGGCATTTGAAAATTTTTAAGCTCTAGAGTAGGGTTAAAAGTGCCATGCTCCTGAACGAGTTCTTTCGCCTTTAGATCTATACTTTCCTCGATAGTTGGAGGTTTAAAATCCAATTCTAGTTCGGGATTGTTTTTATCTTCTGTCGTTTGTTCTTTTTCTGCGGGTTTTTCTTCTGTTGCCTCTTTATTTTCTTGTAAGGAAGCAAAAAGAGGGTGCACTTCCCTGCCATCATTCGAGGCATTTATGTCGAATGTAATTTGTGGTATTTCTTCAGTTATCTCCTCTGTTTCAGGATTGAATTCTTCGTGATTTTCGGTTATTTCTTCTGTTTCATTTTGAATAGAATCAATTGTGGATTTTGAAGGTTTGAATTTTGGTAAAGCTGCTACAGCTCTGTGTATTGCGGCTCCTATTTTTTCAAAAAATGAAGAACTTTGAGTAATTTTTTCTAAGGTATTTTGTGGATTAAAATCAAACAGCAATACAGCCATTATAAATGCGCCGAGCATCAAAGTGAAAAAGACCCCAATTTTTCCGATGTATTCTTCTAGAAATAGATTCCATTCGATTCCCACGGCACCTGATAATATAGGATTTTGGCTAAAGGCAAATCCAAAAAATATCGAAAGCCAAATACAAAATACGCTTCCCCAAAACCATTTTTGGAATAAACGTTCTTTTGATCGTTCTAAAATGTATACTCCTCCAGTAATGAATAATAGATAATTGAAGATGAAAGAGGCCGCTCCAAAACCTTTATGAATGAAAAAGTGACTAATTTGGGCGCCAATTTTTTTCATCCAATTTTCAGAACTAATACCACGGTTATTGAAGGAGTCAATCGCACTTTGGTCAATTTTCCAGGTTTGAAAGTAAGAGACAAAAGAAATAAATAGACTTATACTTATAACAATTAGAAAAGCACCAAAAAGCCTATGTCTTTTTGCTTTTTGCTCTATTTTTTTCTTTTTCGATACTTTTTTAGATCCTGAGGCCATACCAATTAAAAGAATTGAATTACAAATTTAGGGAGGTAAATGAAACCTGCTATTAAAATTGCATAAAAGGATGCTAATAAAACAACTCCAGCGGCAATATCTTTGGCAATTTTGATTTTGAAATTTTGTTCTGTGGTAATGGCATCTGAAAGCGCTTCAATGCTGGTGTTGATTCCTTCACAAATAAAAACAAAAAATATAGCTGAAAATTGTAGTGCCCATTGTGTTGGATTGAGTTGAGCGAAATAACCTATAATACTGATTGCAATAGCCACGAAAAATTGTATTTTAAAATGAGCTTCTTTTTGAAGTAATTGCAGTCCTTTAAAGGCGTATTTAAAGGCTTGTTTTCTTTCTTGTAAATAAGACATACTCAAGCTTTCAATGTTTTTATTTTAATTTTTAGAGCTGCAAAAAGTAAGGTTACAAATGGGCTGACATAATTAAAAACGGCAAAGGCCATATAATCTATTACAGGTACTCCCAAAACACTGCTGTGATAAGCTCCGCAGGTATTCCAAGGTACAATTGCACTAGTCACTGTTCCCGAATCTTCTAGCGTTCGACTTAGATTTTCAGGTGCTAAATTTTTGTCTTTATAGGCAGATGCAAACATCTTACCTGGAACAACAATAGCTAAGTACTGGTCAGAAGCAGTTAAATTAAGTGCTAAACAACTGGTGACAGTACTTGCAAATAGTCCAAATGTAGTTTGAGCAACATTTAGAAGGCTTGTTGTGATTACTTTCAAGGCTCCAATTTTGTCCATGATTCCTCCAAATACCATAGCACAGAGGATGAGCCAAATGGTTCCGAGCATTCCTTTCATTCCACCAGAATTAAACAAGTCGTTTAAAATGGCATTTGAAGTTGAAATTGAAGTATCTACAGTTATGGCATTGATGACTCCTTGATAAGCCGCTTGAAAACTCATTTGATCTACTTGAGCGACCTGCATGATGACCTCAGGTTGAAATAGTATCGCAAATACTCCACCGAGAAGAGTTCCAACAAGCAGCGCAAGAAGTGGAGGCGCTTTCTTTACGATAAAAACAACCACAACAATAGGAACTAGAAAAAGCAGTGGACTAACATTAAATGTCTTTTTAATATCCAATAAAATGGCACTGATATCTGCCTCACCTGTCGCATCAATACCAAATCCCAAAATAAAAAAGAAAATAAGGGCTATGCTTATTGAAGGCACGGTGGTATAGGTCATATACTTAATGTGATCAAATAATTCTCCTCCTGCGACTGCTGGTGCTAAATTGGTCGTGTCGCTAAGCGGAGACATCTTATCTCCAAAATAAGCACCTGAAATAATTGCCCCTGCTGTCATGGCAAGCGGAACGCCAAGTGTGCCACCTATACCTACCAAAGCAATACCTACTGTAGCTGAAGTGGTCCAACTACTCCCGGTTGCAACAGAGATGAGAGCAGCGATAATAACACATGCCACCAAGAAAAACGTGGGATTCAAAATTTGAATACCGTAGTAAATCATTGCGGGTATGATTCCACTAATTAACCAAGTGCCAGAGAGTGCCCCAACCATTAAGAGTATTAAGAAGGCCGTTGTGGTACTTCTCACGTTTTCAGAAACTCCCTCGAGCATTTCTTTATAACTGTGGCCGTAATAACCGCCCAATAAGGCAGCAATAGCCGCAGAAATTAAAAGAATAAATTGATTAGAACCGTTTAGTGCATTGTCTTTGTACACAAAGACATTGTATGACAGTAATCCTACTAAGATGACAATGGGGAAGAGTGCCGCTTTGAGGTTTATTTCTTTGCGATTAGTATTCATAGGGTTAGGTGTAAATACGCTTATAAAATGTTTTTAAGACTTTTTAAAATCTCTTCTGTAGTGTGTTCTATAGTTAAATCGAGTCCAATAGAAAAACGAATGAGTCCATCGGTCATTCCCATTTCTTCTTGTTCTTCCACAGGAATTTCAGATGAAGTGCTGTTTGCAGGAGCTGAGAATAAGGTTTTGTGGTAGCCCAAACTCACTGCCAGAAGGCCTAATTCTTTAGCCTGCATGTCTTCCATTAATTTATAGGCATTCTCTTTGTTGTGTACATCAAGAGTTAACATTCCAGAATAACCAATTAATGGATCAATCATTTGAGTCATTAACTCGTGATCGGGGTGAGATACTAATCCAGGATAAATGGCTCTATAACCAGCTTCTTCCAATTTCTGTGCTAGATATAAAGCGTTAGCACTGTGTTTTTGCATTCTGACGCCAAGGGTATTGATGTTTTTGTAAATAGATGCCGCTCTAAAGCTATCCAAAGTGCTTCCAAACAACATCGCACAACCCGTATTCACATCTATGAGCGATGCACAAAACTCTTCAGAGGCGCATACTACTCCTGCTAAACAATCACTGCTACCGTTGATGTACTTTGTCAAAGAATGAATGACAATAGAAGCTCCAAATTCAGCAGGTCTAATACTAAGAGGACTAAAGGTATTGTCAACGATGAGTTGTAAACCGTGTTTTTTTGCAATTTCTCCAAGCTTTTTCAGGTCTGCTACTTCTAAAAGGGGATTAGAAACCGTCTCACAATAAATAATTTTGGTTTGAACCGTTATACTTTGTTCTACAGCCTTAATATCTGATATATCGACAAAACTTGTTTTTACGCCAAAATTGGGAAGCACATTTTTCATAAGGGCGTAGGTGCCTCCGTAGATTGTTCTTGATGCGATGATATGGGACCCTTTTTCGCAGAGTTGCATGATGCTCGCGCTAATCGCTCCCATACCACTGGCAAAAACCTGAGAGGCTTCTGTAAGCTCTAATTTGGCCATTGCTTTTTCAAGATAGATATTAGAGGGGCTAGAATGACGAGAGTATAAATAACATCCGTCAGCATTGCCTTCAAACATATCCTGCATTTTTTGTGAACTTAAAAAAGTATAGGTAGAAGAATCTGAGATAGAAGGGTTAACACCGCCAAATTCTCCAAAGTACCATGGTGTACTGTAAGGTTTCATTTTCTTATATTTTTATAAAAGTAACTAGATTTTTAAACATCTTAATTGTTTTCTTTTTTTCTATAAAATCAAACAAATCATGAGTATACGATTTAATTAAAATTACCTAGAATCTTCAACGGAATTGAATGAGAAATGAAATTCCTATAGGAGTATAAATCCTGTAAGATCTAGAAGATTGTGAGAAAAGTAGACTTGTGCTATAACAGGCTTAAGATTAGGGTGTAGTGCTGTTAATCGATTTAATTGCAAGTTAGAGTAATTAAAGTTTTGCACAACCAAGTTTAAATCATTTCTTGTACAATGAACTTAATCCGAAGAGTACTTATTTTATAGTCCTAGAATGATTATATACTATTTGGTATATTTTTATCAATTTATCTAAGTTTGATAGTGGCTTCATCAAATGTTCTATTACGACTAGAAGCACAATATTTGAATAGATTGTACCTTGTTTTAGGCATTAGTACTAGCTTAAATGATATTCAGAAAATTAAACTTCGTACTCATTCTCTGATTGATTTGTGCGAATAATGAAATACTACATTACGTTCATAATTATCTATTTACTTTGAAATAGTGGGCTCTTGTAGTAAGAAAAAGAAGTCATTTAAAAATCAAAGTCAAGGCTTTGATAATGTGTTTTTTAACGATTTTATTGCAATTTAGGTCTAGAACTACTTTGACTTTTTATGAAAGATTTTTTAATTAGTAGTATAGAACTTTAACGAAATAAGAATGAAATCATTAAAAAATCTCATGTCTTGCCTTTTGGTGGTTATCGCACTTCCTGCACTGGCACAGATTAATGAATCATATGTTGAGGTAAATGACAGTAATCAAAATGCTGTGTTTATCCAACAAACTGGAAATGAAAATTCTTCAGATTTAGAAATTAATTCTAATTCTAACAAGAACTTTTATGCTTCATATCAATATGGTAAGCAAAATGAAATTAAATCACGCATTAAGAAGGGATCTTCTAAAAATGCAGTGGGCTTATCCTCAGTTGGTAAGTACAACACTCAGGATCTAAAGGTTGTCAATGCAGACAAAAACTTGGTGTTAACTAGTCAAAGTGGAAGATCAAATGTCATCAAGGCCAATGCTAAAAAATCTGACAAAAACTTAGTTGCTGTCAGTCAAAATGGTAAAAGAAATGACATGGACATATATGCTGAGGCTGGTAGTGATAAAAACATTGTGGCTGGATCACAAAATGGTAGAGGAAACGAGGCCAGAGTTTATGCCACCGATAATTCCAATCAAAACATAGTTGCCGTTAGTCAAAACGGAAAGAGAAATGACATTTTTTCTGCTGATGCAACAACCGATGCCGATAAGAATATCATTTATGCAGAACAAAACGGGCAGGGCAATGATATTTTCTCTATTCATGCCGGTATTAACAGTGATGGAAACTTAGTTGCAGTGGGTCAAAACGGAAGATCAAATGAAGTGTATGAAGCTACCGCTTATGACAATTCAGATCGAAATTTAATTATTGGTCAACAAAACGGTAAAAGAAATTACATTGAATATTTAGGGGCATATGACGATTCTGATGAGAACCTTATGTATGCCGGTCAAAATGGTAGAGGTAACTATGCAGAGGTCTATACAGAAGATGGATCAGATAAGAACATCTTGGCATTGGAACAAAATGGTAGAAATAATGAGGCTTATGTTTACGCAGATGACTATTCTGATGAAAACCTTATGTATGCTGGTCAAAATGGTAGAGGTAATTATGCAGAGGTCTACACAGCAGATGATGGATCAGATAAGAACATCTTGGCATTGGAACAAAATGGTAGAGGTAATTATGCAATTGTCGATGCAGTTTATTCTTCAGATAAGAATGTTGTTTTGACACAACAAAATGGTACAAGAAATGAAGCCTATGTCGAAGCTTATGACAGGTCAGATAACAATATTGTTGCTGCTCAACAAAATGGAAAAGGTAATTATGCAGTTGTTGAGGCTATTGATAAGTCTGATTACAATGCTCTTGTAGGTCAACAAAATGGCAGAAATAATTCACTAGAGTACTTAGGAGCTTACTCTGGTTCAGACGCTAATATAGCTGTAGCCCAACAAAATGGCAGAGGAAACTACGCAGAGGTATATGCAGAATATAATGCAGATAAGAATTTCTTGGCCATGCAGCAAAACGGTAGAAGTAATACAGCTTATGTTATTGCCAGTGATAAGGTTAACGAGAATCTAATGGCTCTCCAACAAAATGGAAGAGGCAATTATGCTGATGTTGAGGTTTACGAAAAGTCAAACAACAACTTACTTCTAGCACAGCAAAATGGTACAAGAAATGAATTTTACTATTTTAACGTATACGAGAAATCCAATTACAATGTTCTTGTAGGTCAACAAAATGGAAGAGGCAATTATGCAGATGTTGAGGTTTATGATAAGTCAAACAACAACTTACTTGCACTACAACAAAACGGTACAAGAAATACTCTAGATTATTTTGAGGTAAGCGAAAAATCTAGTTACAATGCTCTTGTAGGTCAACAAAATGGACAAGGCAATTATGCAGAATATGTTGAGGTTTATGATAAGTCAAACTATAACTTACTTACATTTCAACAAAACGGTACAAGAAATACTCTAGATTATTTTGAGGTAAGCGACAAATCCAATTACAATGTTCTTGTAGGTCAACAAAATGGAAAAGGAAATTATGCAGATGTTGAGGTTTATGATAAGTCAAATAACAATTTACTTGCATTTCAACAAAACGGTAAGAGAAATGATTTAGATTATTTGGGTGTTGATGACGATTCTAATTACAACGCACTTATCGTTCAGCAGAATGGTAGAGCAAATTACGCCTACCTAAATACATGGGATGAATCAGATTATAACTTGTCTGTTTTACAACAAAATGGTAAAAGAAATACTATGGATTATATGGATATATATGACAAATCAGATTTCAACGCTGTTTTTGCACAACAAAATGGAAAGGATAACTATGCTGATATCCAAATCTGGAATAAATCAGATAAAAACCTTTTAGCACTAAGACAAACAGGAGATAGTAATAAATCAACATCTTACATTGTGAGAAAATCAGATAAAAACCTAGCCTTAGTTGAGCAAGTTGGAACAAAAAACAGGTCTAGATTAAGAGTTAGAGGAAACTCTGATAAAAACTCAGTGATGGTCTCGCAAAACGGCCTGAAGAACAAGGCGTTTAACAAAGTTGTACAAGATTCAAATAAGAATTCAATTTTCACTGTGCAACAAGGGAGCC
The DNA here is from genome assembly GCA_002691645.1 of Flavobacteriaceae bacterium. Classification (GTDB taxonomy): domain Bacteria; phylum Bacteroidota; class Bacteroidia; order Flavobacteriales; family Flavobacteriaceae; genus UBA3478. Next base: position 22,795 of record NZIP01000022.1, read on the forward strand.
AACATTGGTCAAACAATTTGATTGATGCACAATCTGATATGAATTCAATTACTACACAGCAATACGGAATGGAACATTCATCTAATGTCACCATAAGTTCTGCAAATATGAACACTGTTAGTGTGATGCAGTCTGGTATGTAAAATCATATTTACGAATGAATAAAAAAGGGCCTCTACTTTAGAGGCCCTTTTTTATTACTTCAATTATTACAATTTCAGAGGATACATTGTAGTTATCAACTTAAATAATAGTTATTTCTGTTGTACTTTTGAATGCTGATAAATGAAACACACACATGAAAAAATTTGAAGTCGCTGTAATAGGTTCAGGACCTGGAGGATATGTAGCTGCAATTCGCTGCGCTCAACTTGGAATGCATACAGCATTGATTGAAAAGGAAAATACCTTGGGAGGTACTTGTTTAAATGTAGGTTGCATTCCTTCAAAATCACTTTTAGATTCTTCACATCATTACGAAGATGCCTTGAAACATTTTGAAACACATGGCATCAAAATAAAGGGAGAGGTTGAGCTTGATTTTCCTCAGATGATCAATCGAAAACAACAGGTTGTAGATCAGACGACAAAAGGAATTGAGTTTTTGATGGATAAAAATAAAATCGAAGTAATTAGAGGTCTTGGACGTTTTAAATCAGTCTCAACGCTTGAAATAGTTCAAGGTGATAAGGTCGTTGAAGAGGTTGAAGCGGCAAAATACATTATAGCTACGGGCTCTAAACCCGGAAATTTACCCTTTATTACTTTAGATCACGAACGTATCATTACGTCTACAGAAGTCCTTTCGCTCAATGAAATTCCTAAAAAATTAGTGGTAATAGGCGGTGGAGTTATTGGATTAGAACTCGGTCAAGTATATAAAAGACTAGGGTCTGAGGTAGAGGTCATAGAATATGCAGATCGTATTATCTCTGGAATGGATGCGGCTCTTTCTAAAGAGCTTATGAAATCCCTCAAAAAGCAAAAAATTAAATTTCACCTCTCTCATCAAGTAAAAGAGGTGAAACGTGTCGGAGATAAGGTTTTGGTCTCTGCTGACGATAAAAAAGGCGTCACACATGAGTTTGAGTCTGATTACGCCTTAGTATCTGTAGGAAGAGTAGCCAATACCGAAGGATTACAATTAGAAAATGCTGGACTCTCTACTGACGAAAGAGGACGAATTCAGGTAAATAATCACTTACAAACCGAGCAAGCACATATTTATGCCATAGGTGATGTCATTAAAGGCGCCATGTTAGCTCACAAAGCTGAAGAAGAAGGTGTTTTTGTCGCTGAAGTTATGGCAGATCAAAAACCACACATTAACTATAATTTAATTCCGTCCGTAGTTTATACTTGGCCAGAGGTTGCCTCTGTAGGCCTCACTGAAGAACAATTAAAACTACAAGAACGCGATTATAAGAGTGGTCAGTTTCCAATGCGTGCACTGGGAAGAGCTCGAGCAAGCATGGATATAGACGGATTTGTAAAAATATTGGCCGATGCCAAAACAGATGAGGTATTAGGTATACATATGATAGGTGCACGTTGTGCAGATCTAATTGCAGAAGGTGTTACCGCCATGGAATTTAGAGCATCCGCAGAGGATATCGCTAGAATGTCTCATGCGCATCCTACCTATGCTGAAGCTGTTAAAGAAGCTGCTTTAGCCGCTTCAGAAAATCGTGCTTTACACATGTAATCCATGTTTTTAGCCTTGGTTTGAAATGATGATATACCACAGCAGAAAGTGTACATATCAACATAAAGAGTAGTGCATATGTTGTTGCTTCTAGCCAGTTGAGTGACTTTTTGTAGAATCTATACAATCCATGGCCGGTAAAACTTCCGTAAAGAATTATATAGTGAATGATGTAGGTGGTAAGCGTACTCTGTCCTATTTTCACAATGATTTTGTATTGGGCCAATCCTCTTAAGCTGGCAAAGACCGCAAAAACGATAAGAACATCCCCAAGTCTAATAAACAAATAGTTATTATTCACTACTTCTTGCAGAAAACCGAAGGTCGAATGAAGTGTTATCAATTCAGTAAAAAATTCACTAGAGTAGTGAATCAGTAGTAATCCTGATAGTAAACTACTTAAAATAAAGAAGGGATAGAAATAAGGCTTGTTTTGAAAGCGCAGGTACACTTGCGATAACAAAGCACCAAAACTACTGTATGCCAACCATGGAATAATAGTAAAAACAGATCCATTCGCCTTGTTGAGGTAATTTGCAAAAAGTTTTGGCAAGTACTCATATTCAATCGTTTTATAATAAGGCTCGCCTAGAAAAAGTAAAAGAACAATACTGAGCTGAATTATTGCATAAGCCCATTTTAGACCTAAATCACAAAGCCAAAGGTGAACTTTGTACAATAATACTATCGATAACAATGCTAGTCCAATACAGTGCAGCACATCCACCTGATAAAAAGCGTTATACAATTGGCCTTTAAATAAGCCACCGAAGCTTAATCGCAGTAAGTAACCATAAAAAATGAGTTCAATACCTCTTTTAAGGCTTTTTTTAATTCTTGGATTTTGATGATTTTGTGCTTTGTTGCTCAAAAGCAAATAAGAGACAATAAAACCGGAAACTGTAAAGAAAACGGGAGCTGTAATACCCCTGAAATACAACCACCACGAAAAAAGTTCATTTTCTTTGTCACGAAAAGCAGGATCTAACAAACCATCGATAAAATGTCCTTGAAGCATCATTAAAATCGCCCAGGCTCTTATGGCGTCAATGTAGTATAATCGCTGAACTGATTTCAATACGGATAAATTTGAATCAAAAATAAATAAAAGCACTTGGTTACCTAACTTTGTAGTGAAATGACATTGAATCTAGACCATCTTCGAGAAATCCTCACTCCATACAGAGAAAAACACCTGTTATTGGCCTGTAGCGGAGGTATTGACAGCACTGCTTTAGCTCATGTTTTTGGAATACTTGAACTGAATTTTAGTTTGATTCATGTCAATTATAAATTAAGAGGTCTTGACAGTGATTTAGATCAGGAGCATGTAGAACAACTTGCGAAACAGTTGGGCGTTAACTGTCATGTCTTAGTGGAGGATATAAGCAACACCGACCAAAACATACAATTGACGGCTAGAAACCTGCGATACACTTTTTTTAAAAGGATTCAAGAATCTATTCCGAACAGTATTTTGTGTACCGCACATCATTTAGACGATCAAATAGAAACCTTTTTTATCAACCTACTCAGAGGAACTGGAGTTAAAGGATTGAGTGGTATTTCAGAATCAGATGACCTTATAAGACCTTTACTTAATTATGATAAGAAACAAATTCATCAGTACGCCCAGACCAATAAACTGAAATGGAGAGAAGACGCCTCTAATCAAAAAGCAACCTACCTACGCAATAAAATAAGACTAGAATTACTGCCCGTTCTTGCCCAAATAGAAGAGAATTATCGATCGAATTTTAGTCAAAATTTCGAGCACTTAAAACGAGACAGTAGTATTGTTGAAATGCACAGAGCTCAAATTCTAAGTGTAGTGATGACAGAAAAAAAGGAAATTAAAAAATATGATATACAAAAGATTGAAGAGCTCATTCCATTTGAAACACTTTTAGATTCAATTTTTCGGCCAGAAGGGTTTTCTCATCTTCCAGACCTGAAACAGTTGTTACAAGCTGAAGGTGGTAAATTCATAGAAAATGATCAAAAAGATCAACTCTTACTCAAGTCGGGTCAATCACTATATCAGCTCTCTAATCAGACTAAGCCTGATTTATTTGATATGAATTCCCTTTTTTCGATAACTGAAGTAACAGAGGAGGAGGTAACATACACAGATAATAGCTCTATTTATGTCGATCAAGAAACGCTCAAAGGAGACTTTAATCTTCAGTCTTTGTCGGCTTTGCACTATTTTTATCCTTTGGGAATGACTAAAAAGAAAAAAGTCTCCAAATTTTTAAAGGATATCGGCATTCAAGGCCCCTTAAAAATGTATATACCATTACTATTTGATGGTGATGAATTGCTTTGGGTTGTCCCTTTTCGAATGGACCACAGAAGTAGAATTACCTCAAAAACAAAAAATATTTTAAAAATAGAATGTTTAGAAAAAGACTTCTGGGAGCTCTTCTCTTCCTAAATAGTGTTAGCCTTTTAGGACAATTTACTACGCCTCCATTGCAATGGAGTAAGGAGCTGATTCAAGAATCTGACTCTATTTACAGCCTTCAGATTACAACTCTTATTGAAGACGGATGGCATTTGTATTCTCAATTTACACCTGAAGGAGGAAGTCTTCCAACAGAACTAGAATTTAAAGATGCAGGAGTAGTTTATGAGCTGCTTGGAAAAACCGAAGAAAGCGAAACCGAAACGGCCTATTCCGATGTTTTTAAGGTTGACGAACGCTTTTTCAAAAAAAGAGCAGTTTTCACCCAAAAAATTAAACCACTTCAAGAGGTATACTCCGTTGAAGTTATGGTTTATTATCAGGTGTGTAAAGAGGTTTGTATTCCAGGGGAAGAGCGTATTGAATTTGTGATAAACCCAAAGCTTAAAAAACAAAGCACTGCTAATTTTACTGAAGAAATAAACCAAAATGAGCGTTTAATTATTCCTCTAAAAAATGGTAGTTTCAATGACTCCCAAAGTAAAGAGACAGGGTCTCAACCCTTTGATTTATCCCTAATATTGTTGGGGTTTTTAGGAGGACTTATTGCACTGCTCACGCCTTGTGTTTTCCCAATGATTCCCTTGACAGTTTCTTTCTTTTCCTCAGATAAGAACAAAGGAAAAACAAAAAAGCTCGCCCTTTTTTACAGTACAAGTATTGTTTTGATTTTTATTTTGTTGAGTCTGCCTTTTCATATTTATGACAGTATTGATCCTCAATTTTTTAATCGCATTGCGACCAATGTCTATCTCAACCTTTTATTCTTTTTGTTGCTGCTGCTCTTTGCGCTATCACTTTTTGGTTTATTCGAATTAAACCTTCCTTCGAGTTGGAGTACACGATTAGATAGTTACAGCAGTAAATTTTCTGGATTTGCGGGCAGCTTTTTTATGGCTTTAACTCTGGTTATCGTTTCTTTTTCGTGTACTGGTCCTGTTCTGGGTGGACTTCTAGGTTCAACTGCGCTAGTGGGTGGTCAGATTGCTATGAATTTGACTTTAGGGATGTTTGGTTTTGGATTGGCACTCGCGATTCCTTTTGGTTTGTTTGCCTGGTTTCCCAATGGATTGAAAGCGCTTCCTAAGTCTGGTGCTTGGATGAATACAGCCAAAGGAGTATTGGGATTTATTGAACTTGCTTTGGCGTTCAAATTCTTATCTAACGCTGATTTAGTGAGTGGTTGGGGTATTTTATACTATGAAATCTTTCTCCTCATTTGGATCATAATCACTATGGCATTACTGATTTACTTGATGCTTAAAATTAATTTTAAAACGCTTAAAAATCTTCAAAAAGGAGTTTGGGTTTTGATTTACTCAAGCCTGCTTTTATTTACCCTTAATTTGTCAAATGGATTGCTCAATAAGAGCAATGTCGCTTTGGTTGGAGCATTCATCCCTCCTGATTTTTACAGTATTTCTTCGAATAACGAAGAGCAATGTCCATTGGGATTAGATTGTTATAAAGATTTTGATGAAGGAATGGCAGAGGCTAAACGACTAAACAAACCTGTTCTTCTCGATTTTACAGGATGGTCTTGTGTTAATTGCAGAAAAATGGAAAATGATGTTTGGAGACAAAATAAGGTATACGAATTGTTAAAAAACGAAGTGGTTTTAATTTCACTTTACGTAGATGATAGGACTGAACTCCCCCAAGAAGAACAATTTGTAGTTTCCTACAGAGAAAACCATCAAAAAGAAATAAGAACTATCGGAGATAAGTGGAGCGCCTTTCAAGTGCTTAACTTTGGATACTTGTCTCAGCCATTTTACGTACTTATTTCTCCGGAATACCAAATCTTAAATTCACCTATTCAATACACAGATTCAGAAAGTTACTTTAGGTGGCTTAATGATGCAATTCAAAACAATAAAGCAAAATATGAATTTGAGAAAAGTATTTTTTAGTGTAATAGGATTACTGCTGCTTGTGGCAATTCTATTGAAGATTTGGGTAAACACCAATACACCACTTTACCAAGGACAATTAGAATTGATTGGATTAGATCAAGAGACAGAGGTTTATTTTGATGATTATGGAATTCCGCACATCTATGCAGAAAACGATGCCGATTTGTTTAATACACTAGGATACATTCATGCGCAGGAACGCCTTTGGCAAATGGAGCTTTTGAGAAGAGTGGCAAGCGGTCGTTTGTCTGAAATTTTTGGAGCTGAATTTATTGAAAACGATAAGTTTTTTCTAAACCTTGGTATTGCAGAAAATAGTATTGAAACGGTAAGTAAGCTCCAGAGTGATACCGAATTTGTGCAGCGTGCAAATGCTTATTTAGAGGGTATTAATCACTTTATAACTGCAGGATATACGCCTATTGAATATAAAATCCTCGGCATTGAAAAAGAAGAGTATGACCTTGTGGATGTCTATAATATTTTGGGATACATGAGTTTTAGTTTTGCAATGGCACAAAAAACAGATCCGGTACTCTCAAAGATTAAAGCTGAATACGGGGATGCCTATTTAAAAGATCTGGCAATTGATATGCCGTATCAAAATACATTAATACCTTCCTTTAAATCAGTAAATTATGAGCAAGTCCTAAGTTGGAACACTGTTTTAGAGCGTTTAAACGAAAAGCAGATACCATCATTTGTAGGAAGTAATAGTTGGGTTTTATCTCCTGATAAATCTGAATCTGGGGGAGTTTTATTCGCCAATGATCCCCATATCGCTTTTGCACAACCAGCAGTTTGGTACGAAGCACATCTGAATAGTCCTCAAATCGAGAAATATGGATTCTTTTTGGCAGGAGTACCTTTTCCTCTAATTGGACAAAACAGAACGATTGCTCATGGACTTACCATGTTTGAAAATGACGATATCGATTTTTACCAAGAAGATGAAATCAATGAGGGGTACTACAGAAATCATAAAGGAGATACGCTTGCCTACTCGAATAAATCATATACGATTAGGGTAAAGGACGCCGAAGACGTAGCTTTTAATCATAAAAGTAGTTTTAGAGGTCCTGTTTTAGAAGCAAGATCGCTTATTCATGGTGTTGAAAACAATGCTACTAGTATTTCTTGGGAATATTTAAAAGGTGAAAATCGTCTTTTAGAGGGCTTATTTGATTATTCTTTTGCTACTTCTTTTTCCGAGTTTGAAGCTTCTTTAGATAAAATTCACGCCCCTGGTTTAAACGTGATGTACGGTGATGTTGAAGGCAATATTGCCTGGTGGACGGTTGGTCGTCTCTATCAACTGAATTCAAACGTTTCTACCAAGTTTATTCTCAGTGGTCAGGATTCATTGCATCAGATCAAAGGCTATTATCCATTTGAAAAAAATCCATCCGCAATAAACCCGCCTTGGAATTATGTGTACAGTGCAAATAATCAAGTGGATTCTACAGGTTTGGGATATTATTATCCAGGCTATTATTTACCTGAAGATCGAGCTAAACGGATAGTGTCTATACTCGAAGACAATCAGAAAATGAACTTTGAAACCATGCAGGAAATGATTTTAGATAATAAATCAACTTCCGCAGCAAATGTCATTTCTACATTAGTTCAATTTTTAGACGTTCAAAAATTATCTTATGTTCAGAAAGATAAGTTGAATACCTTAAAAAATTGGACTGGAACACATAGTGCAACTGATGAAAGTCCTAGTTTATATCACAAATGGTTAAGTCACCTCTTAGTGCTTGTATTTGAGGATGAAATAGGTGAAGAACCCTATAAAGTCTTTAAAAACACCCATGTGTTTAAAAGGTCTATTCCTGGTGTTCTAGTTAATCCGAATTCTGTTTGGTGGGATAACATACACACACCTAAACCCGAAACAGCCTCTGAATTGGTAACAAACTCTTTTTTAATGGCTTTTGATGAATTATCTGATTTTTATAAGGATACAGAAGGATGGTATTGGAGTAAACTTCATGTGCTTGAGCATAAACACGCATTTTCGGCTAACACTCTTCTTCGCAAGTGGTTCAATGTTGGCCCATTTGAGGTAGCAGGATCTAAAGAGGTTATAAATAATTTACAATTTGATTACGTAACAAACTCTTATTTTGATGTTAATATCGGTCCTTCAACTAGGAGAATACTGGATATGTCAAAAATAGAGGATGGACTGAGCATTTTACCTACAGGTCAGTCTGGTAATGTTTTTAGTGAGCATTACAGCGATCAAGCCCAAATGTATAATCAAGGTAAGTTTCGAAAAATGCTTATGAATCATGAAGTCATAAAAACTTCAGCTAATCGAAAACTTCTGTTAAAGCCCTGATTTATTTTTTCATGATTAGACCGCTTATTTGTGGTAAAAAATGGTGACAATTAATTCCTGTTTGAATGTAGGTCTCGAGGTTTATAAGGTAGAGGTTCAAATAAGTTTGAGTCGGGGTTATGGGGTTAAAATTATAGGCCTTACCGATAGAGTTGTACGAGAGAGTAAACACCGAATCCTTACGGCACTGCATTTTAATTCTTTCAAAGTATCAGGTCAGCGAATTATCATTAATCTTAGTCCTTCTGATTTACCTAAAACAGGAATGGGCTTTGATTTGCCTATTGCTATGGATATTCTTATGGCAAAAGAGCTTATCACAACCACTTTAAAGCCTGAACGTATTTTGTTTTTATCTGAATTGACTTTAAATGGAGATTTAAAGGCTAATCAAGGGTACGTCAATTGTATTCAAAAAATGATCAGTAGTGATTTTGAGTATATCGTTCTAGCTTACGAAGCAAGAGATCGTTGTACACATTTGAATCAAGAAAAATTAGTTTTCTGTAAGAATATTAATGAGGTAATACGTTTTTTAAAAACTGAAAAAAAAGAAAATGAAGCTTTTTGTAAACCAGAATTTCTCATTGGAACGAAAACAGATCTTGATTTTTGTCAAATTATCAATCAAGAAGATGCTGTAAACGCTGCACAGGTGGCAGTTTTAGGTCAACATCATCTTATCTTAAAAGGCGATTCTGGTCTAGGTAAAAGTATGATAGCTGAACGTATACCAAGTATAGCTACCAGAATTGATCATATAGATAAGAGTGAAATTTTAGGAATATATGACCTCTTCAATGGAATTGCATTTAAGGAATTTGAGTATAAACAAATCCCTTTTAGACGACCAGACCATAATATTACTAGAGCAGGACTTAAAGGTAGTATGCGAGGCAAATTAATTCCTGGAGAGGCTTCACTTGCTCACGGAAGAGTGCTATTTTTGGATGAACTCAATTATTTTCAATTAGACGTTTTGCGACTCTTACAAAACCTATTAGACCATCGAATAATTCAACTAAAAAAAGGAAATCAAAGTATAACCCTTCCTGCTGATTTTTAATGTGTTACTGGATTCAATGTATCAGAAATAGACCAGTATCCAAAAATAATTTCACCTTCATTAATTGAAAGATTTGATTTGTGCGTGTATTTGAATCCAATTGCGATTGACCGACAAAAAGAGTTTATCAAACTTCTAAAGCATTCTAAAAAAATGAGTGAAGAAATTAACGAAGCTCGAGAATTTAAATTAAATCGAAATGCTAAAGTAGGAGGAGGGCTGAATTCAAGATTAAACACCCAACAAACATATGAGGTTTGTAGAAAAACAAAAGGAGCAGCTTCCTTGTTTAAAGAGGCAGTTGAGACTAATTGTTGGAGTTTTAGAAGGCAGCTAAAGATTTTACAACTGGCGCGAAGTATAGCCGACTTTAAATTCGTAGAACAAATTGATGAATATCAATTATCTAAAGCGATCACATGGGCACCTTAAAGTTTGATTCTTTTAAATTGATAATCATTTGAATCAACCACTCAAAAGTCTCCTCGAAATTTTCTTCTAAGTCGCTACTTGGTATTTCAATTATTTTTCTGGACTGATGCAAGTTGCCTTTATAAATCATGCGACATGATTTTTCATTGTTTTCTTTTTCTACAACATTAAAATAAAGGCCTAGTCGCGAGAGTGCCAGATCAACAATTTCTTTTCCGTTCCAATGGCCTAATTCAGGTTTAAAATTGTGTTTAAGAAGCATAAAGTATACGCGAATGGTTTGAGAAGATAGACCTTTATCCAATTGGAATTTTTCAAATAATTTTTTGTGTTTCCTGCAGAGGTAAACGTGATTTAAATCTTTAAAATTTATAGTATCCTGGTTAAATTTCGGATTGCATGCCGAACAAAATGAATTCATTCTTGTAGATTTACACCAATTATAACAGAAGAATTCTTCTTTTGGTATCGCGATAATTAACAATTCGACCAAATGCAATTTAAATCTCGGGGAATAGGTTTATTTGTGACCGCGGCCTTTATTGGTCCTGGTACTTTGACTATTTGCACTTTGGCTGGTTTTTACTTTAAGTTAAACTTATTATGGGCGCTATTATTGAGTGTTATGGCCACTTATTTTTTTCAGGAAATGGCCATAAGAATCAGTTTGGTATTAAAACAAGGGTTGGCCAAATCCATGGTTCAAATGGGAGGTTCAAAATACGTCAAATGGATATTATCTATAGTTATTAGCTGTGCTATTATAATTGGTAATTCAGCTTATGAAGCTGGAAATATTAATGGAGCACTTTTAGGCCTCAAAGGAATATTCGGTTCAGAAGTTAATGAACTTCTAATGTTACTAATCTTAGTTTTTGGCATTGTTGTTATTCTTTGGCTTAAAAAATTAAAATGGATCAAATTGCTTTTAATGACTTTGGTTTTTATGATGAGTCTTTCATTCGTTATTGCGGTAGTAAGCTTAAAACCTTCTATTTCTGAAATCATTTTGGGAAGTTTTACATTCAATGTTCCTTCTGGCTCTTGGTCAACTATATTGGCACTGATAGGAACTACAGTTGTACCTTATAATTTGTTTTTGCACAGCTCCCTAGTTCAAATGGAACAATTAAATTCTCAAGATTTAAATAAAGTTAGGTTGGATACACTTTTAAGCATTGTACTTGGAGGGTTTATTTCAATATGTATTTTGATAACATCTCGATATATTAATAATGTTTCAGAAGTATCTAATGCAACAGACATGTCTTTTGCTTTGCAGTCCGTTTTCGGATCATATGCTGTAATTATTGTTAGTTTGGGATTGTTCGCAGCAGGTTTGAGCTCAGCAATAACAGCACCTCTCGCTGCTGCTTTAATTACTAAAGACTTATACAATGGGCAAAGGTCTAATCTCTGGTATACGATGACCTGGATATTAGTTGTTTTTTCAGGTTTGTTATTCTCTATTTTAGGCAGTACACCGATTGAGATTATTAAACTTGCACAAATTTCTAATGGTATACTACTACCTATTGTAATTGTAATGCTACTGATTGTTCTCAATTCGAATAGAATTGAAAAAGAATTCAGAAACTCTTGGCTGCAGAACATTTTTGGATTTTTATTTGCTGCACTAACTCTTTTATTAGCTACTCGTATATTTTAAAATGGATTCCTTAAAAAATCACATACACATCAATTTAGACGTGGGCGAAGGAATAGTTGATGAAACTCAATTGTTTTCAAAAGTTAGTGCTGTTAATATTGCTTGTGGAGGTCATGCCGGAGATGACTTTACGATAAGTTTAGCAATCAATTTTGCTCTTGAGAATCAAAATGAAATTGGATTGCACCCCTCTTATCAAGATCGTGAAAACTTTGGTAGGCTTTCTATGCAACTTTCCTCAGATGAATTAATAGCTCAATGGTATGGTCAGTATGAACTTTTTATTAAAAATTTAAACAGGGAAAACGCGACCTTAAATCACATTAAACCTCACGGTGCCTTGTACAATGATTTATTACATAATCAAAATCTCGCGAAGGCCTTTGTACGAAGTTTGTCTTTTTTTAGTCAACCCTTAATTGTCTATACTATGTATGGCTCAGCGTTGCATAAAGAAGCCAAAGCTGCAAATTTTGAAGTTCAATTCGAAGCTTTTTTAGATAGATCTTATCTCTCGTCTTTAAAATTAACTCCTAGATCAATCAAGGGAGCTATTTTGGAAGAACCAACAGAAGTCATGACTCAATTAAATCATCTAAAGTTAAACAAAGGACTTTACAATTTGACAGATACTTGGATTCCAATAAAGGCCCAAACGTATTGTTTGCATTCTGATCACAGCAATACATTGGCTATTTTGAATTATTTACATCGTAATTTTAGACCATGAATTTTAAGGAATCGTATGAGGTGGTGACTGTCCCAGAACAGGGAATTGAAATTATTTGGGATAATTTTCATCAAAATCCTCAATTTTTTGAACGCATTGCATTTGTTTATCAGGCTTTAAAATCTGAAATGAATGCTTTTGATGATGTTGAAATTTCAATGCTTTACAATAAAATATCGGTACTCTGTCCTTCAGATTTAATTGAAAAGGTACACTCTCATTTAGCGTTTAGTATTGAAAGAAGTTCAGGACATAAAATACAATCTGTTCATTGGAAGATTCCTGTATTTTATGATTCAGAGTTGGCTAATGATTACTCATCTCTAGAAGAGAAGCTCAATCTGACAAAAGCTGAAATTATCGCATTACATCAATCTAGATCGTACACTATTTACGGAATAGGATTTTTGCCTGGCTTTTTATACATGGGAGAATTAGACGAGCAGTTGAAAATAGGAAGAAAGTTAAATCCTGATCTTAATATCGAATCGGGATCTGTTGGAATTACTGGTACTCAAACAGGGGTTTATACTGTCAATTCTCCTGGAGGATGGCACATTATTGGTCACTGTCCGATTCCTTTTTTCAATCCTTCTTCGCAAAATCCAGCCTTGGCAAAACCAGGTGATGTGGTTAGTTTTTTGGAAATAGATAGAAATACCTACGAATTGATCAAGATACAAGTGGATACAACGGTCTTTGACATTAAAGAATATTTGAATGATTCGATTTAGAGAAACGGGATTTTACACGAGCATACAGGATAAGGGAAGGTTTGGTTTTAGACATCTAGGTGTGCCTGTTTCTGGCGCCTTAGATCAAATTTCTTTTGAGAATTCTAATTTAATTTTGGGTAACCCTTTAAATACTGCTGCTTTTGAAATAACAATGTTGGGGCCTACAATAGAATTGCTCAAGAGGTGTTGCTTTTGTGTTACAGGTGCTGACATTCAAATCTCTCTCAATGGAGAAGAGGTGCCTATGAACACCGCGGTTATTGCAGAAAAAGACAGTCTTCTTAAAATAGGTCGTGTCAAAAATGGTTTGAGATCATACTTAAACTTTAAGGGAGGTTTATCTTCGGAAGTAAAGCTCAATAGTGCCTCTCAATTTTCTGGAATCACCACAGAGAACAGAGTAATAGCTAACAGTACTTATGAACTCAAAGAAGAATTGACGGATCTAATTTCTGATTACAAAACAAATACCCTCATTAAGCCAATAGAATATGTATCGCTTTTACATTTGGAGGTATATAAAGGAGTTGATTTTAAGTTGTTTCCTCCAAAACTTATCGAATCTTTAACAGAAACGGAGTTCACCATAGGTTCGAGTGTAGATCGCATGGCTTGTCAGCTAAATACCAATAGTGAGTTGTCACATACTATAGACCGATTGTCTTCGCCAACCTACGTGGGAGCTGTACAGTGTACGCCTTCAGGAAAATTATTGATTCTCATGCGAGATAGTCAGACTACTGGTGGCTATCCGAGACTTCTCCAATGTACCAGAAATGCCGTAAATCGACTTTCTCAAATTAGACCGAATCAACGTTTAAAATTTGTACTAATCGATTAATTTTTGGCGCAAATTATTTTTGGATGTTGTAAAAAACACTATTTAAGTATTTCAAAAACAGTGTTTTAATATTAAATAGCTTTTAATGACTTTACTTTATTATCAAAACCTTTTCAATAGTTTGTATTGAATAAAATAATTTAGTAGTTCCAATAGTTATGTTTATATGGAATTGAACAAATATAGTAAGAACGTCACGCAGGATCCCACACAACCAGCCGCCCAAGCCATGCTCTATGCTTTAGGTTTGAGTGAAAGTGATTTAAAGAAACCTTTCATAGGTATCGGAAGTACGGGATATCAAGGAAATCCTTGTAATATGCATCTGAATGACCTTGCGGCTCTTGCCAAAGAAAGTATAGACCAACAAGATCTTGTTGGATTGATTTTCAACTCTATAGGTGTTAGTGATGGTATTTCTATGGGAACTCTAGGAATGCGATACTCCTTACCATCGCGAGATATTATAGCAGATTCTATGGAAACTGTGGTACAGGCAATGAATTATGACGGTTTAATTACTGTAGTTGGATGCGACAAAAATATGCCGGGAGCACTCATGGGGATGTTGCNTTTAAACCGTCCTTCTATTTTGGTTTATGGAGGAACGATTGCTCCAGGGTGTGTCGGTGATAAAAAACTTGATGTGGTTTCAGCTTTTGAAGCTTGGGGTGAAAAAGTTGCAGGATCTATCAACGAAGACCAGTATAAGGAAGTTATAAAGAATGCCTGTCCTGGCCCTGGTGCTTGTGGAGGAATGTATACGGCTAATACCATGTCTTCAGCTATTGAGGCAATGGGAATGAGCCTGCCTTACAGTTCGTCAAANCCTGCTGTTGATCAATCCAAAGAAAAAGAATGTGACGCAATTGGCCAGGCGATTAGAAACCTTATTGAAAAAGACCTAAAACCGCTAGATATTGTGACTAAAAGCTCACTTATCAACGCGCTCAAACTAATTACTGTTCTAGGTGGTTCTACCAATGCAGTGTTACATATGCTCGCTATTGCTCGCGCAGCACAGATCAATTTGACTATTGACGATATTCAGAAAATTTCAGATACTACACCTTTTTTGGCAGATTTAAAACCCAGCGGTAAATACGTTATGGAAGATCTGCACAAAGTAGGTGGTGTTCCTGCAGTGATGAAATACATGCTAGACCACGATATGATCGATGGAAGCTGTCTAACGGTTACCGGTAAAACCATTGCTGAAAACCTAAAAGACGTCAAAGGTCTTAAGNAAGACCAAGACGTTATACATTCGATTGACAACCCAATTAAAGAGACTGGACATATTAGAATATTGTACGGTAATCTAGCAAAAGAAGGTGCCGTTGCAAAAATCACCGGAAAAGAAGGACTGAGATTTCAAGGTAAGGCCATTGTTTTTGATAGTGAAATGGAGGCCAATAAAGGAATTAAAGACGGTCTAGTACAATCTGGAAATGTGGTGGTTATTCGTTATGTAGGACCTAAAGGAGGACCGGGTATGCCAGAAATGCTTAAGCCAACATCTGCAATTATGGGAGCAGGTTTAGGTAAAGAAGTGGCTTTGATTACGGACGGTCGATTTTCTGGAGGAACTCATGGATTTGTGGTAGGGCACATTACGCCCGAAGCACAAGAGGGTGGTGTTTTGGCCTTAGTTCAAAACAATGACGAAATAAGTATTGATGCAGAAACAAATACCATTGAATTGCTGGTTGCAGAAGAAGAAATAGCTCAAAGGAGAGCAGCTTGGGTTAAGCCTGAACTAAAGGCTCAACATGGAAGTTTATACAAATACGCAAATATTGTATCGTCTGCATCTAAGGGATGTGTGACTGATGAATTCAATTAATGATTAAATAAAAAAAACATGCCTTTAATTGAAAAGAAAAATATAACTGGAGCTGAGGCCATCATTCATTGTTTGTTGGCTGAATCGGTAGATTTAGTTTATGGATATCCAGGAGGTGCAATCATGCCCGTTTATGATGAATTCTACAAGTTTTCTGATGAACTAACGCATATTTTAGCACGACACGAGCAAGGTGCCATACACGCTGCTCAAGGTTACGCGAGAGCAAGCGGTAAGGTAGGAGTGGCTATCGCGACTTCTGGACCTGGTGCAACTAATTTAGTAACAGGTATCGCTGATGCACAAATAGATTCGACACCTGTAGTTTGTATTACCGGCCAGGTTCCACGTCATTTGTTAGGTACAGATGCTTTTCAAGAGACAGACATTGTTGGTATTTCGACGCCTGTGACAAAATGGAATTATCAAATCACAGAAGCTGCTGAAATACCTGAAATCATTTCAAAAGCTTTTTACATTGCTCGATCAGGACGTCCTGGACCTGTCTTAATTGACATTACAAAAAATGCTCAGTTTGATCGTTTTGATTTGACTTACGAACCTTGTACGGAAATTAGATCTTATAAACCAGTTCCTGAAGTAGATACTCAGCAGCTCAAGGATGCTGCGGTGATTATCAATGCTGCCAAAAAGCCAATGATTGTTTGGGGACAAGGGGTTATCTTAGGTGAAGCTGAAGAAGAATTTAAAACCTTGGTTGAAAAATCAGGTATCCCTGCTGCATGGACGGTACTCGGACTCTCAGCATTGCCNACTGCACACCCTCTAAATGTTGGTATGGTTGGAATGCATGGAAATTACGGACCAAATGTGCTTACCAATGAATGCGATGTTTTCATTGCTATAGGTATGCGTTTTGATGACAGGGTAACTGGAAATTTAGCGACCTATGCAAAACAAGCAAAAGTGGTACACTTTGACATCGATCCTGCAGAAATCAATAAGAATGTGACTGCTGATGTAGCTGTATTGGGTGATGCAAAGGAAACATTAGCTAAGATACTTCCGCTCATAGAACCAAAATCACATATTGAATGGTTGTCGGAGTTTGAGAAAAAATACGAGATAGAAAAAAATGAAATCATCGAGAAGGCCATAAGACCAACAAAAGAAGGTTTAACCATGGGAGAGGTGATCGAAGGAATAAATAAAGCTACTAAGGATGATGCGATCATAGTCACTGATGTTGGTCAGCATCAAATGAAGGCTTGTCGTTATGCTAAGTTTACTAGAAGCAAGAGTAATATAACTTCTGGAGGACTTGGAACAATGGGCTTTTGTTTACCAGCAGCTATTGGAGCTAAAATGGGAGCGCCAGATCGAGAAGTTGTTGCGGTAATAGGTGATGGAGGCTTTCAAATGACACTTCAAGAATTAGGTCTAATTTTTCAGCACCAGGTTCCGGTAAAAATTGTCGTTTTAAACAACAATTTCTTGGGTATGGTCAGACAGTGGCAACAACTATTTTTTGAAAAACGATATGCTTCGACGGAGATGACAAATCCAGATTTTGTAAAGATTGCAGAGGGTTACCAGCTTAAGGCTGAAAGAGTTACTGACCGAAAAAATTTACAATCCACTATCGATGAAATGATAAAGAGTAAAGAGCCTTACTTTCTCGAAGTCGTGGTAGAGCAAGAAGAAAATGTTTTTCCAATGGTTCCATCAGGAGCCTCTGTTTCAGATATAAGATTAAAATAGTACGATGGGAGACGAACAAAAATGGTATACCATTACCATCTATTCCGAAAATACAGTGGGATTACTCAATAGAATCTCCGGTATCTTTTTGAAGAGGCATATCAATATTGAGAGCTTTACGGCTTCAAAGTCAGAGATTGACAATGTCACTAAATTTGTAATTGTAGTTTGTTCTGACGAATCACAAATAGTGAAAATCACTAAGCAGATTGAGAAGCAAATCGACGTCATTAGAGCTTTTTATCACACTGATGAAGAAACTATTTTTCAAGAATCAGCGCTTTTCAAAATCAAGTCAGATTTGCTGTTTGATGAGCGACAAATTCAAAATATTATAAAAGAAAGTAACGCTCAAATCGTGACGGTTTCTAGAGAATTCTTTGTTTTGGCAAAGACAGGAAGAAGACCTGAAATTGATGCGATGTACGACGCTTTAAAAGAATACGGCATTAGCCAATTCGTTCGCTCAGGACGAATAGCAGTGAC
>NZIP01000023.1 GCA_002691645.1 Flavobacteriaceae bacterium
TTAGTTCCGCTTGCACTCTCATTATCTGTTGTAATTGTTATTGTAGAAGTAATTCTAGGTGTTTTATTGCTAATAGGATACCAGACCAAATGGGTGTTATACAGTTTGCTGGGTATGATTGTCTTTTTTACCTTTCTAACGTTCTATTCGGCCTATTTCAATAAGGTCACTGATTGTGGATGTTTTGGAGATGCTATAAAACTTACGCCTTGGGAATCTTTTATCAAAGACATTATACTCGTAGTTCTCATTGTATTTCTATATCTGAAGCAAGAGTTTATACAGCCCTTATTGGATTTAAAGTACCAACAAATTGTCTCTGGAATAACACTATTTCTATGTGTTTTAATGGCATATAACGTTTTAAACCATTTACCAATGGTTGATTTTCGACCTTATAAAATTGGTGCAGATATCAATGAAAATATGATTGTACCTGAGGATGCTCCTAAGGCGATATACAGCTATAATTGGGAGTTCGAAGTTGATGGAAAAAATACCATTATAAGCACTAATGGAAGCTATCCTGAAGTAGATGGGACTTTTACAGGTAAGGTTGAAACAGAATTAGTGCAAAAGGGATATGAACCTCCTATTCACGATTTTTCAATCGAAAAAAATGGGATAGACATCACCCCTGAGATTCTTGAGGAAGAAAAAGTAATACTGGTCATTTCTTACGATTTATATTTAGCAAAGCAAAAGGGACTTTCTCAATTGAAAGGGCTTACAGATAAGGCGAGGTCACAAGGTTTTAGAGTCATTGGAATGTCGGCTTCAAGTGAAGAAGAGACTGAGATGGTCAATTCAAAGTACAACACATCTCTTGACTGGTATTTTACAGACCAAACAACGCTTAAAACAATCGTACGCTCTAATCCTGCAGTTGTGCGTGTAGAAAATGGTGTAATTACTGAAAAGTTGCACTTTAACGATTTTAACCACTTATTTAAATAAAAACATGAGACAGAAAATTGTAGCTGGAAACTGGAAAATGAATAAGACTCTTCAAGAAACAGAAGAATTGATAAAAGCACTTCAATCTAGTTATACGACATCAAATACAGAGGTAATTATAGCACCAACTTATGTAAATCTCTACCGTTCACAAGAATTGTTGAATTCTTCAAAAATTAAGGTTGCTGCCCAAAATATGCATTTTGAATCTACAGGAGCTTTTACAGGAGAAATCTCTGCTGAAATGCTTCAGTCAATTGGTGTTGAAACTGTCATTTTAGGGCATTCTGAGCGGAGAGATGTCTTTTTTGAAACCGATGAGATTATCGCTAAAAAAGTAAGAAAAGCATTAGATCAGAACATGAGAGTTATTTTTTGCTTTGGTGAACAATTAGAAGAACGAAAATCTAATGCGCATTTTGAGGTAGTTTCATCTCAACTTAAATCAGTTTTATCTGCTTTATCTGAAACAGATTGGGATAATGTAGTTCTGGCATATGAGCCTGTATGGGCTATAGGAACTGGAGAAACTGCTAGTCCGGAACAAGCCCAAGAAATGCATAAGCATGTTCGCAATGAAATTAGTGCGATGAGTTCTGAAGCTGTAGCATCTCAAATTTCTATCCTCTACGGTGGAAGCGTAAAACCGGCTAATGCAGCAGGTCTTTTTTCAAAAGAGGATATTGACGGAGGTCTAATTGGTGGAGCGTCTTTAAAAGCTGATGATTTTCTAGCGATTGTGGATGCCGCTGAATAATGAGCGCAGTGCACTATCTCGAAGTTTATTTTAAAATAATTTCAACTCAAAATTATAACGAGGTGCTTCTTGCTGAGCTACAGTACTTTGATTTTGAAAGTTTTGTTGAAACTGAACAGGGTATCAAGGCCTATGCTCGAGTTGAACTGTCTACTTCATTTGAGTTTGATGTAGAGCGAAATCTACCTATTTCATTCAGTCTCTGTGACCAAATTACTTTTGAAGTAACCCCCATAGAACAGACTAATTGGAATGCTAAATGGGAAGAGAACTTTGATCCGATTTATGTTGAAGATCAAATTGAGATTAGGGCACCATTTCATCCCAAAAAAAATTATCCTAACGAGTTAATAATTACCCCAAAAATGAGTTTTGGAACAGGTCACCACCAAACGACTCAACTCATGTTAAGGCATATTTTACAATTAGATTTAAAGCAAAAAAGAGTGCTTGATATGGGTTCAGGAACGGGGGTTTTAGGCATATTTGCCTTAAAAAAAGAGGCTAGAGAAGTCATCGCAGTTGATATTGAGCCTTGGTGCATTGAAAATTGTTTGGAAAATGCCCAACTCAACGGGGTAAAATTAACTGCAGTACATTCTGATAGCGTTCCGAAGGATCGAGGATTATTTGATGTTGTAATAGCTAATATCAATCGAAATGTACTTCTTAAACAACTTGAAGATTATCGTAAGGTGTTGAAAGGTAACGGTATACTCCTAATGAGCGGCTTTTATAAGGAAGATCTTGAGCAAATCGAAAAAAAGTCTGGGGAGTGTCACTTTAAATTCAGTGAAATTTATGAATTGGATGGGTGGATAGGCGTAAAATACGTACTTTAGAAAAGGTAATGCTATATTAACATGAGTACCCAAGAAAAAGTAGAAGAACTCGTCCTAACTGAAACGCAGGCCTCTAATGGATACCATTTGGTCTTGTACAATGATGACTTCAATACCTTTGATCACGTCATTTATACACTTATAAAGGTATGTGAACACAGTGCTGAACAAGCTGAGCAGTGCTCTCTTATTGTTCATTACAAAGGAAAATGCACAGTAAAATCTGGAGAAATTGAAGACCTTAAACCACGTTGTCAGGCACTTTTAGATGCGGGTTTAAGTGCAAAAATCAACTAAATTTAGGTTATGAAAAGAAGAGACTTTATTTCTAAATCTTCAATGGGAACTGCTGCTGTTATTGCGGGTTCATCATTGGCTGCATGTGCAACGGAAGGCGAACGTCCAGTTGCACAGAAATACATGGGTGATTTTAAAGCAGATCCCTTGAGTACTATACGTGCTGCCTTTATAGGTGTTGGTGCGAGGGGAGGTTATCACGCCAAGTCCTTTGCGCGTCTTGAAGGGACAGAAGTGGTTGCTATTTGTGATGTTTATCAGGATTTAGTTGAAGAAAAGAAAAAATGGGTTGAAAAAGTTGATGAGTTTCAACAACATCAAAATATTGCTTTGTACTACGGCGATGAACAACAATGGCTAAAGATGTTAGATGAGGTAAAGCCTGATGCAGTATTCATTGCAACCAATTGGGAAAATCACGCTCCTATGGCCATAGCCTCTATGAAAGCTGGAGCTCATGCCTTTGTCGAGGTTCCTATGGCAACTACATTAAAGGATTTATGGGATATTGTCGATACTTCAGAACAGACCCAAAAGCACTGTATGATGATGGAAAACGTCAACTATGGTAGGTTAGAATTGATGTATCTCAATATGGTACGCCAAGGCCTTGTAGGTGATTTGTTACATGCAGAAGCAGCTTATATCCATGAGTTGAGATGGCAAATGCAAGAGCAGAAGAGAGGTACAGGTTCTTGGAGAACCTATCATTACGCAAATCGAAATGGTAATTTATACCCCACGCATGGATTGGGACCAGTTGCACAGTATATGAGTTTAGCTCGAGGAGAGGACAATTTTGCAAGTTTAGTTTCATTTTCTACACCTGCGATGGGACGCGCCTTATATGCCGAAGAAAATTATCCTGCCGATCACAAATGGAATCAATTGGACTACAAGGGAGGTGACTTAAACACTTCAATTGTAAAAACTAAATTAGGAAGAACCATAATGATACAGTGGGACGAAACTAGTCCAAGACCTTATTCTAGACACAATTTAATTCAAGGAACTAAGGGTACCCTCGCTGGGTTTCCTACCCGTATTGCCCTGGATGGAGGAGTTGAAGGATTAACAAAGAATCATCACAGCTGGGTCCAAGGAGAAGAACTCAGTGCCATTTACGAAAAATACGATCATCCGCTCTATAAAAGACTCAATGAGAGCACTAAAAATAGTGGTCACGGAGGAATGGATGGTATTATGATTTATCGGATTGTAGAATGCCTTCAAAACGGACTTGCCCTTGACCAAAATGTGTACGAAGGTTGCCTGTGGTCTGCAGTTTCACCTCTGAGTGAAATGTCGGTTTTGAATGGAGGAGCACCTCAAACATTTCCGGATTTTACAAGAGGAGATAGTGTTCAAACCAATCCACTTTCGATTATTTCTTGATGAAAAAAATTCGAGTTCCCTCGAGGATTTGTTTATTTGGAGATCATCAAGATTACTTGAATCTACCAGTAATTGCAGCTGCTATTGACAGGTATATGTATCTGGAATACATCCCAACTTCTTCAAACTTTTTCAAGATCAATCTCAACGATTTAGAACAAACTATAGAGGTAGATTTTGACGATACCTCAGAGGTCGCAGCTAACGATTATTTTCGTTCGTGCATCGAGGTACTTAAAACCTATGGATTTGAATTTCAATCTGGTTACGAATTAAATATTCACAGTGATATCCCTATAAACGCAGGACTTTCAAGTTCTTCAGCATTGGTAGTCAGTTGGCTTCGTTTTTTGGTTGCGGTATTGAAAAATACACGACAAATTGAAATTTCTGATTATCAAATAGGACGTTGGGCTTATGAATCTGAGGTTTTATTTTTTGAGCAGCCAGGAGGGTGTATGGATCAATTCACCATTGCCAATTCAGGAGTTATTTATATTGACACTCTCACCCAACAATTAAAGAGATTACCAAAACCAAAAGGGCATTATGTCATTGCTAATAGTGGGATTTCAAAAGATACCTTATCGGTTTTAGCTCAGGCTAAGAAACTGGCTTTAAGTGGTATTGAAAAAGTAATTCAAGAAGAAGGAAAGATTGAGAAAGTCACTGATTTTAGCCTTGACGATTACCATAACTACTTACATTTTATGACGCAAGATGAAAGGCCGTATTGGTTTTCAACCTTAGAAAATTATCGCATTACCTTGAGCGCACTCAAAGCGATAACCGCTGAGCATTCGTCAAAGGTAATTGGGTCACTCTTAAACCAACATCAGTACATTTTAAACAAGTACATCAAGAATACACCTAAAATTATGCAGAGTTGGATTGATGAAGTTGTTCAAAAAGATGCTTTAGGTGCAAAAATTATTGGTTCTGGAGGAGGTGGATGTTTATTGGCCGTCTGTAATGACGATCATAGTGCACAAAATACAGTTTTTCGCTTTAAAGAATTGGGGGCTCAGGAAGCTTTTCAAATAANCTTAATAGAAGGATGAGCGCGAATCTTATAGTACTAGCAGGTGGTAAATCCTCGCGAATGAAAAAGAGCTTAGATTNTATTGATTTAAATCAAAACGTAAAAAATATTGCCCTGCACNAGCACAAAAGTCTAATCCCAGTAGGTCCGAATGATGAGCCCTTGATGTATTATTTACTACGGCATGCTAAAGCCGCTGGATATCGCCGAATTTACATTGTCACTTCTAAAGAAAATGAGGCATTTAAATCTTTTTTAGCGCATTATTCTTTTGAGGATTTGCAAATTGACTTGTGTATTCAACACACCCCTGAGGGTCAAAAGCCCATGGGAACTGCAGATGCGGTTTTTCAATGTGTAAACCAATTCGAGGAATTGACTAAAGCCCATTTTACGGTGTGCAATGGGGATAATCTATATGGTGTAGAAGCGTTAAAGGATATGCTCAAAGCTCGGGAAGCACCACATGCTTTAGTGGCCTATAATCGAGCAGGTTTGCGTTTTTCAGAGGAACGAATAGCGAAGTTTGCCTTAATGGTCTTCAATACCCAAAATTATTTGGAACAAATCATTGAAAAACCAGACGAGCACCAAGTTGCGCATTGCTTGAGAACTCAGGGAGAACTTAGAGTTAGTATGAATATTTTTAGTTTTTACGGTCCTTCAATTTATAAACACCTGAAGGATTGCCCTACACATCCCGTTCGTAAAGAAAAAGAATTACCGACTATGCTAATGAGAGTTATCAAAGAAGATCCTGCTGATATTTATTGTTTTAAAAGTGAAGCGCACGTTCCTGATTTGACTTCGGCTATGGATATTGACCTGTTTTTTAAAACCTAACGCTCAATACCAAATTCCAATTTCATCGTAATGGTTGCCGTCTTTTCTTTTGAACTGGTGTTGAATGTTCCTCCCCATGAGTAATCTTCATTTGAATTCTGTCCTATGATTTGGAAAATTCCCATTTTTGCAGATTTAAGTCCTCCTAAATCAGCATTGGCATTTTTTGCGATTTGTTCAGCCCGACGAGTGGCATCATCTGTAGCAGCAGCAATCATTTCTACCTTTAGGTCTGCAAGTTGAGTGTAATAGTATTGAGGGGGATTGGAATAAAACTCTATTCCATTGGTGATTAGCTCTGTGATATCTCTTGATATTTGTTCAATTTTTTCGATTTCTTTAGATTCAATTTCTACTCTTTGACTAAGAGAATAACCAGAAAATACTCTTCTGCTTTGCCCGCTTTTCTCATAGACATAGTCAAAATTTTTGTTGATATCTACGGCTTTGAAAACGATTTCACTTGCTGAAACTCCTTTGGTTATTAGATAATTATGAATAGCTTGTTTATCTTGATCAAGTCTATTGTAGGCGCTATTTAATTCGTAAGCTCTTTTTGAGAATGATCCACTCCATACGATTAAATCTGACTTGAAATCTTCAGTTCCTAAACCGGTTACACTGATGCGTTCTTGTTTTTGATTTCTGTTTTTATAGGCATGTGCAATGATTGCAACCGAAATTACAATGGACAAGCCTATGATAATTGAGGTTAATTGATTTTTCATAGGTAAGATGATAATTTAGTTTATTACTCAATTACAATGATTGTGCCGAACTCAATTAGGTTTAAAAGGAGGTAATACAAATTGAAAATAATCCTTGTAGTGATTAACGACAATCATAGCAGGTTTATTCGATAAAATTTGAG
Organism: Flavobacteriaceae bacterium; assembly: GCA_002691645.1. Lineage (GTDB taxonomy): Bacteria > Bacteroidota > Bacteroidia > Flavobacteriales > Flavobacteriaceae > UBA3478. The sequence continues at coordinate 7,005 of NZIP01000023.1, forward strand.
TATACAGATCTAGCGTAACTTCTTGTTCGTAGGTAAAAGTAATTTCAAAGGTTTTGGAACTTGGCTGCTGTGGATGCCCAAAATCAACATATTCAATTGATTTACCTTCGGCTGTTTTATAGACCATAACCACATCATTCCACCCCCACAGAAAAGCTGGATTTACTCCGTATTCTAAAAATTTAAATTGAATACTTCCAATTTTAGGGATTTGACTTAACAAATACTGATTGTAGATTTCCTCTTGGACAATACTGTCTTTTTTGATGATCTCTTTTTCTCTTTCTCCTATTTTTATTTTGGTTACAAAATCTTCGATGTAACTTTTTTTATCAATCAGATCAGTAGGTCTCTTTTCAAGAGCTATTTTAACCTCTACCTTAAGAGGAGCATTTTCTGTACTCGCATTTTTTAGTTTACCGTTTTCTACAATATAGGTGTAGGTCGTTTGCTCTTGAGCCTCTTTTTTTGTCCATTGTCCTTGAGCTACAAGAAAGAACATTAGCGATATGTATAGAAATATAGTTTTCATCAAAGTAAAAAAAGCAGGCTTTTCGCCTGCTTTTTTTTATTGTTAGGCTACAGAAGCCTTATTCTTTTTTTGCCAAAAATAAAGTATAGTAAATAGTATAACTAGTAATCCTGGAAAGCTTACCATATAGGTAATAGTTTGCTGTCCAGCAGCTAATTCAAGGGCATCTCCAGTTAAACCATTGGCCTCTTGAGCGACCCTTGAAGCGTCAATCCATCCTCCAATGATAGGCTGAAAAATTGCTGTAGAGAACATTCCAACAGCTCCAACCATTGACATACCTAATGCACCTGAGGCTGGTATTTTTTCAGCGACAAAACCAATCATGTTAGGCCAGAAGTAACATACCCCTATTGCAAATGTTATGGCCGCAACATATACCATAGATCCTGTTGAAATGCTTAAAAGATATACCCCCACTGTGGTCAGAATAGCTGAACCTAGTAAAACACCCGTTTGGTCTAATTTGTGTACCATTTCTCCTCCGAAATAACGTCCAATTGCCATGAGACCTGTTATTAATGCTAAAATAAGCATAGGCTGTGCACCACTGTTTGAAAGTATTAAACTCGTCCATTGTTGAGGTCCAAATTCTGAGATTGCCGTAAAGGCCATACAGAACATCATGAATAAAAAGAGCGGAGAGAACATGGCTTTAAAGTTCTCACTGATTGAACTCGATGCCTCTTCTTTTGGTTTTGGAAAACTTTGACCGGCAAATAGGTAAGCGTAAATCAAGGTAGGAATAACAATAATCCAAATTTGAGCTTGCCATCCAAGACTCATATCAGTCATAAACTTAGAAATTAAGCTACCTAAGACGATACCTCCGGGAAACCACATGTGAAATCTATTGAGTAAGGTATTCATTTTTTTACCCTCGTAGGCGTCTGCAATCATTGGATTACAAGCGGCCTCTGTACATCCGTTTCCTATTCCGATTAATAAGGTTGAGAGAAGTAGACTGTTGTATCCTGTAGCATAGATGGTGAGAATAATACCCGCCATGTGTGCAAGAAAGGCAAACTGCATGATTCTCTTACCTCCAAGGCTGTGATAAACAAGTCCTCCAATGACCATTGAGATTGGAAAACCTACAAACCACATGGAATTGATAAAACCTAATTCTTGAGCATTGAGGTTAAAATCGTCTCCTAATTGCGGAAGGATTCCAGCTCTGATACTAAAAGAAAACGCTGTAGTGATTAATGCGAAACAACTTGCATAAAATAATCTTTTGTTATTCGATGACATAATTTATTAGTTAGTGTTAGAGTAGTGTAAAATACTATATTTTTTCGTATTCGCTTTTTTTGAGGCTTAAATTTTAGTAGATATATTTAGAAGGATTATTTAAATATCGTGACTAATTGCGTCTGAATTACGCAACACCAATAATTCTCATTTTACCCAATAAAAAAACATATATGAAGGCAGATCATAGAAAATATAAACATTACGGCTTAGAATTTATAGTAGTCTTTTTGGGTGTTTTGATTTCATTTCAACTACAGAATATCAGTGAATCCAAAGCGATAAAATCGAAGAATGAACTTTTTCTAAAATCTTTGGTATCAGAAATAGACGCTAATATAGCTTACTGTGAAGAACACTTAAGTCAATTGAAAAACATGTTATTCATCAATGAGACTATTGAAAAGGAGTTTCGATTTGATAAGCCCTTTCTAATGGAACTGCACAATGAGTATCCTTTTGGACACAGTTATCTCGAAGACGGCTCTTACCGCTATTGGACAGCGCCATCGGATTATGAAAATCTTTACCTCTGGATGATCACATGGTGGAATACCTTCGCACAAAATGAAATCTATTTTAACTCTCTTGTATCTAATGGCTTACTTCTTGAGATTAAAGACGTGGATTTACGCAATAGAATAGAGGGCATTTACAGTACTAAAAAAAGACGTGTTATTGTCAATGAACAGCTCTTGAAGGCCAACTCTGATAAAATATTTGAATGGGCAGAAGCAAAAAGAGACGCCTCCGTCATTTCACGCTCTAGGGATTATGTGTTTACAGAATTGAAAGACTTACAACTAAAAAACCTCATTGAAGACAGAAGCTATAGAATTGAATTAAGGGTTATGAGCTTGGAACACTATATTCAATCTTTACATTCTGTACGGGAAGATTTGTTACAAATAAAACTTTGAGCTCGTGAAATTACTCGTGAATATTCTATTCTTTGCATTTGTGACATCTATGTCATCACAACAGTTTAATGCACATCAAAATGAAGAACTAATTAGTTTGGGTTACAACCTTTACGAAGAAGAGTNATCTCAAAATAAATATCAAGATTTTAATGAGCTTCTCAAGCTAGATAAGAAAATTCGAAGAAATAAAAACGTTGCTTCAGCATTTAGGATAGTAGCCTTAACGGCGGGATTAATTGGGACTGTTGTAATTCTAGAAACAAATGTTATAAATCCTGAACCAATTGGAACTGAAATTGGGGCTATTTTTGGAGCAGGCATGTTGGCTTCTGGCGGATTGCTTTATGCTGTTTCCATTCCAATGAAAAAACGAGAGCGAAAACTAAAAAAAGAGTTTGACCGAATCGATACTATTTATAAAAACGTAAATTAACCGGAATGTCTAAAATCAATCTAAAATCTAAGTTTGAATTATTTCAAGACTTGTGGTCGCCTAAAGTCGTTGCCGAGTTGAATGATTACCAATTCAAATTGGTACGCGTTAAAGGAGATTTTGTTTGGCACAAACACGATGAGACTGATGAGGCATTTTTAGTGCTTGAAGGAGCCCTCAATATTGAATTTGAGGACAAAACCATTGAACTGAAAGAAGGTGAACTTTATGTTGTTCCTAAGGGTGTGCTACACCGACCTTTTGCCCTTCGAGAGACAAAAATTTTAATTCTCGAACCTAGTAATATTATCAATACAGGAGATGTATCTAACGAGTTGACAGCAGAAAACGATCAGTGGATTTAGTTCTGATTTAGACTTTTGTAAAAATCATTGATAATCGCCTCACGATTAAAATTTTCCCAAAGTATAACCTGCTTTTGATTTTGTGGTCGATCTACCCACTTTTCAGCAACAACGGTTGGAGATGGTATACTTCTTTTTTCTCCCCATTTACTGTTTTTAAGCACCGCAAGTGCCACTAAATCAAATAAGGCTCTCGAGGGTGGATCACCGTATAAGTCTATTTTTGAGAAGAGTTCAATGGAATAGTCTCCAAAATTGGTAAAGCTTCCTCCGTGTCGACCTATAACGGGCTTAACTTTAGGCCCCTTGTTTTTCATTTTTTTCTGAACTTCTTCTAGGGATACTTTTACCGCATCTGAGCCTGATTTTCTTCCATATCTCACGGTGACTATTTCAAAATCTAAATCTTGTTCAAGAAGATAATTTAACGAAGGAATATCATTCTCTTGATTGTATTCACCCGGTTCTGGATAATTAGAGCCCAACCACACTAATTTAATGTGCTCTTTAATTGAAGGATCTCTTTCTATGGCCAATGCGACATTGGTTAATTTTCCGATGGCTGCGACTATGAGTTTTTCTTTTTTTGTTTTATGAGCCTGTTCAATAATGAAATCAACGGCTGATTTACCGTCAAAGCTTTCAGATTGAACCTGCGCTTTGATCTCATTAAAATTCGAATTTGCGCCTTTTAAAAGGGGGTATTTTCCTGACACATTACACAGGTTTGCAACTCTTTTAGCTTCATCGTAATGCTGGTCAATTCCTCCACCATTATAGGTGGTATTTACAGTTATACCTTTGATGTCAAATGTCTCTTCATTGAAAAATAAATACGCCAGGGCGTGTTGATCATCTAGTTCATTATTGGCATCTGTATCTAATATAATAGGTATTTTTCTTTCTTGACTAATGCTCCATTTGAAACTACTTATTACTAAAAGTAGGAGTGCGTATTTTTTCATATTAAACGATTTCGTTTATGGTAGGAATAGAAGGTTGTGCACCTTTACGAGTTACTGAAAGTGTTGCGGATTTCATGCCCAATTCAATAGCAGTTTTTAAGTCATTATCTTTTAAAGCCGCTGCAAAATATCCGTTAAAAACATCACCAGCAGCGGTGGTATCAACAGCTTTAACCTTTGAAGTAGGCATAAATTGTCCTTTCTGCTCGTGAGAAATGAAATAAACACCTTTATCTCCAAGAGTTATTATTACTGCTTTATTTACCATTTGTAACAAACTGAAAGCTGCTCGTTCGATACTTTCTTGGTCAACTAATTCTATACCTGTTAGGCCATATGTTTCTGTTTCGTTCGGGGTAATGATGTCTACATCTTTTAAAAGTTCAAGACTAATTTCTTGATAGGGTGCAGGATTTAAAATAGTTAAAGCCTTTTTGCTCTTGGCTTGTTTCAATAAATAGGCTACAGAGGTTATGGGTATTTCCAGTTGACAAAGCACAATGTCCTTTTCGGTAATCTGATCTGAGATACGATCTATATTCTTTTGGTTTAAGTGTTTGTTAGCACCAGGAGCAACTATTATTGCATTCTCCCCTGAATTCTGATTCACCATGATCATCGCGGTTCCTGAAGCAACTCCTTTTTGTTTTTCTATGAATGAAGTATCTATTCCTTCACTGTTGTAAACAGCTATGGCATTACTTCCAAATTCATCACTACCTACCTTGGTTAAAAAAAGCACATTTGCTCCGGCTCTTGCTGCTGATACAGCCTGATTAGCTCCTTTTCCTCCTGAAATCACTTCAAAATCTCCACCTATTACCGTTTCACCATCTGCTGGAAATTTTGGAGTTTCAAAAACTAAATCCGTATTACTACTCCCGACTACTATTACTTTGGACATGATTATATTTTAGCGAGAATAATTAGGGTTAACCCACTGAGGAATAATAGAAACATCAAGGAAATTAAAGTATTAGTTCCTTTAGGAGCATTTTTAAACTCTTTCCAAATAAATACTCCCCAAAGTGCTGCAACCATAGTTGCCCCTTGTCCCAAACCGTAAGAGATTGCGTATCCGGCTTTTCCTGCAGCAATGGTATTTAGTACCATACCTATGCACCAGATTGCACCACCTAAGATTCCAATCAGGTGTAATTTAGTGTTACCCTTTTTGAAATAATCTGAATAGCTTACCGCAGCACCACTTAATGGCTTATACATGAATATGCTATTGAATAAAAAGTTGGAGAAGAATATACCAAGAGAAAAAATGAAGGTGGCTGTATAAGGAGTTAGTTTGCCTGTTGCAATAACCTCAAAATCTTCAGACATAGAGGCTGCGACAAAGCGGTAAAAGAATCCCATTAAAACACCCGCACAAATGGATATTAAAATTCCTTTTGTCGAAGACTTTTGAGTACTTATTTTTTTGTAGGCAATGGCATCTACAATAATGGCTAGAGTTACCAAGGCAACCCCTATAAAGAGCAGCGTTGGATTCCCGTCTGGTACAGCGATATAATTTACTAAAACACCTTGAACTAGAGCAATACCAATACCTATTGGAAAAGCAATTGCCATTCCGGCTATATCGATTGCTGCTACTAAAAGCAAGTTGGCGATATTGAATATAATACCACCTAAAAGCGCTAGCCCAATGGCATTTAGAGAACTTTGATTGAGGTTTTCAATGAAGGGAGCACCAGAATCTCCAGTATTACCAAGAGTAAGCCCAAATACAAGAGAGAGTAAAATAATTCCTAAAGTGTAGTCCCAATAAAAAAGAGGGAACCCCCATTCTTTGGAAGCCATTTTTTGTGTGTTTGCCCAAGATCCCCAGCAGAGCATTGTGATAAAACATAGGATGACTGCGGTCAAATAAGAAGAAACAAGAAACATAATTTAGTTAGATTGGTTCTTCTAAAAATATAATTTTTTTGCTAAATGGTTTTGAGCAAGCTCGTAAACCTAATTTTTGATACGAATCAAATCAATAGTTTTAGGTTTTAGAGTCTGATCGCCAATTATTTTTAAGGTATGTGATTTGTGCTCTAGCGCTGTTTTTTCAAAAACTTTAAAATAATACTGACCATAGGTTTGGGTCGTGCTGAGATTGAAATTACCTATAAATTCATCATCTAAATATATCTTTATTGAACCTGCATCAATACTGCGATAAGAGAACAATTGTATGGCTTTACCGTCAAATGTGATTTCGGCTGTACAATTTGATTTACCAACACTAAGGGTTGCACCAGAGGCATTCCACTGCTCTTGTTGGATTTCGAAACCTGCATAACTCCAAGATTCATCGTTATCTTCTATGGTTTGCCACGGATCTTCTTCAATGATTGTTGAAGTAATAGTAGGTTTATTTTTGAGTTGAGGGATAATCCAATGATCGTTGTCAAGACTTCCATTCATTTCGTTTTGAACGACTGCATCGATAAGTTTTAGTCCTCTGTCGGCCATGTCGTCAAAATTATCAATCTTCAAGGGGGTGTTATAACGCGTTCGAGCAATGTTATATGAAGTCGAAAAATTATAATCAAATAGGTCTTTCAATTCATCGAAACCCATTAGAAGGCCTAAAAAACCACCCCAAGTTGCTGTGGGATTATCAGAATCCCATCCGCACATACTCGCAATGGCAAGGGTTCTTTTAAAATCACCTTCCCCGTAGAGCAAGCTTATAATTGAAGCGGCAAAGTTGATTCCTGAATCCCAAGGATACTGGTAGAGATATCCCGCATTGTTGTTGTATTGGTATCTGTTTGCTACCATATCTCGTGTTTTTTCCCAATCGTTTTTATCTGGATTTTTGAGGTAGCTGTTGTATACAAAATCATACATATCTGCGATATAGGAATAATCAGGAATGTATTTTCGCGCAATCTCACTTATTCTTAGAATTTCGTCTTTACGACTTTTTTCAGAATCAATAGTGACCGCAAGGGTATGCATAATCACATAAAATTCTGCAGCCCATTCGGAATGCGCATAAGCTGTTGTTCTTATAGGAAGATGCGCTAGTTTAAGGCCTATATCTGGTCGAGATGGGGCAAGTGCTCCAAATAATTCTGTGGTTAATTGAGCATCAATCATTTCCCACATGGGATTATTATCAGGATGTGAGGTGTTAGGGGGTAAGGCGCCGTTTTGCATTTGTGTAAGTGCAGCCAAGTTTGATACCCAGAGCAAGGGTAATCCAATGTGTTTTTGCCAAGCCGCACTAATCTGACTTGGCGTGAGCAAAGGAGAATTGTTTTGCTCCATCGCTAATTGATAGATATATTCTATATCTGTATCATCGTCAGCTCCCCAAGGATCTTGATCTAGCACGAAATTAAATTTACCTTCTCCAAAATCGTCATCTGTAAAAAAAGGAAAATCAATTCTTCTATTTTCGGTGGGAAGTCCTGTCCAATTACCAATGCATGATCCCAACCAAAATCCCATCAAATGGTCCTTGTATGCCGATTTCGAAATAACTAAGGAGTCTTGGGTATTTGTATGACTTATTTCGGTTTGCTGCTCAGAAAATAAAGTGTAAATCGAAAAAGAGATACTGAATAAAAAGGACAATACGTGCATAATATAGTAGACTTAACGTATTGTAAGATAGCGTTTAGTATTTAAAAAAATAATAGGTATTATAAGGTGGTACACTGCAGTAACTAGACTGTTTTTTCAGACATAGCGTGTGCTATACCATCCCACAGGCTAATCCTTTTTTCTAAGGCTAGAATAGCAACTTCTTCGGCCTCTTTCCATTTAACCTCATCATCTCCGCAAAGTTCTTCGACCATTTGAAGGGAGAGTGGACCGTGTTCATCGCCGTCTAATTCAATGTGCCTTTCGAGATAATAGTTCAGTTTGCTGTATTTTTTGTTTGACTCATCCGCTTGTTTTAAAATTTCTATAAACATATCTGGAATGAGGTCCTCTCGTCCAAAAGTGAAAGCCGATGCAATGAGGTGTGTTTTTCTTGTTTCAATAACCGCAAAAGTGAAGTTCACAAAATCGGAAACTTCAGCTCTTAGTTGTAAATCGTTGAAAACAGATGCAACGGATTTTTTTTCTTTTACTTTTTGGATAAAGCTATGGATATATTTGGTGCTTGCACCTGCCTGATCCATGGCTTCTAAATACATTTCAAAATGACTTTTTGCCTCACCTAATTCATTGACATCACTCTCTTCTCCGTGTACGATTTCATTAATGAATCTTGACAAGGTCGGGTTTTTCGCGGGTGTCCAAGGAACTTCTGTTGTAGTAAGTTCAATCTGTAGGGCCTTTAAAAGAGACATAAAGTCCCATACTGCAAAGACATGATGCTCCATAAACACTTGTATATCTTCAATAGAAGAGAGTTGGGCGTACAAAGGATGTGACCTCAGCTTATTTTGCAGTGGTACTAACTTTTCTTCAAGCAATCGAATTGATGATGAGACTTCCATAATTTTTAGGCGCAAGTTAAGTCGAATTTATAGTGTGACTAAATTTTGTTTAACTAATAAAAACAGTCCTTTTCTATAAAATGCATTAACTATTTTAAAAACAATTAGGCGCATACTCGCCAGAGTTGGTGCGAAAAAAGCGATCACCGTTTAAGTATAATTTTTCTTCTCTGTATTCGAGTGCGTAACGGTATTGTTCTCCATTGTTGAAGTTTAAGATCAAATTTGTAGAACCATCACTTCCGATTCCTATAGTCCAATTGCCGTCTCCAGCATTTCCTCCGCTATCGTATCCTGATATTCCGCTTCCACTTGCCGAGACATTACTGCTGCTATTGTATCTAAAAAAACCTCGTTCACAGATATCTATGACTCGTTCTGAGCTATAACCCCCAGATACTCCACCTGATGTATAGCTGGATGAATAGTAGGAATCCATATAAGTCAATTTTACATTAGACAGAAACTCTTTCCATTGATTGAATTCGTTTTCACGGTTTACTTTTTTAAAGTCCAAAGAGGCGTAGATTTGATCTGCAACCTCCTTATGGACAGATGAAAACAACTGCGGCTGAGTCGCGGCTATGATTGTAACCCCGACACCTTCATAAGGATTTTCAACACCTATGATATAAGCCTTTACACTTTGATATTCCATAGTTCCTGAGAAAATTCCATTAATAGCCTTAGGAGCTATATTTTGTAAGTCTTCGGATAAAAACAAGCTTGACCCTTGATCGAATTGCATTCCGCTTATCGCTTCAGATCTCAACTGTTCGATATCATAATTGTGTGTTGTAAGCGTGATGAATCCGGGAACTGTTTGAGAACCGATGAGTAAAAATCCATCTCCTTCTTGAGCCACCCAACCGGTGGGAACTTCCATTGATATACCTAATTGTTCGTATTCAATTTTTCCTGTTTTTTGCGACCACAGCAGTGTGCCTGCAAAAAAGTAGCACAGAGCCGTGTAAACCAATTTTGGGGTCATATGATTTGATTTTGTTTAAGGTTTCATTGCAGTGCCTGTATTTTCCTGAATCAATCGGTTCACTCTCGTTAAATCATTCTTCAATACCTTGTTAAGGTTAGCTAGTTGTAATTCCAGTTCTGTAGAGAGTTCAGCAAAGACTTTAAAAGCGCCGTCTGTGGGCCTTGCATCTCCATTTTCTAAACTCCTTCTCAAAGAGGCAAGACGGTTGTTTAATTTGATCGGAAAGTTCAAAGGGTCTTGACCAGATTGATTTCGTACTTGATATAAAGCTTCTTCTATCTCACTTAATTTTGAAAGGAAAGGAGCTATAATTTTTTTCTGATTTTTTGCAGAAATTTTTCCTGTAGCCTTTTCTACTTTTGCTTTAATTTGACGGATTTTGATTACCGCTTCATTAGCAGCTGTGGTTTTTTGCGTGATTTGCATAGCGAGTTTAAACTGCTCGTCTAAATCTTCTTTGCTGATTCCTTTTAGATTCGGATTTATTTCTATCGAGAAAGGATAGGTCTGCTGATAATCACCTGTTCTCATTCTTACTTTATATTGACCTATCGGTGCTTTTGGGCCTCTGGTAGGCCTAGCACTCCAAATGATCATTCCTTCAAAATCTGTTGCTCCTGGATAGCGTAAATCCCATGTAAATGTATTTAAACCCTTTGCCGTAGTAGGTTTTGAGGAGCCTCCTCTTTGCCACCAAGGAATATTGGGATCGACTTCGTATTTAACTTGATCTCCGGTGTAGGTGTCAATGACGTTATCGTTTTGATCGAGAATGTCAAAACTCACTGTTTCAACTTCCTCGTTTAGGTGATATTGAATGTGGGCGTCACTAATTCCTCTTATGGCGTTATTAGGCTTGTAAAGAATAGCTTCTTGATTTTTCATCTCTGCTTGGTGTTGACGAATAGGTTCGATATCGTCCATGATCCAAAAGCCTCTACCGTGAGACCCGAGAACAACATCATTGTCTTTAATCACTAAATCGCGTATTGGAGTGTCTGGAAGGTTTAATTGTAAGCTTTCCCATTTTGCACCATCATTTATAGAAAAATAGACGCCGTGCTCTGTGGCTAAAAAGAGCAAGCCTTTTCTTTTGTGATCTTCACGTATCGCTCTTGCAAAGTGACCATCTGCGATGCCATCAATTATTTTAGTCCATGTTTTTCCGTAATCATGTGTTTTAAACACATAAGGTTGTCTATCATCCACTTGATATCGATTTGCTGCCACATAAAGTGTGCCTGGTCTATGTTTAGACTCATCGATAATGCTTACCCTTGAAAATTTGGGTAGGTCTTTTGGAGTGATGTCTTCCCAATTTTTTCCGCCATCTTGAGTGATGTGAATTTTTCCATCATCTGATCCTGCCCAAATGGTGTTAATATCATGAACAGATGGAGCTAGTGCAAAGACCGTTGCATAAATCTCTGGGCCATTCATGTCCATGGTAATTACCCCTCCTGTTTTTCCAAGTGTGCTTGGGTCTGCATAAGTGAGGTCAGGACTTATTTGTTCCCAGGTCTGCCCGTCATTGGTAGTTCTCCAAACGTGTTGAGAACAGGTGTACATCACCTTGCTGTCTTGAGGAGCAAACATGATAGGGAAGGTCCATTGCCAGCGCTCTGGTAAAGCCTCTGAAGGTTCTCCTGAGAAAAACCTTGGGTATACTTGTATGTCTCTAATTTGACCATTGCTGCGATCGTATCGTGTTAGAAGGGCACCTTGACTTCCCGCATAAAAAATATCTGGATCATCAGGGTGCTGCGTAATCCAACCGCTTTCACCTCCGCCTACGGCGTAGTACCAGCCCTTATTCGGTCCTCTTGCTAACATATGACCCCAACCGTCGCTTGGCATGGCCAGGGTGCTGTTGTCTTGTTGAGCACCGGCGACGTGATAAGGAACATCACTTGTGGTCATCACGTGATAAAATTGTGAAGTCACAAAATCTTGTTCTGTCCAAGATTTTCCTCCATTAATGGTGACATTTCCTCCTCCGTCATTGGCGTTAATCATGCGCTGCGGATTATTTGGATCAATCCAGAGGTCGTGATTATCACCGTGGGGTGTTTGAATGATTTTATCAAATGTATGACCCCCATCACTTGACATGTACATTCTTGTATTTAGCCCGTAGACCTTGTCTTTGTCTTGAGGATCGGCATATATTCTGGAGTAGTAAAATGCTCGTTGTCTCAACTTTCTTTCGTTATTGGTTTTTTGCCAAGTTTTACCGGCATCATCAGAACGAAAAACACCACCTTCATTCGCCTCGACAATAGCCCAGACGCGATTGGAATCAGCAGGCGAAACCGTTACACCTATTTTGCCAATTGGACCTGCGGGCATACCTTGATTTTCGGTGAGGTCTGACCAGCTATCTCCGCCGTCTTCTGACTTCCACAATTTACTTTGGCCTCCGCCTCCCCACATTTTCCAAGCCTTACGGTATACTTGCCAAGTACTTGCGTAAATGACATTTGAATCATTAGGGTCGATAATTAAATCTACAGCACCGGCTTTAGGCCCTACATAGAGTACTTTTTCCCAAGATTCACCACCGTCTTTAGATCGAAATACGCCACGCTCTTCGTTATCGCCGTAGGGATGTCCTAGAGCAGCAACATAGACTAAATCTGGATTTGTTGGATGTATTCGTATTCTGGCTACAGCTTGCGTTTCTTCCAGGCCTAAATGCGTCCAAGTTTTTCCGGCATCGCTAGATTTATATACTCCATCACCTTGAGTGATACTTCCGCGTAATTGTACTTCACCCATTCCGATATACACAATGTCAGGATTACTTTCGGCTACAGCAACTGCTCCTACCGAGGAACTGGTAACTTGACCGTCAGTGACCGCTTTCCATTCATTACCGCCATCTACGGTTTTCCATAACCCACCTCCTGTGGCACCGAAATAATATTCATTGGGTCGACTTGGGCTTCCTGCACATCCCAAGGATCGGCCTCCTCGTTTTGGGCCGATATTTCGCCATTCTAAACCACTATAGTACTGTTTGTCAATAGAACTAAGTGTACTTTCTTGTGCAGAAAGTGTTTGGATAATTGATAGTAATGCAATGATACAGCAGTATTGTAGAAGTGTTTTCATATGCTTTAGTTGAGTTTTTTGTTTTTATATATGGTGTTTAATCTCATTATTAAATATAAACATTTGAGCACTAAGTTGTTGCTTTTAACGTACACAGAATTTGAATCGCTTTAGACTTGAGAAATGTGATTTAGTATAGGGTAAAAAAACACAGGAGTGACGAGCTGAAATTTCATTTTGTAGGGACTGATTTCATCTATTCTGATAAAGCTTCACTTTGAAAATAGCATAAAAAAAACGCTCAAGTGACCTTGGCGTTTTTCCTATCAAACTGTTTGTTGTGACCTCGGCAGGATTCAAACCTGCAACCGCCTGAGCCGTAATCAGGTATTCTATTCAGTTGAACTACGAGGCCTTTTGTCCCCTTACAGGGGCTGCAAATATACTCTCTTTTTTAAAAACGTTCAAAGTAGATTTTAGGAATCTTTGGTTCAAATATGAATCGAGACCTACTGAGATTAGAACAAATTGTTTTCTACTTTAATGCTTATTCATCTAGAGACCGACAGGTGACATAAGCTCTATAGCCTATAATTGCTAATTGCCATTTCTTGGCCTTGGCTAAATCCAGTTTTTTCTTGGTGAATGAAGGTAATACTAGTTTGTTTAAACGGGCTAGATTTTTGTAAAATGCAGGGCTCATTACTTTGACTTACTTTTAATTTCGACTACTCCATACTTGGCTTTTTCTCCGTATTTATCGAGGGCTTTTTCCCCTTTCAAAACGTTTACAGATTCAATCTCTTGGGGAATTAATTTGTTGACTTCTTCCATTTTGACTTCACGGCCGTCAATAATGAATAGAGGATTAATATCTTCTTTTTCTTTTTCCTCTTCTTTTTCCTCTTCTTTTTCCTGGTCAGCCTCATCCATAAACATATTTCCGGAAAAAGCTCTTGCCATATGGGCTTGCATTTGAGCGCGCATTTGATCAATAGTCTTGTCAAAATCTGAGAGATCCATATCATCCATATTCATAAATCTGCTTTTGAAACTTTTGGATGTAGCACCCTGCGAAATCATGGAACTACCTCTCTCGGGATCTATAACTATTGTAAAAGGTTGTATGGGTTTATTGCCCCCACTGCCAACAGTGTTTTTTGATCTACTGTTCTTAGAGGTCAATTCTAAACTGAGCGAAGTGATTTCTAAATTTTCATTTCTAGTAATGGTATATGAAAAATCAATACCCTGTTCTTGGAGTTTGTCTTTGATGACTAAAATTTGCTCATCACTGGTGTCTTTATCAATCTTAAAGGTAATGGGTTCATAGGAATCTGTAAAACTTGTAGGAATAGCAAGTAGTGTGTATAAACTCAAGAAAATCGCTTTAATCATAGTTGTAATTTTAGTGTCTCGAAATTACAATTTATGCTTTGATCAAGTCTTTAAAGGTAAGTTAAAATGAAATCGTATTTCTTAAAGTCTCGTTAAGCTTTACAACACTAAGCAGGTAAGTTTTATTTTGGTCTTTTTCGAATGACTTTTAATAAAACAAAAATACTATTCGCTAATAATAGTATGATGGCCACTAGTTTCAAGCGAGGATAGGCTGAAAATAAACTATTGATATCAGAAAGTATTTCCATAAACATTTGTTAGCTCTTGTAGAATTTGTTCTGTAATCTATATTCATTATTTTTTGGAGGATAGGCTATGTTTTTACAACTATACTTGATGTGTTTTATTTTGAAATTTTCTTTGTTTAGCCTGTATTTTCTTTTTTGAATTCTCTTTATACTAGTGTCGTGATACAAGCCTTTTTTTGTTCTGTTTTTAGCCTGATATAAACCATTAGTTGAATTAATGTGATTTAATTTTGAGTGCTCTACTTCTTCTGCTATTACAATTGCTTTTTTTCTTCTAAATCTATCTACTAGGCTAGATAATAAGTATACACTGCAAAAGAATATTAATGAAATGAAAAGGCGTTCAAGGTCTGAGAGATTTTCTATAAATGCCTTGTACTTTATGACAACGTCTAGGTTATTTAAATCTGAAATGAATTCTAAATACACGTCCCTATATGACTGATTTTAATTTTTGTGAATATTTTCGATTAATACGGCCAAATATGTATTAATATTTAGGTCTTTTGGCTAATTTACTTATTTTTTTTTAGCATAAACTTAAAATCACTGATTATTTTTCAATAAAATTATCCTTTTCAATAGACTCAAATGTAGAGGAATCACTTGCAATTAAGGTTTTGCTGCTGATGTCGTATGCGCAATCTTTAAATTGATATTAGGTCCTGAATATTTTTATTTTAACTTAATTCAGTTAGGGTTTCTTACAACTTATGTGCTTCTGATGCAAACACCTAATTTTATACTTATGAAAAATACATTGTTTCTTTCTGTTTTTACTCTCTTTGTTATTTCATGCGGTACTATACCTCCACAAGAAGATGATGATGCTTGTATTGAAGTTTATGATCCGGTTTGTGGTGCAGATGGTGTAACTTATTCAAATACTTGCTTTGCCGAAAAAGCCGGTATTCAAGAATGGACTACAGGTGAATGTGACGGATAGTTTATTCATTTCATTCTATGGAGTTATTTTTTAAATTGCTCATTTGTTGACCCTTATTTTAAATTGAATGTGAGGTTTTGGACTTGTCGGTTTTTTTAACCATTATTTAAGGAAAATATTGATAGAGAGCGCGTTTAACATTATCTTAGAGAAAACACTTATTTCATGAAAAAAATAATACTCTCAACCTGTCTCTTTCTTTTCACGCTCTCTGTTTTTTCACAGACTAAATTATATCTTCATCCACAGGCAGAAACTTATGCGAAAGCAACAGAGACAATTGCAATTTTACCCCTAAGAGTTCAAGTTAATTTGAGACCAAAAGAATTAAAAGATTTTACGCCTGAACAAATTGTTCAAATGGGTAAAGACGAATCTTTAGACATTCAAAAAGGAATGTATACATGGTTTTTAAAAAGAAAACAAAGAGGAGATTTATCTGCAACTGTGCAAGATCCTGCTAAGACAAATGCATTGCTCGTTAAAGCAGGTTATGAAATTCACGATTTAGATCTTTTAACACCAAATGAACTTGGTCAGATTTTAGGAGTAGACTGTGTCATTTCAGGATCACTAGAAACTTCAAAACCAATGTCAGGAGCTGCTGCATTAGGTGCTTTGGTTATTGGTTTTGCTGGAGTAACTAATTCCGCAACTTGTAACTTAGATTTTTATAATACTGAAGATGACGAACTCGTTGTCAATTATTACAAGACGGTTAGAGGAGGGTTAGGTTCAAATTCACAAGATTTAATTAATGTGTTAATGAGAAAAGTCACGAGAAGAATTCCATACACATCCTCATAAAAAATAAGCTTCTACTTGTTATTGTCTTAGCCTTAATTATAGATTGATCAAATAGCTTAGAGTAATATTTGAGCAATCAATTACACTTTTCGTCTATGGAAGTACGAAACAATAATTGGTTTTTTTAAAGTTTTCTTATTTCAAAAGACAATAAACAATTTTTAATAGCGTTAATACTTTACGAAACTTAAAGTTTTGATTGTTAGTAGAGAAGAGGGTAGTTTAAAAGCTACCCTTTTTTGTTGACTTTAATGCAGATAGGTTTTATAAGTGCAATTCATAACTCCTCGTGTTTACCCACAATCTTTTTCAACAAAAAGTAGTCATTTTCACCACTGTCCTGAAATTCTCTTTGAAGTTCTAGTCCTTTGGTTTTAAATAGATTTATATAATGTTCACGACCTAGCGATTCTAATTGTTGCCCAGTCATGATATCTGTCCATTTTGCTTTTTGAATGGGAGCAGTAAAAAGAAATTCACCATCTGTATTTAAATGGCTACTGATTTTGGATAAAATGAGATCTTGTTCTCTTGAATTAAAACAAAATAAAACTCCCCAAGCAATAATGATGTCAAATTTCATATTAAAAAATTCAGAAGTCAAGATATTTCCACATTCATAGGTGGCCTGAGGTAGGTTTCTTTGAAAAGCATGAATCATTTTTGGTGAGTGATCAATGCCATACATTGCGTTTTTATTTTGGTTAAACAGAATACTTATTGGAATACCAGTACCGCAACCGATATCTAAAACCTTCTTATTGCTAAAATGTTTGCACCAATTTCCTACTTCAGCACTTCCAACGCCATTTAAATCTCTTCCTCTGTATTTTAAAAAGGAATCAAAATGCTGCTCATAATTCATAGAAGTAAATTATAAAACTTATTTAATTAGATACCATACAAATCGGTAATTTTGAATTTAAATTAACGTTCATGCTGAATTTTTCTTTTGTTGTTTTTGGCCTTATACTTTTAATTGCCGGTGGAGATTATCTGCTCAAATCATCTGTTTCGTTGTCTTTGAAACTAAATATTTCAAAACTAGTAATTGGAATGACTGTGGTTTCATTTGCCACCTCGGCCCCTGAACTCTTGGTGAGTGTTAATGCTGCTATTTCTGGAATTCCAGACTTGTCTCTGGGAAATGTGGTAGGGTCTAATATTGCCAATTTAGGACTTGTTTTGGGCGTTACGCTGTTACTAGGCAGCATAGATGTCAAATCTTCATTTTATAAAATTGATTGGCCAATGTTAATGATTGCAACCCTTACTTTTTATGGATTTGTGGTTTTTGACTACCAATTAGACGCTACAGAAGGTTTGCTCATGTTCTCGGGATTAATATTGTTCCTCATTTACCTATTGTCTTCTGGAAAAGATGAGGACGTTGTCGATGACTTCTCAGAAGACGATGAAGCTTTGAATTGGGGCAGAACTTTTTTGTACCTTATTATCGGTGGAGTTGGACTTTGGGGAGGCTCTGAATTGTTGGTAATCGGTTCAAAGGCGCTTGCTGTAGATTTTGGAGTTAGTGATAGAGTTATCGGGATTACGGTCGTTTCAGTAGGAACGAGCATTCCCGAATTGGCCGCTTCAATTATGGCGATGTTGAAAAAGGAAAAAGCAATTTCTATAGGCAACCTAATCGGATCAAATATTTTTAATTTATTTGCTGTTCTTGGAATTACTTCAATGATTACACCTATACCAGTTGGAGATCCTAATTTGATTGATAGTGATGCTCTTTATATGATAGGGATTTCAGCATTGCTTTTAGTGCTGGTTTTCATTCCAAGAAAAATGAGTTTAGGCCTACGAGATGGACTTATCTTACTCTCCATTTATATTTATTTTATTTACCAAGTATTATAAAATTAAAGCCCTCCAATGGAGGGCTTTAATTTTATATCGATTTTTGTTTAAGCAGATTTAACTGTTTTGATAATTCTTGAGGCAACTTCGTAGGGGTTTGCATTAGAAGCAGGTCTTCTGTCTTCTAACCATCCTTTCCATCCACTCTCTACAGTAGCGATTGGAATACGAATAGATGCTCCACGGTCAGAAACTCCATAGGAGAATTCATTGATGGATTGTGTCTCGTGTAGTCCTGTAAGTCTTTCATCGTTAAAGGCACCGTATACTTTAATGTGCTCTTCTGCAACTGGTCTAAANGCNTCACANATTTTCTCATATANATCTTTAGAACCNGCANTTCTTAAAGTNGAGTTNGAGAAGTTNGCGTGCATACCAGAACCATTCCANTCACCNTGAACAGGTTTTGGNTGAAGNTCNATGTANTANCCNTATTTTTCAGTNACACGNTTTANNANATAACGNGCAANCCATATTTGNTCTCCAGCTTNNTTTGCTCCTTTNGCAAANACTTGAAATTCCCATTGTCCTGGNGCAACCTCTTGNTTGATTCCTTCNACGTTTAATCCAGCCTCTAANCAAATGTCNAAATGCTCTTCAACAAAATCTCTACCCCAAGTGTAACGTCCACCNACAGAGCAGTANTACTGNCCTTGTGGNCCAGGNAATCCTCCTCTTGGAAATCCTAAAGGNAAGTCTGTTTCAGTGTCCATTAAGAAATATTCTTGTTCAAATCCGAACCAGAAATCATTATCATCGTCATCGATTTCAGCTCTGTGGTTAGANANGTGAGGAGATCCNTCAGNATTCATTACTTCAGTCATNACCAACCANCCNTTGATACGNTCAGGATCAGGATANATAGCCACAGGTTTAAGTAAACAGTCTGAAGAATTTCCTTCAGCTTGTAGCGTTGAACTTCCATCGAAAGACCACATTGGGCAGCTCTCGAGCTTACCGTCAAAGTCTTTAACAATTTTAGTCTTACTTCTTAGTTCTTGTGTGGGAGTATATCCGTCAAGCCATATATACTCTAGTTTTGATTTGTTCATTGTTTCGATATTGAATATTAAAAAAGCAAAAATATGGAAATTTCATCGCTAATCTTTTGTTTAAAAATATGAGAATCAAATTTTTACATNNTTCATAATTTTTAANTCCNTAAAAATAANATTCCGTAAAATCATCATNNGATTTTTTTAACATTACAAAAGATATAATCTTAATTTTGTTCTAACTTTTACATATGAGTCAAAAATATTCCAATAGATACGCGCAGAGAGGAGTCTCAGCAGCCAAAGAAGACGTGCACAAAGCCATATCAAAAATTGATAAGGGATTATTTCCACAAGCTTTTTGTAAGGTCGTTCCAGATTATTTAACGGGTAGCGAAGAACATTGTATTGTAATGCATGCTGATGGTGCAGGTACAAAATCTTCATTAGCCTATATGTATTGGAAAGAGACCGGAGATTTAAGTGTTTGGAAAGGTATTGCACAAGACGCACTGATTATGAATATTGATGATTTAATCTGTGTAGGAGCAACTTCTGATATCATGTTGTCATCAACTATTGGTAGAAATAAATCTTTAGTTCCTGCTGAAGTACTCAGTGCAATTATAAATGGTACCCAAGAACTCATTGATGAATTGGCTGAAAATGGTATTCGTATCCATTCTACAGGCGGTGAAACTGCTGATGTAGGAGACTTGGTAAGAACTATTATTGTGGACTCCACAGTTACCGCTAGAATGAAAAGAAGTGAGGTCATTGATAATGCGAGAATAACTGATGGAGATGTAATTGTTGGTTTTTCTTCATCTGGTCAAGCAACCTATGAAACAGCTTATAACGGGGGTATGGGAAGCAATGGGTTGACCTCTGCCCGTCATGATGTTTTTCATAAAGAATTGGCTGAAAAGTATCCAGAGAGTTTTGACCCTTCAATTGACAATGATTTGATTTATTCAGGAAACCACAATCTGACTGATTCTATTGACGGGGTTCCTGTTGATATGGGGCAATTGGTACTTTCTCCAACGCGTACTTATGCGCCTATAGTTAAAAAGATTCTTGAAGAATGTGACTTTGAAAAAATTCATGGTTTTATTCATTGTAGTGGAGGTGCTCAAACAAAAATTCTTCATTTTGTAGACAACCTACATATCATAAAAGATAATCTTTTACCGGTTCCTCCTTTATTCGAAGCTATTCAAAAAAGCTCTGATACAGACTGGAAAGAAATGTATCAAGTTTTCAATTGTGGTCATCGTTTAGAATGCTATACCGATCAAGATTCAGCACATAAAATGATAGAAATATCGAAGTCTTTTGGTGTGGAAGCTCAAATTATAGGACGTGTAGAGACCTCTGAATCAAAGCGATTGACCATCTCCAGTGAAAAAGGAATTTTTGAATACAACTCTTAAAATTGCAATGCTTCAAATTGTCGTAATTTCGCCATAATGTCATATAAATTTCATGATTGATAAACTCAATATCATTAAACAACGTTTTGACGAAGTATCAGATTTGATTATTCAACCTGATGTTATTTCTGATCAAAAGCGCTATATACAATTAAATAAAGAGTACAAGGACCTTCAGTTGATGGTAGAAAAAAGAGCTGCCTATCTCGAATGCCTCGATAATCTAAAAGAGGCTGAAGAAATAATAGCTGACGGAAGTGACGCCGAAATGGTTGAAATGGCAAAGTTGCAATTGGATGAATCTAAGAATACCCTTCCTCAATTAGAAGAAGAAATAAAACTCTTATTGATTCCCAAAGATCCTGAAGATGCAAAAGATGTTGTTATGGAAATTCGTGCTGGAACAGGGGGGGATGAGGCCAGTATTTTTGCTGGAGACTTGTTTAGAATGTATACTAAATACTGTGAGTCAAAAGGTTGGAAAACAAATATTATTGATCTGAGTGAGGGTACCTCTGGTGGATTTAAAGAAATTCATTTCGAAGTTAATGGTGCTGATGTCTACGGTACATTAAAATTTGAGGCTGGCGTGCATCGTGTTCAAAGAGTTCCACAAACTGAGACCCAAGGAAGGGTGCATACTTCAGCAGCTACGGTTATGGTTATTCCAGAGGCTGAAGATTTTGATGTTCAAATTGACCCCAAGGATGTGAGAATTGATTTTTTCTGTTCGTCAGGTCCTGGAGGACAATCCGTAAACACTACCTATTCTGCAGTTCGTCTAACCCACGTTCCTACTGGATTAGTAGCGCAATGTCAAGATCAAAAGTCACAACACAAAAACAAAGAAAAAGCATTTAAAGTACTGCGTTCAAGGCTATACGATTTAGAGTTGGCCAAAAAGCAAGAAGAAGATGCGGCGAAGCGAAACTCTCAAGTGAGTTCAGGTGATCGCTCTGCAAAGATTCGAACGTATAATTATCCTCAAGGACGAGTGACTGATCACAGAATAGGTTTGACCTTATATGATCTCACAAACATCATTGATGGTGATGTTCAAAAAATAATCGACGAGTTACGACTCGTGGAAAATACAGAAAAGTTAAAAGAAGCCTCTGAAACATTTTAACGCGCACTGAGATGAAGAGAAGCGATTTAATAGAACAAATTCGGTTAAAAAATAGTCTTTTGTGTGTGGGTTTAGATTCTGATATTGAGCGTATTCCACATCATTTAAAAATAAAGCAAGATCCGGTCTTTGAATTTAATAAGGCCATCATTGATGCCACGCATTCTCATTGTGTTTCTTATAAAATAAATACAGCATTTTACGAATCACAAGGCGTTAAAGGTTGGCAAAGTCTTGAAAAAACCATTGATTACATCAATGAAAATTATTCCGATCATTTTACAATTGCTGATGCGAAGCGTGGAGATATTGGTAACACGGCAGATCAGTATGCCAAGGCATTTTTTGAGGTAATGGATTTTAATGCAGTTACGGTTGCTCCTTACATGGGTAGTGATTCCATACTTCCTTTTCTAAAGTATTCAGATAAATTTACCATTGTACTAGGTTTGACCTCAAATGCAAGTGCATCTGAGTTTCAACTGCACGGTGAACATTATCCGGTGTATAAAGAAGTATTGTCTAAGACGGCTACTTATGCTCATTCTGAGCGTTTAATGTACGTTGTTGGAGCTACAAAAGCTGATGCTTTAAGCGAAATACGAGAGATTTTACCAAATCATTTTTTGTTAATTCCTGGTGTAGGCGCCCAAGGAGGGTCTTTAAAAGAAGTATTGCACTGCGGCCTCATAAAAGACTACGGATTGTTAATCAATAGTTCACGCGGTATTATTTTTGCTTCTAAAGGTGAAGACTTTGCGATAAAAGCAAAAGAAGCAGCTGCAGATCTTCAAAATCAAATGAGTACTTTACTACAAGAATCCATTTAATTAGTACTTTTAAGTATGCTCCACTATCAAGCCTTTGAAATAGATTCTAATAAACCATGGGTAACTTTTGTTCACGGTGCAGGTGGAAGTTCTTCAATTTGGTTCAAGCAAATTAGAGATTTCAGAAAAGAATTTAATGTTCTTTTATTGGATTTGAGAGGACACGGCAATTCGAAAATGAATGTAAGAGAAGCTTTTAATGAACGCTACACATTTGATCGAATCACTCAGGATATCATTGAGGTTTTAGATTATTTAAAAATTACCAAGTCTCATTTTGTGGGTATTTCATTGGGTTCAATCCTGATTAGAAATATAGCTGAAAAACATCCCGGACGCGCACTATCCCTAATTATGGGAGGAGCTATTGTCAAATTGAATATGAGGTCCCAGTTTTTAATGGGGTTAGGCAGGGTGTTCAAGTCTGTCGTTCCATACATATGGTTATATCGTTTTTTTGCCTTTATTATCATGCCGCATAAAAATCACAAAGAATCACGATCTCTATTTGTTAGAGAGGCCAAAAAACTTTATCAGAAAGAGTTCTTGAAGTGGTTTAAAATGACCTCTGAGCTAAACCCTCTTTTACGATTTTTAAGAGCGTCAAAGCTCAATATTCCAGTCTTATATATCATGGGTGGTGAGGACTATCTGTTTTTGCCCGCCATTAGAAAAGTAGCTTCAAGCTGCAAATTATCTACACTTGAGATATTTGAAAATTGCGGCCACGTAGTCAATGTGGAAATGCCTGCTAGGTTTAACGAAGTGGCGATTTCTTATTTGAGTAAATTAAAAGTCAAAGGCTAAGCTTACAAGCCAAGACGCCATTTGTTTAAAAGACGACGCATGTAGACAAATTCCTTTCTCATTATCCTGAGGTAATCTCTACCGTCAATTTCAATAAATTCTAAACCACGTGTGTACTGATTGAGGTTTTTGACGATAATCGTAGCGAATTTGAAACTGTATTCTTTTTTTAATTCTGAAGTCAAAGGGCTGACTAGGGCTTTAGTTTGTTCGTTAAGCACTTTGATGTCTGTATCGAGGGCATTTAAAAGCTCATTTTTAAGAGCCTTTGAACCATTATTGTACGCCGCGTCGTAAAAATAGTTGAGCGAGGTACTTAATTTAAGAAGTTCACTGGAACAATGTGATATACTTCGATTCATTTCATTAACAATTTCCTTAAAATTACAGGTTAAACTCCTGTAATTACATTAACATTTTGACTATTTTTACTTTATAGCCTTTATTTTTAAATAAATAATAAATATTACTTTAATTTTTAAAATGGATTATTTAGATCATAAAATACTAAAAGCGCTACAGGAAAATGCCCGAATTTCCTTTACAGAAATTTCCAAAAATGTAGGTTTAAGTTCTCCTTCTGTAGCCGAACGTATACGTAAAATGGAGGATGACGAAATCATTACGGGTTATAGTGTAGACATTTCACATCAAAAATTGAATCGACAATTACACGCAATTATTCACCTTAGAGCATTTACCGGAAAATTAAAGGCTTTTTTAATTCGTGTAAATAAGATTGAAGAAGTTCAGAATTGCTATCGAGTTACTGGAAATGAAAATATCATTATGGAGGTCATTCTAAGAGATCAACATCATTTGGAACAACTGATTGATACTTTGATTGAATATGGTGAAACAAGAACTCATATTGTACTTTCGCAGCTTGTGAAAAATAATTTAAGTTTGAATTAGTATGAAACAGTTAACACCTCTTTTATTGGTTTTTGCTCTATTTTCATCTTGTCAAACAAAAAAATATCATGAGGATAGGGTCGTTGTAGATCTCACTGCTGTTCCTGAGGCTTTGCATTCGGTTTATCAATGGCAAGAAAACAAGAATCAAACCTTTAGAGATCCTGAACTCAGTCCATTGCTTTTGAAGGATAAGAAAATATTCGAGTCTTTACGTTTTTTTGAACCCTCACAACAATTTCAGGTTAGGGCTATATTTGATAAAAACACAAGGCCTGTTGTGATGGAATTACTTACAAATACACAACGTATTGAAAAACAAATTATTTACGGATGGTTGAAATTTGAATTAGAAGATAAAGAATTTCGTCTTGCAGTCTATCAAAATGTTGAGACTAAAGACGATTATCTGTTCGTTCCATTTGCAGATCAAACTTCGGGTTTTGATACTTATGGAGGAGGTAGATATATTGACCTTAGTGCTCCCTTAAGCGATACCATTCAATTAGACTTCAATAAAGCTTATAATCCCTATTGTGTATACAACAAAAAATTCTCCTGCCCTTTGGTACCCGAGGAGAATTATCTCGAGTATCCTATAATAGCAGGAGAGTTAGATTTCAAATCTGAATAGATTTGAAATAGGTTTATGGGACTACATTAGAAACTTAAAACAGTTGCTAAGAAAAATGTGCTTAAAGATTTTGATGGATCGGCAGTGTTGTTGATGAACGCCTCTTCTGATGCATTGTCAAACCTTATTTCTGGTTTGATGCTCAATGCTCCAACATCGAAATTGGCAGTAAGTGTTAGGGCAAATACACTAGCGTCTCCGTCAGCATCACTTGCACCGATAGCACCGAAATATCCTGTTTCAGCGAAGTATTCTGCACGAACACCAAAGGCTGAAGAGTCAGACATACTTATTTGTGGATAAAGCGCAAAACCTGAGAATGAAATATCTGTTTCTGATTCTGAATAATGAGCTGCATTGATTCCTACATAAAAAGACTCTGATGCGTTAAATCCACCAGTATAGTCAATTTCAAATCCTCCTTGGCTTGATAGTGCATTGATATACTGACCTGCATACCCAAGTTGGGCTCCAAAAGCATAATCACCAGTAGGATTAAATTCAGTAAGGTCTGTTGGATTAAATACACCTAACATGGCGCTCCAGTCATTGCCTAAATCAAAGTCAACTTTTAGACCTGTGTGGCTAAATGGACCATAAGAGAATAGGTAAGAAGTACTGTAGTTGAAATTTCCACTAGGAGAAATTACTTCATATCCTAGGAAGGTGTTGAAGTTACCCATAGTAAAGGTTATACTCTCAGATGGACTCCAGTAAACATATAACTGATTAAGTATAGAACCCGTTAATGAATACATAGGAGAAGCAAAAATAGCGTCTGTTCCTCTAGGTCCAAAAACTAAATCTGCAACAGCACCAAAGTTTTCTCCTTCATAACTGGCAATAATGTTGGCCATACCTAAAGAAAAACCTGGTAAATTGGCGAAAGAGGATCCCTGAGCAATGGCATTTTCGTCATTAGGAGCATTTAAGTTTCCTCTAAAGTACGCATCGATACTTCCGCTAAAGCTTATAGACGGGCTTTCTTGAGCCGTTGTCAAACTTGAAATCGCTGCGAAAAAAAGAATAAAATAATTTTTTTTAATATTTGTAATAATTGTTGTTTTCATGTGAGTATAATTTTGAAAATGATAATTTGACGGAGCGTTCTGCCAAACGCTCCGTTTTTATTTTTACTGTTGTTTCATTCTGAAATCAGGATAGGCATCCATTCCGTGTTCGTGAATATCTAGTCCTTCTAATTCTTCTTCTTTAGACACTCGAATTCCCATAGTGACTTTTAAAATGAATAGAATTATGAATGCTGAGATCACACAAAATGCACCTACGATCCCTACACTAGTTAATTGAACTAGGAATTGATCTGCAGAAGCAAGTGCTCCAAATAGACCGACAGCTAATGTTCCCCAGATACCGGCAATCAAGTGAACTGCAATAGCACCTACAGGATCGTCTAGCCTAAGTTTGTCGAGTAATGAAACTGCGAATACGATAATTGCACCTCCAATGAGACCGATAACAACCGCATCGTTCGGACTCATTTGATCAGCTCCAGCCGTGATACTAACTAAACCTCCAAGAATACCATTTAAAAACATGGTTAAATCAAAGTTTTTAAACTTAAAGTAAGACACTAAAAAAGCAGATACACCTCCTGCTGCTGCAGCTAGTGAAGTCGTTACCAAGGTTAAAGACGTCAACTCTGGATCTGCAGAAAGTACAGAACCTCCATTGAAACCAAACCAACCTAACCAAAGAATAAAAACTCCGGCCGTGGTGAAAGGTAAACTGTGACCAGGAATAGCTTTAACAGATCCGTCCTCTGCATACTTTCCTATTCTAGGGCCTAATAATGCTACCGCTATTAAAGCAGCCCAACCTCCTACAGAGTGTACTAGCGTTGATCCTGCAAAATCATAAAACCCAGAAGCCTCACCAATAGTTAAGCTGTCTAAGAAACCTTCACCCCATTTCCATGATCCTACGATTGGATATACTAAACCAACGTAGATAATGGTAAAAATGAAGAAAGACTGTAATTTAACACGCTCTGCTACAGCACCTGAAACAATTGTTGCAGCCGTTGCAGCAAACATACCTTGGAATAAAAAGTCTGTCCACCAAGTGTAACCACCATCAGCATATGCAGGCGTCATTCCGCCATCAGGAGCTGCGATACCAAATCCGGCAAATTTGAAAAAGCCACCGTCGCCGTCTTCAAATCCAGGATACATTAAGTTAAATCCGCCAATGTAATAGAGTAATAAACCGACGGTTATGATGAATACGTTTTTGAATAAAATGTTTATTGTGTTTTTTTGTCTTGTAAGACCTATTTCTAAAAATGAGAAGCCAAGGTGCATAAAGAATACTAGTCCTGTGCACAGCATCATCCATACATTATTGGCTGTAAATATTGCGTTTTCCATTTTGTGTTTTTTTAATTGATTCCGGCGTATCCGCTTTCTCCCGTTCTAATTCTGTATGCATCACTTACGTCAGAAACGAAAATTTTTCCGTCTCCAACCTTACCTGTTTGCGCAGCTTGCATGATGGCATTGACTGTTTTTTCTACGAAGTCTTCGGATACTACGATTGATAAATAGCGACGCTGTATGTCAGAAGTTGAATAACTAATACCTCTGTATACATGTCCTTGTTTTTCGTTACCTACTCCAGTTACATCCCAATAACTAAAGAAGTTAACTTCTATTTCGTGAAGTGCTTTTTTCACCTCGTCGAAAGTAGATTTCCTAATGATTGCTTCAATTTTTTTCACTGTTTTAAAGAATTATTTGAATTAATTACAAACAAATCTAAAATTCTTTGAAATATTTCAATAAACATGAAAGCGCTTTTAAGAAATCCCTAAATATTGCAATTTAAATTATTCAATTTGACAATTGTGAGGCAACTTAATTATGAGATTGGTTTTTCTAGGTGTGGATTGTTTTAGAAATCCATTGTCCGGCAATTATTCCGAGAATGCCGATACTAATACTCACCACAATATAGAGTAAAAAGGGTAGTATTTTCGATTTGTCAATTAAGGCGTAGCCCTCTAGACTAAAAGTAGAAAAGGTGGTGAAACCACCGCAAAACCCTGTTGCTAATAACAGGTATAAACTTTGATTTGAGCTATCATTTAAGCTGAAATAATGACTTAAGTACCCGAGAATAAAACATCCTAATACATTGGCTACTAGCGTTCCTAAATGCCATGGTTGATCAGTTCCAAATGCAATTGAAAGCACATAGCGTAATGTACTTCCTATTCCACCACCGATAAATACAAAAAGAACTGCCTTAAACATTACTTACTCAACAGGTATTTTATAAGGATTAATAAGGTGAAAAATGCGACAAAACCCACAGCAACATTCCATAAATCCTTGTAGTTTTTTTGGTGCAATTTTCGGTCTTTTTTATAGGATAGATAAATGAGTGCGCTAAATCCTATTACAAAACAGACTGCGAAAATGAATTGACCTTGACTAAAAATCATTACTGTATTTTATACCTCCACTGATGCTGATCTTCTGCTCTGTTTAACTGTATATCGGTTAGTGCCTTTTTCAATTGTTGTGAATAGGAATTCGCATCATTTTCAACATGATAATTCTGACCTTTATAGTTAAATGTTTCGATAAGACTGATTATTGCCGCGGTTCCTGCACCGAAGAGTTCAAGTAATTCTCCTTTCGCTGAAGCTTCGATTAATTCACTGACGGCAATAGGTCTAACTTCTAATGGGATATTTAAATCTTTAGCTAATTGAATCAAACTCTTTCGCGTCACCCCGTCTAATATGGTGTCAGAGGTAGGATTTGTAATTAGGGTATCTCCGATTCGAACAAAAACATTCATGGTACCGGCCTCTTCGATATACTCATGGCTTACCGCATCCGTCCAGATGATTTGATGAAAGCCTTCTGCTTTCGCCAATTCAGTTGGGTAGAATTGCCCTCCGTAATTACCTGCAGCTTTGGCATATCCGAAGCCTCCTGGTGTTGCTCTGGAATAATGATCTTCAATTTTTACTTTGATGGCACCGCTAAAATAGCTATTCACTGGAGAGCAGATTATGGCGAATCGATATTCTTTAGATGGATTGGCCTGAATACAGGGTTCGGTGGCAATTACGAATGGTCGTACATATAGCGATTGCCCTTCTCCTTGCGGAATCCAGTCGGCATCTAATCGAAGCAATTGATTCAAGCCTTCTAAAAATATCTCTTCAGGAAACTCTGGAATAGCCATTCGCTCTGAGGATTTATTAAATCGTTTGATATTCTGATCAGGCCTAAACAAAAACACCTTGTCGTTTTTACCTTTATAGGCTTTCATTCCTTCGAATAAAGCTTGGCCGTAGTGGAATACGCTCGCTGAAGGATCGAAGGTAAATGGTTCATAGGGTTTGATTTCAGCTTGTTGCCATTGACCATTTTTATAATCACATACCATCATATGATCGCTAAAAACGGTACCAAAAGACAAGTTGTCGAAGTCAATTGTTGAAATCTTACTTTTTTCTATTTGGGTTACCTTTATCATAAAATTTTATTTTGCTGTAAATGTAGTATACTATTTTCAGATTTCATCATATGCGACGTAACATAATAACAACTTCTGACGGTTCTAAAACTATACAGCTCGTCGATTGGAATGAGCAGTATCACTCTGTTCACGGAGCATTGGCAGAAGCGCAGCACGTATTTTTGAAAAATGGATTACAGTATAGACTTCAAGCTGAAGACATTATCACAAAAGACAAACGACATTTGCATATTGCAGAAATGGGTTTAGGAACAGGTCTAAACTTGTTATTGACATATGATTTTTTAACAAGAGAAAGATTAGATTTAGAGGTGACCTATACTGGTATTGATAAATTTCCCATTTCTTATGAGGAACAGTCTCAATTGGATTATGAAAAATATGCGGATTCACTAAACTCTATTAGTTTTAGTGCTATGTGCAAACAAACATGGAACACCAAAGCGATGTATTCAGGAGGCTTTTCTTTAGAAAAAAAACAAATAGATCTTTCAGTATACATTGATAATGAGCCCATAGATCTCATTTATTTTGACGCATTTGGACCTCGAGTACAACCCGAATTATGGACTGAGGAATCCTTAAACGTTTTAGTTTCGAAAATGAGTAAAAATGCCGTATTTGTGACCTACTGTGCTAAAGGAGTGGTCAGAAGATCACTTCAGAACTTGGGGCTTCGTGTAGAACGATTACCTGGTCCGCCTGGTAAGAGAGAAATGCTTAGAGGGGTAAAAGAAAATTGACAATATGAAAAAAATACTTATTGCTGGAGGGTCGGGTTTCATCGGTCGATCGCTTAGTGATTTTTTAAAGGAGTACGGTTACGATGTAGTCTGGCTCACAAGAAATAAGTCTTTAGTTGCTGAAAAGCCACTTAGAAACTTTTATTGGAATCCAAGAACTGCCGAAATAGACATGAATGCTTTAAATGAGGTGGCCACTGTAATTAATTTGGCAGGTACCTCGATTTCAAAACGATGGACTAGATCCAATAAGAAAGACATCATAAATTCGAGAATAGATAGTGTAAAAACTTTACAGGTAGCCATTGCTAAATTAGATTCACCAAACAAACCTAAAGTAATTAATGCATCAGCAACAGGTGTTTATGAAAACTCTAAATCTCTTATTCACCATGAACACAGTACGAACTTCAATTCTTCATTTTTAGGCGAGGTAGTTGACAAGTGGGAAGGCTGTATCGCTGATTTTGATAAGATAAGTGTGTCTTATTGCATACTTCGAATCGGAATTGTGATGTCTAAAAAAGGAGGAGCTTTAAAAGAGCTGTTAAAACCTGCTAAGTTCGGATTTATGGCTCCGTTAGGTGATGGAAAACAATGGCAATCATGGATTGCACTTGAAGATTTGTTATATCTTATAAAAACACTTATTGAAAACCCAATATCAGGTGTAGTTAATGCCGTGGCTCCGAAACCCATTCTTCAAACCGAAATGACACGTTTACTTTCAAAAAAATTAGGTGTGTTATACCTGCCATTTGGTGTTCCGGCATTTCTTTTGAAGCTTTTGTTAGGTCAGATGTCAGCAATTATTTTAGAATCTCAGCATGTACAATCGGTAAAAATTCATGCTGATCAATTTAAACATAAAAGTTTCAATTCTTTTTTGACTGCTGAATTTGTATGACAATTTGACATTTTTACTCGTGTTGGCAGATAATTTGCTTTAGGATTGATTAAACATTTGAGAATGAACGAAGAAGTTAATAAGTCCGAAGAAGAAGTTGCAGAGGAAACAGTTCAAGAAAATCAACAAACTGAGGCCAAGACAGAGGCAGAACAAGAAAAGAATGAAAAAAGTACAGAAGAATTATTGCAAGAAGAACGCGATAAGTTCTTGCGTTTGTTTGCTGAATTTGAAAACTATAAAAAGAGAACTTCTAAAGAACGCATAGACTTGTTTAAAACGGCCTCGAGGGAGTTGATGTCAGCCTTACTTCCGGTTCAAGATGATTTTGAACGTGCATTGGAGCAGCTGAAGTTATCGGCCAACCAAGAAATTCTTCAAGGAGTAGAGCTCATACAAAATAAATTTAAGGAAGTTTTAAAAGCCAAAGGTCTTGTGCATATTGAGGTGAGTGCTGGAGATGACTTTGACGCAGATATTCACGAGGCAATTACACAAATTCCTGCGCCTTCACCTCAACTGTCTGGCAAAATTGTCGATGTTGTAGAACAGGGTTATAAATTAGGAGAACGCATCCTTAGGCATCCAAAGGTGGTTGTTGGTAAATCATAAACTATGAAACAAGATTATTACGAAGTTCTCGGTGTCTCTAAAGGAGCAAGTGAATCTGAAATTAAAAAAGCCTATCGCAAGAAGGCTATAAAATATCATCCAGATAAAAACCCAGGAGATCAAACTGCAGAAGAGAATTTTAAAAAAGCTGCCGAGGCTTATGAGGTTCTATCTGATTCTGAAAAAAAAGCTCGTTATGATCAATTTGGACATGCGGCATTTGAAGGGGGAGCTGGCGCTGGTGGAATGAACATGGATGATATCTTTAGTCAGTTTGGAGATATCTTTAGTGGATTTGGAGGAGGATTTGGAGGAGGATTTGGCGGATTTGGACAACAAGCCAGAGTCAAAGGTTCAAATCTCAGAATTCAAATTAAATTGAGTTTGAATGACATCGCTCATGGTGTAGAAAAAAAGGTCAAGGTCAAGCGAAAAATTCAAGCTGAAGGGGTTAGATTTAAAACTTGCCCTACATGCGGTGGCTCCGGACAAGTGACAAAAATTGCCAATACGATTTTAGGAAGGATGCAAACTCAATCTACTTGTACAACCTGTGGTGGTTCAGGAGAAATTATTGCTTCTAAACCTTCTGGTGCTGATTCTCGAGGTTTAGTCACCAAAGAAGAAACGGTTTCAATAAAAATTCCGGCAGGGGTAGAAGAGGGAATGCAACTCAAAGTTTCGGGAAAGGGCAATGAAGCAGGGGGTAATTCTATTCCAGGAGATCTAATGGTAGTCATCAAAGAAGAAGAGCACGAAACTCTTAAACGTGAAGGTAAGAATTTGCACTACGATTTAAGAATAAGTTTTTCAGAGGCTGTACTCGGAGCTTCTAAGGAAATTGACACTGTAGACGGTAAAGTCAGAATAAAAATTGAAAAAGGAACACAATCAGGCAAGGTGCTTCGTTTGAGATCTAAGGGTTTAAGAGAACTCAATGGATATTCAAAAGGAGACTTATTGGTTCACGTACTGGTTTGGACTCCGCAGAAGTTAAATGCAGATCAAATTGCATTTTTTGAAAATTGTCAGGAGGATCAAAATTTTAAACCTAATCCGAATTTAAAAGAGAAGTCAACCTTCGACAGAATTCGAGATATGTTTTCTTGATTTGTAAGTCATTTAAAATAAAGTACTATATTAGCAGAAGTATTGGTTAACCAATATTAATTTTCTTTTTCATAGCAATTTTTTTCCCATCCTTGAAGTCTTATTTAAGGGTGGGTTTTATTTTAAATAGGATATGAAACTCCCTTTGAATTGTTTTTAAGTATGAAATCCGCACTTGTACAAATTGAAAATCTTACTAAAACTTATCAGCAATTTAGGGCGTTAGATGATTTTTCTATTCAAATTCCAAAAGCTTCTATATACGGTTTGCTAGGTCCCAATGGAGCTGGAAAAACTACACTTATTCGAATTTTGAATCAGATTATTTATGCTGATAGTGGAACTATTTTGTTCAATGGTCACCCTTTAAATTCAGAGGATGTTTCTCATATTGGATACTTGCCTGAAGAGCGCGGTTTATACCGTAATATGAAAATAGGTGAGCAGTTGACTTATTTGGCTACACTCAAAGGCATGCGTGTTGAAGAAGCCAAAACTGAATTGAGATATTGGTTTGAAAAATTTCAAATTGATTCTTGGATCAATAAAAAAGTTAGTGGTCTATCAAAGGGAATGGCTCAAAAGGTCCAATTTATTTCAACTGTCCTACACCGGCCAAAGCTTTTAATTCTGGATGAACCCTTTAGTGGATTTGACCCCGTAAATGCGGAGATTATAAAAAATGAAATTATAGCGCTTAAAAATAATGGTACAACAGTAATACTTTCTACCCATCGAATGGAATCTGTGCAAGAGCTCTGCGATCGTATCTGCCTAATTCACAAATCAAAGAAAATTTTGGAAGGTGAGGTCAATGAACTGCAACAACGAGCTAAAGATTGTGTGTATCACATACGATTAAGTATAAATCACAACCGTTCGGCATTGGAAGAGTATATTTCGAATTGTAAAGCCATTTTTGATGTGCATTATAACGGGAAAAATGAGGTGGGGCTAAAGCTTAAATACGCTGATCAGAATGCTGATATCATTATTAAGAATTTATTGAGTAACTCTAGTTTATTGCATTTGGAAGATCAAATTCCTTCGGTTCAAGAACTTTTCGTTCGAAATATCAAACAATATGAAAACTGATGAGTAAACTACGTTTGATTATTAAACGCGAGTATTTAGCTCGCATTCGAAACCGATCTTTTATAGTGATGACATTTATGTCACCTCTGCTTTTCGTCCTTATGCTAACTTTAATACTTTGGCTCATTCAATTTAATACAGCTAGCGCAGAGGGTAAAGTTTGGG
Source organism: Flavobacteriaceae bacterium (assembly GCA_002691645.1). Lineage (GTDB taxonomy): Bacteria > Bacteroidota > Bacteroidia > Flavobacteriales > Flavobacteriaceae > UBA3478. The sequence goes on from NZIP01000023.1 coordinate 41,161, forward strand.
TTTTGGATGAGAGCACTTACTTTGAAGATGTCTTGAGCACACAAGAGATGCAAAGTGTAAAGCTCATAAATCAAATAACCCTTAGCGAGGCTTTAGCACAGGTTGCTGAAAAAGAAGTTATGGGGCTGTTGTACATTCCTAAAGCAAGTTCTGTCGAACTAAGTGCTGAGGGAGCAGTCATGTATTCAAAGAACAGTTTCTCTATTCAAATGATTACTCCTTTTGAATCGGCAATAAGGTCCAAATTAGAAGAGGAACGATTAAGGAATATGGGTATTAATCAGGCTCAATTTGATGAAGTAACTAGAGGGTATTCTTTGAAAAATCAAAATTATCAAGGTGAATTGAATCTGAAGGGCATCAACGAAATCAAAGCGTTTATAGGTGGAGCTTTCGGTTACCTTTTGATGATGTTTATCATTATATACGGAGGTTTGGTAATGCGTTCTGTCATTGAAGAAAAAAGCTCTCGTATTATTGAGGTAATTGTGTCCTCTGTCAAACCCATTGAGTTAATGATTGGAAAAATAGTAGGTACCACATTGGCAGGTCTCACTCAATTTATGATATGGATCTGTATTGCATTTGTATTGTTTGTGGCACTGTTTGCAGGTTTGGGATTGGGATTAGAGGGTCTTTTTCAAAGAGAACAATTGACCTTGGGTAATGATAGTAAAGCCTTTCTTCAAATTTCTCAACAGTTAGAGGGGTATATTCAAGCTGTCCTTCAATTTCCATGGGAGAGTATGGCCTTCTTTTTCATGCTCTTTTTTATATTGGGTTACCTCATTTATAGCAGCTTGTACGCAGCTATTGGTGCTGCTGTAGATCAAGAAACCGACACTCAGCAATTTATGTTCCCGATCGTTTTACCCTTAGTTTTTGCGATGTACATTGGGTTCATTTCTGTATTCGATACTCCACATGGTGATATCGCTGTATTTTTCTCAATTTTTCCCTTAACAGCACCTATTGTGATGTTAATGCGATTGCCTTTTGGGATTGGCGTAAACCTAGTAGAAGTCTGGCAATTAATTCTTTCTCTGGTATTGTCGTTCACAACTTTTTTGGGTATTTTGTGGTTAAGCGCAAAGATTTACAGTGTTGGAATATTAATGCACGGTCACAAGCCTAGTTTGAAAAAAATCTTTCGCTGGATTAAAAGTTAAGTCCTATTCATGCTTCAAATTGCTGAAAAAACCAAACAGATTGATTTTGCCCAGGTTACAGATTTTTTTGAATCCGTATTAAACTTTGGGGGAGCTTTTACTGTTGGAGGTATGACTGTTAACTTCAATCTAGGAGCTATTTTATTAATCGCACTTCTCTTTTGGTTGACTCGAATTCTAATGCGCTCTATAAAACGTATTCTGCTCAAATCATCTTTATTTAAAAATGAAGACGACCAGTTAAAATTCGCTGGTTTATTCAAAGTCATTCAGACCTTCATTTACATCGTACTCTTTTTGATCTCACTAAGTGTATTAGGACTTGACGTAAATGGTATTTTTACAGCTGCTGCGGGAATTTTATTAGGCTTAGGTTTTGCGCTTAAAGAATTTTTGCAAGACACCCTGGGTTATTTTATGCTGATTTCAAGTAAGAGTATTGAAAGTGGAGATGTTATCGAAGTTGAAGGGGTGGTTGGTAAAGTAGTGGAACTTTCTTTTGGAACGACTAAAATACTCACTAGAGATGATAAGATAATTATCGTTCCCAATCATAAATTAGTAACTCAGAGCGTCTATAATTTCACCCAAAACCACAAGGCGACAAGAGAATCTGTTTCAGTTGGGGTGGCCTACAATTCGGACGTGAATAAGGTCAAGCATATTTTAACTCAAATTGCCGTATCCCATCAATTGGTTTTGTCTAAACCAGAGCCTTTCGTTTTTTTTGAAGATTTTGGTGACTCCAGTCTCCTTTTCAAGGTATCTTTCTATACAGAAAATAGTTTTATAAGTAATCAAATTAAGAGTGATTTGAGGTTTCAAATCATGGAAGCGTTTCAAAAAGAAGGTATCAATATTCCTTATCCGCAACGCGACATTCATGTAATATCAAAAAAAGAGGAGGATGTCTAAGATATTAATTGTAGAGGACGAAGAGAGCATTCAAAGAGTTTTGCAAAAAATCATCACCAAAGAATTTTCGAAATACAAAATTCAAAGTGCAGAGGATGGATTGGCAGCTGTGGAATTGCTCAAAGCAAACTCAGATATCAAGGTAGTTTTGTGTGATATAAAAATGCCTAAGATGGACGGTGTCGAGGTCTTATCTGTTGCTCAAAAAATCGAACACGAGGCAACGTTTATCATGATTTCTGGTCATGGTGATTTGGAACTTGCGGTGGAAACGATGAGATTAGGAGCTTATGATTACATTTCTAAACCGCCTGATTTGAATCGTTTGTTAACAGCAGTGCGAAACGCCTTAGATCGAAATACCATAGTCAAAGAAAACAAAAGATTAAAGCGAAAGGTGGCCAAAGGATTTGAGATGATCGGAAGTAGTCCAGCTCTTGATGAAATCAAACAGAAAATTCAAAAGGTTGCACCTACTGAGGCTAGAGTTTTAATTACTGGACCCAATGGAAGTGGAAAGGAATTGGTCGCACACCAAATACACCAACAAAGTCAGCGCTCAAAAGGACCAATGATAGAAGTGAACTGTGCAGCGATACCTTCTGAATTAATTGAAAGTGAATTGTTTGGACATGTTAAGGGAGCATTTACTTCAGCGGTAAAAGATCGTTCTGGTAAGTTTCTGCAAGCTCAAGGAGGTACTTTATTTTTGGACGAAATAGGTGATATGAGTTTATCTGCTCAGGCCAAAGTATTGAGAGCTTTGCAAGAAAAGAAAATTACACCTGTGGGCTCAAACAAACCTATAGATGTTGATGTGCGTGTTCTTGCTGCTACTAACAAGGATTTAAGAGCGGAAATTAAGGAAAAGAAATTTAGAGAAGATTTATACCATCGTTTAGGGGTTATATTGATTCACGTACCTGGGTTGAATCAGCGATTAGAGGACATACCTTTATTGGTAGATCATTTTAATCAATCCATTTCTGCAGAGTACGGAAACAAGCCTAAAATCTTTGAAAAAGAAGCACTAAATCAATTACAACAGTACGATTGGTCCGGAAATATTAGAGAGTTGAGAAATGTGGTAGAACGTCTAATAATCATGGCTGAGTCTACTGTAGGTAAACAGGAGGTTGTTGAGTTTGCCAGTAAATAATGAAATAAAAAAATGAAAAAGTTAATTCTACTACTTAGCTTTTATGCTGGGTGTTTTTTACTCAATGCACAAAGTGAAACAGCTCAGAAGAGTGATTCTGTAATGATTAAAAAATTGTTTGATCACCACCTAACGGCTTCCTCTTCATATGATTGGTTGAGGTATTTATCGAATGAAATCGGAGGACGTCTGTCTGGATCTGTAGAAGCTGAGCAGGCAGTTGCCTACACTGAAAGAGAACTCAAAAAGCTAAAGTTTGATCGAGTATGGTTGCAAAAGGTTATGGTTCCAAAATGGGTAAGGGGTACACCCGAATTTGCCTTTATAGAAAGTTCTCCCGGGATAACCACTGATATACCAATTGCTGCACTGGGTGGTTCTATAGCAACTCCAGCCCTAGGTATTAAAGCTGAAATTGTTGAGGTAAAATCTTTTGAAGAGTTAGGGGCCTTGGGTAAACGAAAAATTTCAGGTAAAATCGTTTTTTACAACCGACCTATGGATCCTACCTTAATTAACACCTTCGCCTCTTATGGAGGTTGTGTGAATCAGCGCTATTCAGGAGCTGAACAGGCTGCGAAATACGGCGCTCTGGGAGTAATTGTTCGATCGATGAACTTGAGATTAGACGATTTTCCACATACAGGCTCAATGAGTTATGGAGAGTTGACTGAGCAAGAGCGTATTCCTGCCGCTGCTATCAGTACAAATGCTGCAGAATTGTTATCAACCACCTTGGCTTTAAATCCTAAAACCAAACTTTATTTTAAACAGAGTTGTAAGCAACTTCCAGATGTGGAATCATTTAATGTAATAGCAGAGATAGAAGGATCTACTTATCCTGACGAATACATTATTGTTGGAGGGCATTTGGATTCCTGGGATTTAGGAGATGGATCTCACGATGACGGCGCTGGAGTCGTTCAAAGTATGGCTGTTTTGGAATCGTTTAAAGCGCTTAACTACAGACCTAAACGAAGTATTCGCGTAGTACTATTTATGAATGAAGAAAATGGAATGCGCGGTGGTAATGAATATGCAAATCAGGCCAGAATTAAGGGTGAAAAGCATGTGTTTGCTTTAGAAAGTGATTCAGGGGCTTTCACGCCTAGAGGATTTTCTTTTGAAACATCGGTCGAAATGTTTCAAAAGTATCAGAAATTGGAATCTTACTTTGAACCTTATTTAGTTGATCATTTCACCTATGGTGGAAGTGGAGCAGATATAGGCCCTTTGAAATCAGATTCTATTGTATTGTCTGGTTTAAGACCAGATACCCAACGTTATTTTGATCACCATCACAGTGAAAATGATACCTTTTCAGAAATCAATAAAAGGGAATTAGAATTGGGGGCTGCAGCCATGTCGTCTTTGATTTATTTAGTCGATCAATATGGTGGACAATTAAATGGCATGAAGTAACACATTGTTGTACTTTTGACAAATCAAAAAAGGAAATTATGGAAAATGGCATATACGCCCACTTTACGACTTCAAAAGGAAGTATTAAGCTCAAATTAACACATGATTTAACCCCTGGTACTGTAGGCAATTTTGTTGCCTTAGCAGAAGGAGATATGGAAAATTCAGCCAAAAGACAAGGAGAGGCTTATTACAATGGTTCAAAATTTCATCGCGTAATTAGTGACTTTATGATTCAAGGAGGCTGTCCGCAAGGAACAGGAACTGGTGACCCTGGATATAAGTTTGATGATGAATTTCATCCAGAATTGAGACACGACAAAGCAGGTGTACTATCTATGGCCAACGCAGGTCCAGCTACTAATGGAAGCCAGTTTTTCATCACGCACACAGCGACTCCTTGGTTAGATGATAAGCATACCGTATTTGGATTCGTTGTTGAAGGTCAGGATGTAGTCGATGCCATCGAACAAGATGACCTGATCGAATCCTTGAGTATTGAAAGAATTGGAGTTGAAGCGGAATCTTGGAATGCTATTGAGGCGTTCAGAAATTTTGAAGGTGCACGTCAAGAGCGATTGGCAGCAGAGAAAAAGAAGCGAGAAGAGGCTATGAAAAGCTTAGTTGACGGTTTTGAACAAACAGCAAGCGGTTTATATTACAAGATTTTAGATAAAGGCAGTGGCGAAAACCCAACACGAGGCAGTCAAGTTTCAGTGCATTATGAAGGCCAATTAATGAATGGTCAAGTATTTGATTCTTCTTTTAAACGCGATGACCCCATTGCATTCACCCTTGGTGTAGGTCAAGTGATTGCTGGATGGGATGAAGGTATCGCCCTGCTAAATAAAGGTGCTAAGGCACGACTAGTCATACCTTCTGAATTGGGATACGGAGCAAGTGGTGCTGGTGGAGTAATTCCTCCAAATGCAACACTTATTTTCGACGTACAATTGGTAGATTTCAAATAGATGGATTTGCGATTTCCGATAGGTGGATTTAATCCCCCAGAAGAAATAAGTACTGAGCATATTAAGCGCGCTGTGGACGATTTGAGTCGATTTCCACTTCTTTTAAAACAGGAGGTGCAATACTTGGATTCAGCCCAATTAGATACGCCATATCGAGAGGGAGGATGGACTGTTAGAGAATTGACACACCACATTGCAGATAATCATATGCATTCCTATATTCGATTTAAATGGGCATTGACAGAGGACACCCCCTTGATTAAGGCATACGACCAGGACTCTTGGGTAAAATTAAAAGTCTCTAATACGATTTCTATCGAAGAAGAGCTCGAATTTATAGAACTTCTTCACCGTAAACTGACCCAAATAATCAAGGCCTTAACAACAGAAGAACTTCAAAAGTGCTTTATACATCCTGAAGGTAACAAAACGGAAAGTCTCGGTTTAACTGTTTTGAAATACGCTTGGCACAGTATGCATCACCTCGCTCACATCAAAAATTTGAAGACTAGAAAACAATGGTGATCAAATTCAGATAACTTTGGTATGGCTAAAAAAGATAAACCAGAAACTAGCTTTGATCAGTTTACCGCTTTGGACATTCGAGTAGGTACGATTTGCAGCGCAAGTATTTTCGAACAAGCCAGACAGCCGGCCTATAAAATTGAAGTTGATTTTGGACCTGAAATCGGAAAATTAAAGACTTCAGCGCAGTTGACACATCGTTATCTTCCAGAAGATTTATTGGGACAACAAATCATAGGGATTGTCAATTTCCCCAAAAAACAAATTGCAAACTTTATGAGTGAATTTTTGATTCTTGGAGCTGTACAAGGAAAAGATGTGATTCTCATACAGCCCCAAGATGCGGCGACAAACGGATCGCCAATAGGATAACTTTATCTACATACTATCTCCAAAGAAGATAGCGTTTGCCAATAGTTTGTTTGTACCGTACCAAAAGGCTCTAAAATTGGTGTTATCGGTAAATAAAATCACTTTTCCTCGGCCTAATAGATTGACTTTTAGGGGTACGCTGTTTTTAATGAGTTCTAAATTTTCTTCTGAGATATACCCACTTTGCAAAGGATTTGAAGTGTACTGAATGGGGTTGTTATAACTCTGTTTATCTGCTTTTAAGTAGATATTGGTGTTTCTAAAAAGTGAAATTTTATCTGAAGTAAATCCAAAATTAATTGGATGTGTTCGGTCTATATGGGCTTCGAAAATTGCACCACCCGTATTTTGGGCACCTCTAAAGTCATTTCTTTGCTCAAAAGAAACGTTTTTTGCGACCATTGAATTTCGTTTGAACTCTAAATTCAAAAATCCGTTAGAATCTAGCCAATTTGCGCTATTTCGATAAGCGATTACACTTCCACCGTCTTGAACGAATGATTTGATCTTCTTCACAGTACCTTCACTAATTCTAGAACTACCGTAACCAAAGCCTGCAATTATGATGTCCGTATATCTACTGAGATCTGCATAGGGAAGTGTTTTTAGGTCTATTTTCGTAATGGGAATTTGATATCTAGTATCCATAAGATGCCAAATTTCACCTGCGTCGTATGATCGGATTCCTTCTCCGACTAAAAGTGCAATTTTAGGGAGTTGGACACCGTCAAATTCATTACTCCCCAAATCAATCCCTCTGGTGAGTCCTGTTGAAACTGCATCAACTGAAATATGAGTAGATTTTGCTACTGCTTTCATCAATTGGAAAAGTTCTTCTTTTGATTTGTTTTGTCCTACAACAGGAACCATGATTGTACCATAATCGTAGGTTTTTCCATTGAGTTCAAAAGGAGATTTTGCAACTTTTGCTCGTAAACCTTTGGATAAGATTTGATAAAGTGCTTTTGGTGTGTAGTATTCATGCCATTCGAATAGATAGGCATAATTGCTTTGAGCACTTACACTTCCTTCAGTCATTTGTAATGACTGTACTGCCGCACCCGCAATGTCTAAGTTGTTTATTTCACTGTAATCTAGGTTAAATGCAAGTGGAAAGGTCCAAGCTGAAATGTCGTAAAAAAGACTATCTGTAAAGGTGGTTCTCTTTTCAAACATCGCCTTAATGAGCCTTGGATTACGCTGATTTAATGGAACGACATAGCTGCTGCTGGCGTTAAAATTATTTCCAGCAACACTCACATCCTTTTTTAATCTGTGAAATTGAATTTGGTGTCTGTTCAGTATTTCCGCTAAATGGTCGGTTTTTGCTTTGTCTTTTTGATGACCAAAAACATATCCTTTAAGCTTGCTTTTGCGTTGTTCCTCAGCCATTCCCTTGAAGAAATCATACTGATAATTCATGAGTTCTGCTTTTAACTCATTTGCAGCTTTTAGTGTGGAGAGTGCAGTGGTGAATTGATTTCTTATAGTAAATGGGAAAGTTAAGATACCGTTTTCACTTTCTTGGATATGACCTCTCGATGAACCTTGTTCAAATAAAATTCCAACACTTCCGTTGACATCGGGAAATGTACTTCCTTTACCATAGTAGTAGTCATCATAATTCTCTTCAGAGTAGTAGAGGGATCCAATACCATCCAAAGCTTCTGCGTGGTACTTTCCAATTTCAGCTGTCAGTTTTTGGTTTAATTCAGGGGTTAGCGGGTGAACTCTTGTAGGTTCTCCTGGTTGAAAGAAGAAGGTAGAATTAGTACCCATTTCATGATGGTCTGTGAGAACATTAGGGTACCATTTGTGGAATGTTTTAATTCTCGCTCTACTCTCGGGGAGCTGAACAGGTAACCAATCTCTGTTCAAATCAAACCAATAATGATTTGTTCTTCCTCCCGGCCAAACTTCATTGTATTCTCTGTCGTTTCCGTCAGCTGTTAGATTCATATTTCGATTTGTATTGGCCCAATAAGCAAAGCGTTGTAATCCATCAGGATTAAAACTTGGATCAAATAATATGACAGTATTCGATAGCTTGTTTTCGATTTCTGCTCCTTCGGCGGCTGCGAGATAATAGGCATAAGCTATCGCAGCGTTAGAACCACTGGGTTCGTTTCCATGAATGGAGAAACCTTGATAAATAACCACGGGCATATCTGCTGTGGGTTGTTTTTTGCCATTTACGACCTCAATGCGATTTGCTTGAATGGTCTCGATATTTTTGTGATTATTTTCTGAGGTGACGGTAACTAATAGAATCGGTCTGCCTTCAAAGGTATTTCCTCTGTTTTCAATCTTAAATCGTGGGCTTTTTTCGGTAAGTGTTCGAATGTACTCACTTAATTTATCATGTGTGACATGCCACTCCCCAACTTCATGGCCGATAACCTCTTTTGGGGTTGGGATATCTTTATTGTATGAAATGCCTTGGGGAAGGTAATAGTCTAGTGATTGAGCACTAACATTGAGGGTGGTCAAAAAAAGAGCAACCGCGGTCAGGCACAGTTTAATTTGTGCTGTTTTAATTTGCATAAGCTTAATTTAGTTGTTATATATCTTCAAAGCTGACATCTGTAAAACTTGAAGTTTCAGCTTGGTCACCTGTAGATTCTGAATCTGTGTTTTCAGCTTTTTTATAGTCTTTTTGATGTCTTTCAGAAATAACCTCTTCACCTTTTTGATCAATGATAAAGGTCATCATTTCTTCTACATGATCTTTGAAAGCAACAAAGTCTTCTTTGTATAGATAAATTTTATGCTTTTTGTAGTGAAAACTTCCGTCTTCGTTGGTGAATTTTTTACTTTCTGTGATGGTTAGGTAGTAATCTCCAGCTTTTGTTGATCTTACATCAAAGAAATAAGTTCTTCTTCCAGCTCTTAAAACCTTTGAAAATATTTCTTCTTGTTCGTTTGATTCTCTCGTACTCATTCGATGATACTTTAGTATGGGATATATCAAATTTGTAAAAAAAAAGCTTAGGTAGCAACATTTTAGTGTGCTAATTGTTCCGAATACTGTTTATAATAATAGCCTTTTGTGTCTTCAAGCAATTCGTTATGGCTTCCTTGTTGTACAATTTTCCCATCATCGAGGATAAGAATTTGGTCCGCGTGTTTAACACTTGAAACTCTATGACTAACAATGAAAGTGGTAATATCAGCTGAACTTTCTTTGAGTTCATTTAAGATTTTTTCTTCCGTTTCTGTATCTACCGCTGATAAGCAATCATCGAAAACAAACAGTTTAGGATTTTTGATAAGTGCTCTTGCAATAGACACACGTTGTTTTTGACCCCCACTCAATGTTATTCCTCGCTCTCCTAAAACCGTTTGATATCCATCTTTAAATTCTATGATGTTGTCGTGTACCATAGCTTTTTTAGCGGCTTCAATCACATTTTTTTGATTGAGTTCATCTAGTGAAAAGGCAATGTTTTTTTCTATGGTTTCTGAAAATAAAAACGCATCCTGTGGAACAGCTCCAATCGATGATCGCAATACATCTAAGTTGTATTCTTGAAGCTTGATACCATCTAGATATATTTCACCAGAAGTCGGGTCCATTAGTCGAGCGATTAGTTCTAAAAGGGTAGACTTACCAGAGCCGGTTTTCCCCATAATAGCGAGGGTTTCTCCTTTTTTCACCTTAAAACTCACCTCTTTTAAAGCTTGGATATTTGTGTCGTCGTAGGTATGTGATACTTTTTTAAACTCCAGTTCACCTTTGAGTTCAATAGAATCAAAATTGAGATTTACAATTTCTGGTTTTGTTTCTAAAAACTCATTGATTCTCTTTTGAGAAGCTTCTGCACGCTGAATTATTGATGTTAACCAACCTACTACGGCTACAGGCCATGTCAGCATGTTGACGTAAAGAATAAATTCTGCGATAACTCCAACAGAATCGATATTTCCTGAGAGGTATTCTTTTCCGCCGATATACATAACAAGTATGTTACTCAAACCGATAAGTAAAATCATCATCGGAAAAAACCAAGCATTTACTTTGGCCAAACTCATGCTTGTCTCTTTTCCTTCATTGGCAAGCTGGCTAATTTCGATGTCTAATTTTTTTTCGAGTCGATAAGACTTGACTACTGCAATTCCAGAAAAAGCCTCTTGGGTAAAAGTGGATAGGGTAGAGAGATATTGTTGAACTTTTGTGCTTCTTTGGTGAATGATTCGACTTATTCTATAAATTAAAACTGATAAGACAGGAAGAGGTAACACGGTGTAAAAAGCAATGGTAGGGGCTTTGATAAACATCAAAGGAATAAGTATTGCAAATAGTGTAAGTGTTT
>NZIP01000024.1 GCA_002691645.1 Flavobacteriaceae bacterium
CGATTTATAGATGGATGTTGTGTTGCGAAGAAACTGCCAGCCGATGAACTTTTCGCTCACAGGAACGATATGTGGAACGCATTTAGTGGTCCAGCGTTCAGATGTGAGATGCTTGTCGACACGACATGTGCGGATCAATGTGACTGGCAGCGATTGGTAAACGTGCCTTACGATTTCAGCGACAGTGCAGGCTTGACGTATGGCGAACTGTTTGTACGCGATGTTGACATCGATGCGCCCAGCGACTCGGTCCTTTTAGCGGAACACATGCATTACAGCCGTCAAGCGAAGGGAAGGGTCCAAGTTCCAGAGGATGGAAACTGGTGCTCGATTCCTGGCTGCTGTATGTCGTTCCCAGAGCCGCCTGATTCACATGCGAAGAATGGATTCAGTTTCGCATACAAAAGAGGAAAGAAAATAATTTGGCACGCGCAGCGTTTGTGCAGAACGCACTTCCTTCGCTTGCACCATCTTCACGAAGCTAGCAATTTCGTTGCTCTTGATCAGTTTCATACAACAGTGAAGGATGCGGAGCAGGCGTGTCTGACGCCAGAGCTCGAAACTTTGCTGATGCGATTCCCAGGCTCCTCGAAGCATAAGCGAGCGAGTGTTTACTACGAGCGTGTTCCAGGTGAAGTCGAGTGGAAGCAAAATGGTAAACGTACTCTCGAAGAAGGCCGGCTCAACCGGCAGGATCTCGAAGAATTTCCCAGGGTCATCACAGCATGCGGCACAGACCATATACCCGTTCGAACTGCTAAGATACATGCTACATTTCGNGAGAAACTGTTGCGTCAAATGTTGGCAGGCCAACGGGTATTGTGTAANATGGTTCTTTTNCAATGCACGACGTGTAACAACCGTTTTCCTACCTTCCACCCTGACCACATGCCTGACTTCCAACCAGAATGCTTCAAGAATTGCAGCGTCGACGTACACGAGTGGCAGGATCGACCAGGTGCAGAGACGACGCAGCACGCAACGCTTCACCGAGGACAATGTTTGCGCTGCCACAAAAGTCTAGAGAAAGTTGCAAACAAACCGTTGTTGAATGGAGTGGCTACGTTTTCAGCACGCAACANCTGGGACCCTCTCTTTGGTCTGGACGTAGGCGCCGCTTACAGAGAATGGCTCTACCTNTCACAGAATGCAACAGTTGTCGAGTCTATGCTCATTGCGTTGAANCACATGCAGGTCAGCGTCTGTTACCTTTGGAGTCGAGGAAGTTTAAGCAAGGGCCACCGAGGCATTCCGGGCTTCAAGAAGAACATCATATCGTTCCCACANGATGTCGCGGANCTGAANAACCTGCAGCATTTCTTCTCCAGCTTGNGTGAAAACGACGTCGTCAATGTCCGCGTACGCGCAAGCGATGCAGACGATGAAGANGCACCGNCGACGCTNCGTCGTGCTCGNGTCATCAGGCTNNTACCTGAAGGTATTCAGGTGCANCTGGANGATATTGAANGNACAGAACCAGAAAGCCGCGTAGTTTCTTTNAAAGAANTTGAGCAGCGTGTACAGGTGCCTTGGAAACCACGAGACCTTGCCGATAACTTTATTGTTTTCCGTAGACGACTTGGCCGCACTGAAGAATACATAGAAGATTTNCGTGTCCGCAAGAACTTCGTCCGTCGAATTCTCGACCTTCTTATGGAGCCAGGCTTNTACAGACCAGACCAGGGAGAACAATGCAGACATATGTACTACTCTACGTGTGACCGTGTCGAGTCNAACATNGAGGAACTCCCAGACGATGGTGTGCCTAATGATTTACACTTTCGCGATATCGACGAACAGCTTCCTTCTGGAAATGTAACGAAAGAGATGTTTGTGGATTGGTTAACTCTTGGTCGACATGATTGTGATATAGCGAGGTCTCTTGGTTACGCCTGGACGGAGAATCTGAAAGGAAGTAATGAGGAGACGCCAGGTGAATTTTTCGNTCGTCTAGTGATTGATCGAGCAGAAGACGAAGCCNAGGCAAGACTGGATNACGACGATGATGGAAGTGGTGACGANGATCAAACCGAATTGAANGATCTCACCGTGCCCTGGTTAGCCAAATTCTTCACGAANGTATTCGACATGGAGAAGGCGCCGTTTCAGGTGGAGGGTGATACTGAAGAAACTCTTCTGCTGTCTCTTGGTGAAAAAATTGCACAGGAAATNGAATCNGTGCAAGGGTANGTGAGCACTTGGCGCGCCAGTGGCGTGATGGGAGCTGTGCCAACGAAAAACGTGGAAACGGANACCCNNGAGCAGGTGAAGTCGAACGTTTTTTCCTGGCCTCAGATTCAAGAGCAACCGACACGGGAACGTGCTGATGGCCGTTTCGTCAAAGCATTTCCACTTGTTTTTCCAATGGGNGTCGCAGATCTGTACCAGCCNCGCTTGCGTTCCGACTTCACCACCCAGGACGCAGTGCAACACTTGTTCAGGTATTGCACAGGTCACCTGCACCGAGCGAACGACGGCAATCGAGCTGCTTGGGCTCTCTTCAACACGGCGCTCCGTGAGGCNGCGTACGANAAAGGTGGNCTCGTGCACAAGAATTCTCACGAAACCATTNTGACGAAAGCCGAGTTGCGGNACCTCTACGAGACGAGACAGGATCTGGTNTCTCGGGTNTCTTCNTTCGGCGCNGAGATCCCGACAACCTCCATGCACTGGAAGCGTGAAGGACATGACCTCGAATGGATTGTGAGGCAGATGAGTTGGACGCCTCCGTGGACTCCNTGTGATTCCCGTGGTTTCCTGGANGANCATCCTGCTCTAAGAAAGACNAGCGNGCGTACCATGCGTCCTGAGCCAGAAANCACAGATGTNAANATCTCACAAGCCNACGCCAGAGATGAAGACGACNACGGCGACGAGCCAGGNCCCTCAGAGTCAGACGGTGATGCCCCGCCCGAAANAACGACTGCCTCGGACTNTCTGCCNCCAGAGGAGAAACGTAGTGCGCCTGTCGTGAAAGATGAGTGGACAGATGNCCCATGCGAAATAGACTGCAACACTNCAAAGCTCGTGCAACNACGCGACCTCTGGCAACAACCACCTGCGCATGTGGTCGATGACACGTACGGATACAATCGCATTCCCGCGTTCTGGTTTACTCTAAACCTTCCGTTCAACTACTTGTTCGAGATACATCGCTTCCAGCGTGCTGTCGANGAACTCACTGCAACGGCGAAGGATGTCAATGATAATGCTCCCGTCAGCGACATGGTTGAAGTGGATTGCCTCGATCCAGTCAGCAAGGACGCCATGTCGAAACGTTGTAACTGGGTTCTCAACAACCCAGACATCGTTGTTGCGCTGCACGCGCTTCGTGTGGAGTTGCTCGTGAAGTACGTCATGCCATACATCGTTCCACCAGATGATGCGAATCCATTCCAGTACTGGTTGCGTTTCGAGTTCGGACAAAGTGGCAACCCGCACGCGCATGGTCTCGCGTACGTCAACGGCAACCCTCAGTTCGATCTCATCGCGAAGGATCAACAAGCTCTTGATGCGTTTATAAAAAGCGATCACCCTGATTTAGAAGAGATTCGTCTGGCAGANGACGCTGTGAAAGATATTGCTGACTTCTATGATCCATACGTGCGTGAGATGCATCCCTGCAAAGATACAGCCGGCAAGCCNCTCTGGAATTTCGAGGNGCCTCTCTACACTCTCATGGTCGANAACGTGCGCATGCCAGGTATGGCGAAACCNCAGACTGTAAATTTGTTAGAGATGCTCGAAGACGTTTTCCGTGATCATGACAAANGGTCAGAAGNAACATGCGAGGGTGATGCACCAGANGAATCGCGAACGTATGAGCCAGATACTTCACGCTTGAANTATCTTGTTGCTTGCGTTGATCGANAATGGCCANCGACACGANTTCCACGAGCACGGTNCNCCCAAATACGGTGTGCATGCCTGCGCACGGAAAGGTANAACTTCCGNAGGGAAGGAATACATCTACTGCNGGTATCTCTTNCCACGCGAAATGCGTTCCTTTGATGGCGAGGTNAAGGGCTGTATTCTGGAAGACCCGCACCGACCAGACCTCAGGAATCTTTTCCTCAANAGAAACGANTGNTTAATCAACAGCTTCGAAGAACATTTGTTGCTCATGAANCTCGGTAACATCGATTGGCGTCCTTTGCTCAACCTATGGACAGTGCTTGAGTATTTGACGAAGTATACCGCCAAAGCTGGAAAAGGTTCGAAACATTTGGGCAAACTTTTTGAAGACGTGCTNGACAAAGTTTTCCAGTTTGAATTCGAGGATGGCATCCATGATATGTGGCGCAGAACGATCATGAAATTTTNCTCCCGCATTCTTGGCGATAGNGANTACTCGCTCTTCGAAGTTTTACACTTCGGCTTGCGTCTTCCTGGTGTGCTGTCGTCTTTCGGTGATGTGAAACGTGCATCGGTGTCGAACTGGACAACTCTGAAGACTGGACAACAAGCAACGTTCACNAAAGCNAATCAACGTATCACGAACCGAAGTNCANTGGAAATCTTCAACCAACGCGGAGAACTGAAACGNCCNGCTACTTTGAAGGATGAAGCTTTGAGCGGTATCTCGTTCTACGCTTTCAACCGCATGTACGACGTGGTGGGCGGCGCCATTGTCCAGAAACGCAAAGAGAAGATGGTGGCGCTTACAGGCGCCGGTTGGCCCTCTCAGGCGAAGCGCTCGCATGTGCAACATGAGGAATATGCGAAAAAAACCTTATACGCGTACATGCCTTGCCAAGGACTTGCTGGAACTGGATACATCGATGCTGCCGTACGTGAATATTACGGTAGCTACGAGAGAGCTCTCGCGGACTTCGTAAGTGACAGAAATAATTGCTGGTGTCCGAAGTGGGTACGCCGTAATTACGAAATCCAGAACAAGGAAACGACCAGCTCAGTGCTTCCCAAGGATGTGTCAGTGAGCCCCGACCTGCCTGCGTTACCCGCTGGGGCGACGGGAACACCTTCCGNCACGTATCCACATGCTTCAGATCCGAATTTCCAGAAGATGAAGTTCGTGTTCGAGCCGTCTGGAGAACCTCCAGTCGGAGAGGATCAGCAACGACCTGAAGCCTACGAAACGGATCACCATTGGAGNAATGAAAACCGAGAGCGTTGGCAGCTGCACAGTGAGAAAGGACCGAATGTCGAACCNGAAGCTAAGAATCTCCCACCGCCGAAGCCCTTCGAGCATCTGGTCAATCCAGAGAAACCACCTGNAGGNCGCGAATACGAGCGGCACTGGACGAGAAGCAACTACGACTCGAGCCATGNAAGGNACGTCTGGGANAAACTTCGTTCTGAAANTGCANCCTATTCNGANGAAAGTTTGTCTCGCGATACGCTGAACGATGATTACCAGCAGCTCTTCGTGGCAATGGTTCTGGACCATGTACAACACGTCGTTGAATGTATGCAAAAGAAACAAACCCCGGAGCCGCTTCGTCTNTTGCTTNTGGGNACCGCNGGTTCAGGCAAAACNCGCGCAGTTCAGACCGTTCTGCAGGAACTGCAACGAGCGCTTTCGATTGCTGATCTNCCTGTAGATNTAGACCGTACCGNTTTTGTTCGCGTCGGCGCGCCAACTGGCACCGCNGCGTTNAACCTACGCTTNCAAGCCACGACCATTCACCGTCTAATNCATTGGTTCACACCNCCTTTCTTCCGTGAACTCAATTCTGCAGAAGCGCTGAATAGATTGCAGAAACATCTGGAACACACGCAACTCCTNATATTGGATGAAATGAGCATGATTGGACGCCAGATGATGGGTCGCATCGATTCNCGTTTACAGCAAGCGAAAGCTGATCGTAATCCGAACGAAGAACTCCTCGGAGGTGTTTCGAGCGTGCTCGTCGGTGATCCTGCGCAGTGTGAGGCCATCNTGGACCAGCAGATCTACGATACGGTGCCGCACAAAAAAACAGCAAATGAGCACGACCAGCAGCATGTTCAACTTTCAAACCGAGGCCTTGAAGTNTACAANACTTTCAGAAAAGTTGTTGTACTAACGAAGACGCACCGCTTGACGAAAATTGAAAACCCNCAGACGAGCGCNGATGAAGCTTTCAACGAGCGTGCTGAAAGNTTCGTTACCGTGCTGCGCCGCCTCCGTGATTTGGATTGGACCTGCGAAGATTACTATTGGCTTTGCCGTCGAAAACGTAGCCAGCTCTCNTTCGCTGAACGAGCCCGNTTCGCTGACGCTCCCGTCATCATGGATTTNCGNNGAACAACCGAAGAAAACCCNGANGAAAACTGTGAAGCCTACAACAAAGCACACCTCCGAGCTATGGCGCAGCTGNAAAATTTGCCAGTNATTCGAATTGACGCCGAGCATACCGGTGTAGTGCAAGAAGANGGCATGAAGATGGGAGAAGAGCGATTCAACGGTCTAGCTGCGCAGGTAGAACTCGTGGANGAAGCACGTGTNATCCTCATTCATAACCTTGCAGTCGAATACGGNCTCATGAACGGTACACAAGGCGTCGTGAAGCAGATCATTTTCGAACCTGGACACCACCCTGCACACGTCAACCCCCGAATGCGCATGCCTAATGCAATTGTGGTAGATTTCCCGAAGTACGCAGGCCCNCGCTTCTACACGGATCCCGAACGTGCNACATGGGTNCCGATATATGCNGGGGAACGTGATGCCGATGGCAGCGAAGGAATTACGCGTAAACAGTTTCCCNTNATTCTCGGATGGGCCATGACACCNTGGAAAGCGCAAGGTATGACGTTGGACCGTGCNGTCGTGCGACTCACCAAGGCCGCTGCTTCTCCTGGCGTCGCATTCGTTGCACTCTCGCGCGTCCGCCACCCAGACCATTTAATGCTAGAAGATTCTTTCCCTGANATGGCNACNATCATGAAGCANTCNGAGAANGAAGCTTTCGTNATGCGACAACGATGGGANCGCCGCATGCGTGTACACTTCTCCAGAACGATACGAACACACATGCGCGATCCGACGCTTTTTTCANCCGAAAANNTATGGACAGCNGANGAGTCGGAGCAGGCTGATCTACTTCTGCAAATTGTTCGNGCNAACCCAGAAATGGATGATGATGAAATCTTGGNTACATGTTCCAAGAAAAAAGATGCGATCNNNTTACCCGAACTAGANCGCATNTGGGACAAGCTGCAAACGTTTCCACATNTTTTTGAAGTAGCAGCTGCTCGTGGCACACTGATGGATTACGATCTCAATGGAGAACGTAAAACGAAACAAGCGACGGCCATCAATCACNTNACCTACNGGCGCTGGAAGGTGGTGTTGAAGGAGTANGACATGNTGCTGCANAAGGGTACGCTCGAGCCGAGCATGTTCGAATTANTGGCNAACGTGTTCCGACAGCATTTACCTCAGGATGTGNTTNTACANCGCCCNTACGTACTGCGTAGCAAGAAGACAGGNCCAGAACAAATACCGAAACATGTTACGTCTCCACGNATACAAGTGTTCCCATACCGNTCCAATTCGAAAATGTGGGCTTTGTACCTCCTCGTCAAGACCAACGANAACTATACGNTNCGTGTTGTTACGCCCGAAAAATACGATGCNGAAGCTTTCGATTGGGCAACGNNNCACCTTCGNNNTCAATACAAAGTGCANGAGGAAACCACCTACGCTACATGGCCAAGTGGACGNGGTTCAGAAGTGCTAGTTNTTGCAGGAATGACGNNAGAAGTTCTGGANCACGTCCNCTTGGATNCTCANNCAGAAGACAGCTACGTGTCGCACACGTTAGATACGCTGCGGTCAATACGTNCGAAGGCGGTGGAGTCTAATGTTTGTGAAGTGGACGAGCTACTGAGNGAAGACCCTGAGCTAGCAAAGAACTTCGAGACCTTATTCGCAGCNCTTATACNGNACGCAGGTAATGCATCAAGCAAGNCACAAAAGTNANCTGAAAGNATTGTAAAGCCAANAGGAAAAATTATNACGCCCCGACCTTCTGATGCGACCCCGA
>NZIP01000025.1 GCA_002691645.1 Flavobacteriaceae bacterium
GGAGTACCCGTTACCCTTATGCAGTGGATGGCAACCATGAAAAAATAAGAGTTATGTATTGTTTTCTAGAATAATACGCACCATTTGAAAGTGGGCAAAAGCACCGGCAAGTACCCATAAGTGCCATACTACATGGTGATAGTACCAGCTTGTCCAACTGTAAAAAATGGTCCCAACACTATAGAAAACACCACCTGATATGAGGTAGTATAATGCGGTCTCAGGAAAGACTTGTAGTACATTATTAAAATCAAAAACGACAAGCCATCCCATAGCCAGGTATAGAAATAGAGATAAACGCTTAAATCTTCCAATAAAAAAAAGCTTGTAGATAATACCTATTAGCGCTAGACCCCAGACCAAAGTGAGTAGTAATTTTCCAGAGGTTTCTTGAAGTAAACTCATACTCACAGGTGTGTAAGTTCCTGCAATCAATAGGTATATAGCGATGTGATCAATTTTTTGCCATGTCGTTTTACGGGCATCTTCCACACTGTGATATAGGGCTGATGCAGAAAACAAAAACACCAACGAAAAACCATAAATCAAATAAGCCATATGAACAGAAGAGTCGGTGAAATTTAAATGTAGATAATAGTAAACTACTAGAATCGCGCTTATGATTGCACCAAGACCGTGCGTAATCACATTCCATTTCTCGTCTAGAGGTAAGTTCCTGTTGGTCATTTTTAATTTTTCAATTTGGGTAAGAGGTATTCTAATATAAAAGCGACCAAGCAACAAAACCCTATGGTAAATAGGTAGCCTTCTTCGTCTGAGATTCCCATAAAATCATTTCCCAGATGCGAAGTAGAAAGAATGACTCCTGTGAATAACAAGAAGTAAAAAAACAATTTTTTAAAAAGAGAAATCATAACTATTGTTGAGCTTCAAAGTTTAAAATTTCTTCGTTTTCAATGATTTTTTTGCCTGTGGTATTTGATTTAGCCAGCGCTAACATTTGAGTTGCCACACTCAAGGCTTTCACTGGTCTATAAGCAGCAGGTAAAAGCCATGTAAGTTTAGGCATTAAAAACTGTGCTATTCTTTCACCGAAACGGTATTCTTTTCTTTGCCCCATAAGTAGGCCTGGTCGGTATATTCTTAAAGATATTAGCCCTGTTTGCATAACAGCATCTTCAATTTCTCCTTTTAATTTGAGATAGAAGTTTGTACTGCTTGTATCTGCTCCACTGGAAGAAACAAATTGAAATAATTCAGCTGAATTTTCGGCACAAGCTTCAGCTACCTTACAAGTTATATCAAAATCTATACTTCGGTACAAATCTTTATTGCCTTTTACTTGAGCCTGAGTGGTTCCTATGGCTGAGAACACATGGGAACCTTCAATAATAGAATCCTGAAGCTCATCAGTATTCAAAAAGTCTATTTTTTTATACTTGACTTTTGGGTTAGTACTCTGCACTTCTCTTCGGGTAACAGCTGTGATTTTAGAGACTTCATCGTCTTGAGCTAAAAGTGCTATTAGATGAGAACCAATGAGTCCAGTTGCTCCAAATACAATGGCGTGGTCTATTTTCATGATACGGTTTTCAGTTGTTTTTTTAAGGCCCTGAGAAACTTATGAAAATCAACCGTAATGGTATGTCTTGAGGTTTGAATTTGTTTCATATGCGGGTTTTGGGCTTCTTTTTCACAAAGTGATTTGATATTCTTCGGAATTCTCCACTTTCCTGTAATCGCAGCTGCAGCTAATTTACTTTGTTGCTCTGCACCTGGCCAAATACAACCTAAGGGCTGAAACATCCCTACAAAATAGATGTTTCTAATCTCTGGATGGAACATTTTTAAATAGAGTGGAACCTCGCCTTTACTGTAATCGATAAAGTTTTTGTCGAAGAAGGGATGTGAGAGAATATAACCTGTACACGCGATTACAGCATCGTACATTTCTTTCACCCCATTTTTAAAAACAACGTATTGCCCCTCAAATCGATCGATATCACCTCGGGGTTGAACTTTTCCGTGTCTAATCTTATACAACAATTCACTGTTGATAGTGGGATGCGTTGCTCCAAACTTGTGAGTGATCTTAGGTAGTCCGTACCAACTATTGGGTCCTATAGCAAGACGCACAAGTATACCAGCGACAAAATTTCGAAAGGCAATGGGTAAAGCGGTCATTGAAGATGCCACAACATCTGAGGGTTTACCCATAATAAACTTGGGTAATATTCGATATCCACGCCTCCAACTGATGGCTGTTTTTGTGCTCACTCGGCTGGTTTCAACTGCGACATCGCAGGCAGAATTACCTCCGCCAATCACCAAGACTTTTTGATCTCTAAACGGAGCCGCTTTTTTAAATTGATGCGAATGCAGCAGTTTTCCTTCAAATTCACCTGGATAATTGGGGTATTTTGGTTTCCAGTGATGACCATTACATACAATTAAGTCTGTAAAACAATGGTTTTTTTTGACACCGTTTTGCTCAGTCACAACCTCCCAATGCTCCTCATTGTTCAATTCGCAAGAGACGACCAGCGTATTGAATTCAATGTGTGGATAAAGATCAAAGTGCTTGGCATATTTTTGAAAATACACTCTTAACTCATCGTGAGAGGGGTAGTCTGAAACATACTCATCAAATGGAAAATCCTCATACTGAGATAAGCTTTTAGAACTTATGATATGGGTAGTTTCAAAAACACTCGAGTGTCCTTCTTTTTCACTGTAAATCCAGTTACCACCTACATCGCTATTAAAATCAAAACAAGTGGCATTGAGATTCTCGTCTAGAATATTTTTTAAAGCGGTAATACCAGAAGGTCCTGCACCTATAATGCAAACGTGTTTCTCTTTCAATTTTTTGCTTTAAGATAACAAAATTCACAAAAACGCAGTGCAGGCCATTTTAAAGTTTATCCATTAATAGCTCCTAGATTTTTAATAATTTGCCAAATATGGCAGATAAGAAAGTTGAAATTGCTTGGTTCGCCCCACTTTGTAATGGAGATGATGATTTACTGGGCAATCGGAACGACTTATACAAGAGTACTTGGCACAACACTTCGAGAATAGCTGCCTTAGCAGATAAGCGAGGCTATCGAAATATACTTTGCCCATCATCCTATCAGGTCGGTCAGGACACCCTATCTTTTGTTTCGGCAATGGCTCCTTTAACCAATCAAATCAATTTTTTGGCTGCTGTGCGATGCGGTGAAGTTCATCCTCCGATGTTAGCGAGGGCTATTGCCACCTTAGACCACATCTTAAAAGGTCGCTTAACTATAAATATTATTTCCTCAGACCTTCCTGGAACCCAATTGGCCTCTGAACAACGTTATGCTAAATCCAGAGAGGTTATTCAAATTCTCAAACAGTCATGGACCCGAGAACACCTTTCATTCAAAGGTGATTTTTACCAATTGGAATTAGACACAGCCCCTGTAAAACCTTATCAACAAAACGGAGGGCCGCTTTTGTATTTTGGCGGTTATTCTGATGCTGGAGTTGAACTCTGCGCCGAATTTTGCGATGTTTATTTGATGTGGCCAGATCAAGAAGAAGGACTCAAAAAGCAAATAGAAAAATTGAGACGTAGAAGTGCGGTTTATAAAAGATCTATTCGATTTGGTCTTCGCATTCATGTCATTGTTCGTGAGACAGAAGAAGAAGCTATCGCCTATTCTAGAAAATTGTTGTCAAAATTAGATTTAGATGAAGGAGCGAAAATCAGAGATCGAGCCTTGGATTCAAAATCATATGGAGTATCTAAACAAAAAGAACTTCGAGAAAAGTCTTCATCAGATTATTTCGTTGAAGACCACCTTTGGACAGGCATAGGACTGGCGCGTTCTGGATGCGGAGCTGCTATTGTCGGAAACCCCGATCAGGTCTATGAGAAGTTAAAAGGCTATATAGAAATGGGCTTTGACGCCTTTATTCTCTCTGGTTATCCGCATTACGACGAGTGTGATTTATTCGCAAAATACGTGCTACCACGCTTTCAAACCTGTGCATTAAATGAAGAAATGAACAGAAAACCCAAAGTGCTTCCTAAAACGCCCTTAGGCAGAGCAAAACGCTTGTAAACCATGCTTGATTTAATCATTGTACTTTGTTATTTCGGACTGATTTTGATGTTGGCACTGCGCTCTTCTGGCGGGAAAGTGCAGAGTTCAGAAGCTTATTTTCTCAGCAACAGAAATCTTAAATGGTACTCTATTGCCTTGTCAACGGTTGCCACAAACATCAATGGTTATCAGTTTTTGGGAATGATGGGCTCAGCCTACTTATACGGTTTAGCCCAAGCCAGTTTAGAAATCAATGCCATACAGGGAATTCTCCTTGGGGCATTAATTTTCATTCCCTTTTACCTCAAAGAGAAGATCACTACCATAACTGAGTTTATTCAACTCAAATTAGGAAAGAAAATAGCCCTGTTTTATTCGTTGGCCAATATTGGTCTTTTCGCCACTGTGACCCTTGGAGCAGCTCTTTTCTGGGGTGCCTACGCGGCTGATGTCGTCTTTGGGGAGCAGTTATCTTTTATCAGTGATAATCGCATTTATCGAATAGGCGTTTTAATCTTGTTTTTAGGCTTGTTTTCAGCTTTTTACACTTATTTAGGAGGACTGAGCGCTGTGGTTCGAACTGATATTTTACAGTTTTCTATTTTACTCACCGGAGGAATTATTGTCTGCGTTGTAGCCGTACAAGAATTGGGCGGATGGCAACAACTCTACATCAAGACACCTGAAAAAATGCATTTGCATTTGGATGCCTCGCATCCGACTCTTCCTTGGACGCATATGCTGGGATTGTTTTTTTTAAACATCAATTATTGGTGTGCCAATCAAACCATCATTCAACGGGCATTAGCGGCAAAAAGCCTCAAACACGCTCAGGCAGGATTTATGATCGGTGGAACCATCAAATACCTTATGGCAGTTGTTATTGTCATTCCAGGAATTGTGCTCTACGGAATCTTGGGTGATGGTTTAGGCGAGCCTGATTTAGCCTTTCCTTATCTAGTGAAGACCTATTTGCCTGTAGGAGTACAGGGAATAATTTTATGTAGCTTGTTTGCTTCTTTGATGAGTACCGTAGATTCAACCTTTAACTCAATTGCAACGCTATGGTCAGTAGATATCTACAGTTCTTATATCAATAAAAAGGCTGATGATGCAGCTAAAATTCAAGCTGGTCGAAATGCCATTCTAATGAGTTTATGCACTGCATTATTAATGGGGTTTGTGCTGCTGTATTTGAAATTTGAAAATCCAACAAGTGCCTTCACACACACCCTAAATGAATTGAGGTATTTTATCAATTGCGGAATAGTGGTTCTAATTCTCAGCGCGATTTTACTATTAAAACCAAAGCACAAGGTGATTTTAACAGCTTTTATCTTGACTGTTCCACTCAATATTTTAATCAAAGTTATATTTCCAGACCTCAATTACTTTTTACGCGCATTTTGGATCATTTTTATTGGATTTGCCATTGGTCTTTTAGGTTCAAAGGCTCAAATGAACCCCGTCAAAGAATTATTTCAGCCTGCAGATTCAAAAATTTCAGTTTGGGCTGTACTCTTGGCGCTGAGTTTGGTCTTGTGTCATGTGCTTTTTAGCTAATACTACTTTGATATTCAGTCTGATTCATTAACTTATTCGCCAATACTAATCACAAACAATGCGAGCCAAGTTTAGAATCTATATTGAAGTCATAAGCGCTATTTCTATCGTTTTGTCTTTGGTTTTTTTAGGATTAGAGGTGAACACCTATAACAAGCTTTCAAAGGCATCAATCAGGCAATCACTAAATGAAACCGATATGGAGGTTGGAAAAATGCACCTTCACCAAGAAGTAATTGTTCAAGCTAGATATAAGTTAGCCAGAGATCAAGAACTAACCGATTTCGAAGAATATATGATGATTGAATACCAATCGTTTAATTACAGAGATTTCGATAATTCATTTTATCAATATCGAATGGGTTTATTTGACGAAAACGCTTGGTTAGCCTATCGAAGAATTATTGAAGATGACCTTCAAAACAATAAGTACGTCAAGGAAATGTGGAAAAATTACAAGCAGCGTTTTAGTTTGGAATTCCAAAATGAAATCGAAGGTTTAAGAAAAAATAGCGACCAATAATTAACCCATGAAAAAATATATCATCAAATACGGGCTTGAGTTTTTAGTCATTACCCTTGGTCTTTCGCTCTCTTTCTTTGTAGAATACAAAAGAGAACGGTCCTACAAAGAGCAACTCAAAGAACAGGCACTAGTTCGAATTTTAGGAAATATCACCCAAGATTTAGGTGATTTTGAATTTAACTTAGAGGCGCATAAATTGGCGATTAAGTCTTCAGATTGGATTTTAAATAATCATAAAAATTTAAAGGACTTCTCTAGAGACAGTATTGGTTTTCACTTGCAAATAGCCACCACGATTGTTACCACTTTTGTCGATAATCAAGAAGAGTACAGAAGTCTTCAAAGTTCAGGTCTTTTAGAGTTGATTGAAAATGAAAATCTCGCCATCGGTTTGCAAGCTAAATACGTGTATAACAATTGGCTGAAAGAACAAGAACGACAAATTGAGTTGTACAGAGATAAGCTAGAGGCGCATACTTCTTCTCTAGTTGAGCTTCGCACAGATGAAATCGAAAAGTTAAATAGCATCTATTCTGGTTTTTTGATTGACGCATTTTACCTTGGAGATTTTCAACTCTCCAATGAAGTGATTTATTTTCTGCGTTCTAAACGACAAGAGCACTTGAGTTATGTGGGTTATCTGGAGTACGGTATAACTGCAAATCTCAGTTTAGTGGAGATTATCAAAGAAGAATCTGGATATGAAGGTAGCATCGAAGGTCGAATCACCTCGGACAAAAGAGTCCCATCCTTTTACTAATCGTCAAAGGTTTAGAACCATTTTTACATCCGCCCTGAGGTAATCAGCATCTACCAAAGCAACATGCTTAAAGCCAATTTTTTCATATAAACTAATCGCTGGAGTAAGTGCACTATTGGTAAATAGAATTAATTTTTTGCCCCCCCTTTCTCGAGCTACGGCAATGGCTTTTTTACTGAGTTTCTCTGCAATACCTCTTCTTAAATAATTGAGATCCACCCCCATTTTGGTAAATTCATAACAGTCAGAAATTATTTTCTTTAGGGCCACTGTGCCCACTATTTTACCATTTAATTCTGCAAACAAAATAAATCCACCAGTGTCAATGATGTATTTGTCAGGTGATTTTAGTATTTGCTCATCAAGCGGCTCCATTTTGAAATACTTTTCAATCCAGGTTCGATTTAAGCGTTCAAATTCTGGTTGATGTTGAGATGTATAGGGTATAATTTTAACCGATTCCACTAAGAAAAATACTTTTAGTAATTTCAAGTTACACAAGAACTAGAAATATGAAAAGCATAAGTTACATATCATCATTGATGCTGACTGTTTTTTTTGGGTGTCATCTTACAAACGCTCAATTGTCTTCGGCACAAGAGGTATTAGACCGCAGTATTGCCTATCACGATCCCAATAATAATTGGCAAGGATTCAAAGGCACCTTCACTGTTAAAATGGAAACACCTTCAAGGCCGCTGAGAACCTCTCAAATTCATTTAGATTTCAATAAAAGCTATTTTAAGTATGTCGTTGAACAAGCCGATACCACGATAGAAGGTGTTTGGAACAAAGGAAACTGTTCTCACAAGCTAAACGATAGTGATCGATATACATCAAAAGAAGCAGAAAAACATCGTTTGAATTGTGATCGAACAACTAAAATGAAAGACTACTACACTTATTTATATGGTTTACCCATGAAAATAAAAGACCCAGGTACTATTCTCGATGAAAAGGTTGAAAAAACAAGCTTTCAGGGTGAAGAGTTTTACAAGCTCAGGGTAGATTACGAAGAAGAGGTGGGAAAAGATGTTTGGTATTTCTACTTCGATACCAAAGATTTTAGATTACGTCATTATCAGTTTTACCACGACTTGTCAAAAAATGATGGCGAGTATATTCTTCTTTCAGAAGAAGAAGTCGTTCAAGGGATTAAAATGCCAAAAGTTCGCGCATGGTATATGAATAACGATGATCGCTATTTGGGAACTGACGTACTTTACTTCCAAAAATAAGAGCAAAAAAAAAGCTCATTAAATCCATGGATATAATGAGACTATTGGAAGTAGAACTTTTAAATTCTTAAAAACCGAACTTTTTTAAGCGCAAATTTTTATAATTGTCGATGTAGATTGACTTCACTTTGTCACCAGTTTCATTTTCATTTAGACGCACAAAACGTTGAGTTCCCTCACGTTGCTCAAATTCAACGTGCTTCAAACTCCATGACTGAAGTTCGAAAATAACGGGATATAAGTCGATACCTTTGTTTGTTAAAAAGTATTCTTTGACTTTTCGATCTGAAGCTTTTCTTTTGAAATCAATAATGTTGAGGTAAAGTAATTTTTTAAGGCGGTCTGTAAGAATATTTGTGGCTATTCCTTCGGAAGAATCATTTAAAAATTCAGAGAAAGTGCACTTTCCGTTAAACAAATCTCTTATAATAATTAGAGTCCAACGATCTCCTAATATATCTAAAGAAACTGCGCAGGCACACGCTTTCTTTGAATATTTAATTTTAGTCTCCATAGTTAAAGGGGTTTTTTTTAATCTCAAAAGCTTAAACAAAAGTAGTTAACAATTTCTTAACCAAAAATTAAATCGAGGGGTTTTTTGCCCAAAAACAGCTTCAATAACCTTTTTTAAGATTTACTAAGTGCCGTAAATTCTTACTTTTTTGAAGCCGAACACTATTTTCTACGATTTGTTTGACCCCGGCATTAGGGTTTGTGATGCTGGCAATATGTGGCGTTATTTGAATAAGCGGATGCGTCCAAAAAGGGCTTTCTTTTGGCAGGGGTTCAGTCTCAAAGACATCCAAAAACGCACCACTTAAATACCCTAATTCAAGCGCTTTAAGAATATCTTGTTCATTTTGAACCTTACCTCTTGCAACGTTTATAAGAAAGGTAGGACGATGGAGCTTTTCAAAAAGTGACATGCTTAGGAGTTGATGCGTCTGAGGTGTATAGGGCACAGTACATACCAATACGTTGCAAGATTTGAGAAAGGCATCCATTTGATTTCCGCTATAGGTAGTTATTCCTTCTATTTGTTTGGGCGAGGGGCTATAACCTGATACTTCAAAACCCAGATGAGCCAGTTTTATGGCAGCATCTTGCCCCAAGGTACCCAAGCCTAATAAACCTATATTTATGTGTTCTTCAGAAGAAGAATCGTGATCCCATATCTTTTGATGTTTATGACTACTGTATTTATCCCATTTGCGCTGATGATACAAAACCGCAAAGACGATATAATTACTCATCGAAAAGGAGAGCAGGGGATCTACAATACGACAGATAGGAACTTCAGAATTTAGCCCCTCATCTTTTAAAAGGTGATCGACCCCAGCTCCTAGAGAGTAATACAATTTAACGTTTGTAAAAGGTTTTAATGCTCCTTTGGGATGATTCCAGAGCAAAAGCACATCGACTTTTTCGGGATCACTTAAACTGAGTCCGTTTTGAAGATTGATATGGGGTGCAGTTTCCTTAAAGGCTTTTGACCATTTTAAAACTTCTGCTTCTGGGGCAATAATGGCCCAATTTAAATCATTCATAGACCTCTTCAGCTTTTAGTTGAGCACGCATAAATGCACGTGCTGATTTCATCGCCTGTTCTCTTGCAATTGGATTACCTCCAATATGCACCCCTCGTTTTACGCAGAAAAGAAACCCAATTTTTTGCATTATAGGACTAGACATGGGTAGTTTGAGATAATTCATCAAAATGTCTCCTCCCTGGGTGAGTTCAAAAAGACAATTTTTAAAACTATACCCATTTTCATTGAAGACCACTTCTTCTTTACTGTCAAAACCGTGATGTGCATCTTCAAATACTTCTAAGGTGATGTCTGTCTGTTTTGAGAGCACATCAACCAAATTTCTACAAGGGGCAGCGGGTGTCCAATCATCGATTTCTCCAATCATAATTTTAATGGGGGCTTTTACAAAATTCAGGCTTTCAGGTCCAATAAAACAAGGAGGGTAAAAAGCCAAATGTGAAGAAAATTGATTGGTTTTTCCTAGCACATCAACAAGGGGTTTCCATGCTGTAAATAAAGCAACTCCTCCACCTAAACTCCAACCTGTAATTGAAATTTGTGTGGAGTCGATATTAGGGTGTTTTGCCAATTCATCCATGGCCCTAAAGGCATCCAAAACAATGGCAGCAATGGTCACTTCGTCTTGAGAACCAACGGTTGATGTTATTCCACGACTTTTGAAACTATTGAGTTCGAAGGTGGCGAAGCCAAGTTTTCTGTACATTTGGAGATAATCGTAATGGTGATCTCTCCATCCCAAGCTTCCTGCGACCCCGATAATTAGGGGGTATTTTTCCCCAAGGATCTCTTGGTTTTCTAGAAATTTCAGTTGCCCAAATACTTCTTGAGCTTGCTGTTGGGCTAATCTTTGAATGATATCACTAAATGAAAAAGGATTGGCACTTGTGAAATTGATCTGTTCTGAAGAATTTTGTGCTGTACTAATCCCAAAAGATAAGCAGAGTACAAAGGCATATTGAAATATATGTTTTAGATTCATAAAAGACATTTAAACCTACAAATTACATCAATTAGGGCAATGAAAAACCTAATACAATTTATAATCAAAAATAGAATCGCAGTAATGCTGGTGTTAGTTGCGCTTATTATTGCGTCAATGTTTTCTACGGTCCAAAAATTGGCCATAGATAATTCGTTGTCTATTTGGTTTTTAGAAGACAACAGCAGATACAAGGATTACTTGGAGTATCAAGAAGAGTATGGGTCAGATGAAATAATCATTGCTTTATTAGAGGTTGAAAACGCATTGGATTCAAGCGCCGTTGAGCAATTAAAAGTACTTTCTGCAGCCCTTGAAGGTTTAGACTTTGTCGAACTTGTTTTCAATTTTTCCAACGCGAAATACCCCGGTTTTTCAAGGTCGAAATTGAGCTTTGAGCCGCTTTATGATGCCAATCGCAGTTTGCGAAGTCAAAAGCGCTTACTCCGACAAATGCCCGCAATTTCAAATCAATTGATCACAGATGATGCGCAAGGCTATTTCTGCTACATTCAGCTCAAACCCACTCCAGAGATTGAAGAAAATCGAACTGCAATTGTAAGTGAGTTAGATGAGCTGATAAGCGAGCATTATGAACAATATGCGCTCTCTGGCCCACCTGTTTTAAACGACGCCTATAATAAAGGTATATTCAAAGAAAGTATATCTTTTGGGGTATTGACCATACTGGTCATTTTGATCATTTTACTTTTACTCTTACCCGATAAGAAATATGTCTTAATTGCCCTCTCTTCAGTTGGTATTCCCCTTGTTTTACTCTTTGGATGGGTCACTGCGCTTGGATTTAGTTTGAATATGATTTCAATGCTCATCCCCACCATACTTATGGTCTATAGTGTGTGTGATGCCATTCACATCATAAACATATTTCATAAAGAGCGTGAAGCACATCCGGCACTGAGTAAACTCGAATTGATTTATTCCAGTTTTAAGAAAAGTTTTGTTCCCTGCTCGTTTACTTCCTTAACGACTTTACTAAGCTATTTAGCATTATACGTTTCTCCGCTTCCAGCTTTTAAAAATATGGGTCTTGTAAGTAGTCTTGGGCTTTTGCTGTGTTTTGTTTTCGTTTATGTTATTTGCGCCATTGGATTTAGTTTCATCCCTAGTAGTGAAAGCTCAAAATCATCAAAAGATTCAGCGCCACAACAAACGCAGTTTGCCCATAGAATTGCTACATGGAGTTCTACGCATCCCCGAAAAATAATTATTGTTTTTTCAATGATATTACTCCTTGGAGTGCTCTTGATTTCAAGGGTTGAGATCAATACCGATTCTCTTGATTTGTTGGCTGACGGAACAGATAAAGAACAGTTAGAACGGGTAGAACAACGTCTGCAGGGTACTTCACGATTACAACTAATTGTTTCACCAAAATCTAACACTGTTCTTTTGAATACCAAAGGAATTAATGAGTTAGAAGACTTTCAAAATACGCTGGAACAGCATCCAAAAATTAATAATCCGATTTCCCTAGTTAACATCAAAAACATTCTCCAAAAAAGAAACCCATTATTGCGGGCCTCAGACCTTGCAAGTCAGAACATAGAGGTGATAAATACTTTAGACTCATCTGGGTTTTTTAGATTTTTCACCGATGATCAAAAAAGTGCGATTATGACCTTGAGTTTACCACAAATGAGCACTATTGAACTCGAAGCTGTTGTGGCCTTTGTTGATAAGCGTTTTGCTGAGCACTTTGATTTAAATGCCTACACCCTAAAAGTAAATGGTTTCGCTGCAGTTTACACGCAGTTAAATAGGTTCATTGTAAACACCCAATTAAATTCATTTTTGGCAGCTTTTTTTGCGGCTTTTCTATGCCTATTTCTTTTTGTAAAACGCTCGAGAATAGCACTCTTAGTTTTACTACCAAACCTGATTCCATTAGCATTATTAGTTCTTGTAATGGTACTTTGGGATATTCCCTTAGGCGTTACCACGGCAATGATCACTCCGATAATGATAGGAATTGCAATGGACGACACCATTCACTTGATGTATAATTACAAAAGATATAAAGCGATGTCTATGTCTGCGGTGGACGCCATGAACCAAGCAATCATTTATACGGCACCGGCACTTTTTGCTTCTTCACTAGCCTTGACTGCGGGCTTTTTGGTTATTGCATCAAGCGCGGTTCCTGCAGTGAAAGTTTTTGGAATATTTTGCGCTATAGCAGTGTGTGCCGCTTTGCTTATGGACTTACTTTTTCTGCCTGCCTTACTCAAAAAATGCGACAAGCACTAGAAGGCTTATTCGATATGAAGAAGTTGTGCGCTTCTGTGTTCGCCTCGAATTACAACAATATATAAATTGGCGTTATTGCTGTCGTCTATTTGCCCATAGCGCTCTTCTTCGAGAATGCGATTTGCAAAAAAAGGAGTAGTATTACTATGCCCTGATATGAGGGTAACCTTGCCTTTGGTTCGGGCTTTAAAATTCTCGTCAAACATATCTGAGGGATTGTAAAACTCAACATCCAAATTTTGTGCCTTTGCAATAGGGGTGACCGTTTCTATCGTTCTGTGATAATCCGTCGAATAGATGTGGTCAAATTCAATTGAGCTCAACACGTTTTTCCACTTAAGGGCACGCTCATGACCTGCTTCTGTGAGATGTGGATTTTTATTGGTCGAATCTGTTCGGTCTTTTTCAGCGTGTCGAATCAGATAATAGGTGCTTGTTTCCTGGGAATCACATGCGTTTTGCCCTAATCCTAAAAAGATCAGTAAAAGCAATGAAATCAGTCTGGTTTTCATAAGTAGCCTTGAAGTGTGCTTACCAAAATAGCACTTCGTCTACAAATAGCCAAGCGTCTTCGCCTGCTGAAGGATGCCACTTTGGTAATTTTTGTACGTTTTCTACAATGACTTTAAGTTCTTTTGGACCCGAAAAAAAATAGCTTCCACCCCATACTAAAATTAAGGGAACAAAAAAGTAAAGACTGTATTTGTAAAAGGCTTTCATTTAGTTTTTTAATTCCAGTACGGGCACTTCTGTTTGGTGGTCTTGGTAGTAGGCTTTTTGTTTTTTTAAGGCCTCGTGCATTACCATAATTTCTTCTCGGTATTCAGGATTTGAAAATGCATTGATACGTTCTTTTGGATCTGCGTTCAAATCATAAAATTCCCATGTAGGAGTTGTGTTTTGCTTGGTTGCATTGCGCATATCAAGAGCATCGCCGTAGTAATAAATCAACTTGTAGTCTTTGCTTCTTATTCCAAAATGTGCTGGACGATTTGGGCTGTGTTCCCAATAGCGATAGTAGGTGTATTTGCGTTCTTTTTGAGCACTGCCTTCGAGCAATGCTCGAAATGATTGACCTTGCATCTGCTCTGAAATAGGCACCTGCGCGTAATCTAAAATAAGAGCGGGAATATCGATGTTCATCAGTAAGGCGTCATGTCTTTTCCCTTGAGGTAATTTTTTAGGATAACGAATTACAAAAGGCATTCGAGCGGATTCTTCTAACATCATACGCTTGTCAAAGAAACCGTGTTCTCCTAAAAAGTACCCCTGATCAGAGGTGTAAATGATAATGGTGTTTTCAAGTTGTCCTCTCGCTTTAAGCGCAGCTAATATCTTTTCAATATTATCGTCAATTGCTGCCCCGCAACGAATAAAATCTTTTACGAATTTTTGATAGGATTTTTTTCGAATTTGTATACTATCTAGGCCTGAAATATCGAAAGGCATACCAGGATAATCGGTCCAAAATTCATCAGGATTTTCTTGGTAGCGCAGCCATCTTTTAGTCAAATTATCTAACAATTGCCCCTTAAATGTTCTTCCGGTAGGATGAGGATAGGGTTCTAAAAGCGACTCAGGTTCTGGAATTTCAACATCAGCCAACAGATCGGCGTGACGCTCTGGGTAGTGAAAGGGTTCATGCGTGGCCTTGAAATGCGTCATCAAGAAAAAAGGTTGATTCTGGTCTTGAGCTTTAATCCATTCAATAGATTCGTCTCCTATAATATCTGAAGAAAAGCCTTGGTGAACTGTTCCACCTTTTCCTCCGTATTCCCAGTTTTCTTTTGTCTTGAGTAAGGGATCGAAATACCTCCCCTGACCGGGCAATACCTTGTAATAGTCAAAGCCAGTAGGTTCTTCTTTTAAATGCCATTTTCCAATGATCGCTGTTGAATATCCTGCATCAGAGAGTAATCCTGCAATGGTCAAACTGTCTGTAGAAAGAGCGTCCCCTAAAGTGTAGACGCCATTTTTATGACTCATTACTCCAGTTAATAGTGCAGCTCGAGAGGGCACACAAATGGAATTGGTAGTGAACATATTCTCGAGAGTAACCCCTTGTTCAGCCAATGTTTTGATGCCGTCATTTTTTACATAGGGGGCTAATAGTCCTCCGTAAATACCCCAAGCTTGTGAGGTGTGATCGTCGGACATAATGAATAAAATGTTGGGAGCACGTTCTTCTTCCAAGACGCAAGCGTTGAGAAAGATGACAGAAAGAACGGCTATTAAAATTTGAAAACCGCGCATAATTAGGTCTTAGTTAGTTCTTTACAATTTAAAAAATTAAATGTAAAAGAAGCTAAATAACCTTGAGCTGTTTACTGCGGGCAAGCACCTTCGGTAAATGAAGTCACACCTCCTTGATAGGTGGCATAGCAAGAATTGGGGTAGGTGAGCCCGTCACATCCGCAAACGGGTTGGTATTCCTTGGTACAGGTAATCTTCAAGAAAGGATTAAGTGGGTCTATACAATCTAAGGGAGTCGACCCTTTGGTAAAGTAATAGGAGATTTCGTCGTCTGCGATTTCTGGAACATCTACAAAATGCAGGGCCAACTGATTGTCATCAAGAACTTCGATGCGGTATTTTTTTTGATCAGAAAGCACAATCAAATCCTCTTTAACTCGAATGCTTTCTGGAAGGTCAGCATCACTAATTCCTAGAGGTAGCTCATTAGAGCTTTTGCTCCATATCAGGTTTTGATCGGCAAAAATCCAGAGTTGATTCGTATCGAAAGGATAGTCTTCAAATTGGCAATAGCACACCACATTATTCAAAATCCATTGTCCTTAAATAGCTTTTAAATTATAAGGTGTTATGGGTGATTTTTGACAACTTCCGAGGCTGAGCGCGGCGAGAATGATGAAGAGGTATTTGGTCTTCATTGGATACTGTTTTGTAGTTAAACACCTGTAAAGAAAAATCCCCTAAAATTTTAACGAATAAATCTATAGGTGGCTTTGATTAAGAAAGTGTTATTGACATTTTCTCCTGAGAGCTGGTCAAAATAAGCATCCCCCAGAGAAGTGGCTAGACTTCCATAATTGCTAATTCCGCGATTCCACACCAAAAAGAGTTCTGAGCCCGGTATATATTCCCATCTAAAAACCAAATTTGATCTAAACTGAAAGTAGGTAAAGTCTGGATTTTGAATGCTCAAATCTACATTTTGATCTTGGTTGAAATCTACTAAATAGCGATTGTTTTCAAAGTCCACCTGTGCATCTGACAAATAGCTGATACGATCATCTAAAGACTTTGCGATAGGATTATTGACTGTATTAAATCTTTTATAATCCACTGAGGTTATGAATGGTTCGCCGTAGAATTGCAAACTCATATTTGGAGTAATGCTGTAATTGAGTCTCAATACGGTCGAGAGTTGATTGTTATTGATGTCTGCTAGTAGGTAATTGTCGTTTTCATTAAAATTGAAAGCCGTTAAATATTGTGTTTGACTCGGTCTTTCGTTGTATTCCACCTCTAGTTCTAAATTGAGTCTGTCAGTGGGCTGATAAGAAAAGCTTACTTCGTATCTCAAGAAGGAGAATTGATTTTCTGTCGCTACAGAACGAATGTATCCACCTCCGATTCTAAAGCGTTTTCTTGAGTCAGATTCAAAAAACAGATAACCTCCCATCTCTCGGTTAAAGCGCCAACGAGGGCCTCCTCTTAAATGGGTGTTGGTAAAGATTCGAGGTTTGTAAAACAGCCCTGATGACACACTCCAGAAATTTTTAAAATTAATAGAGGTTCTGGTGTCAAATTGTATGCGATTGAAATTGCCTTCAAAGTCAAAGGCGGTAAATTGTGAAAAATTGAGATTGATGTTTCTATACCAATCTTTGGCCCTTAAAGTTCTGTAATTAAGTCGGTTGTACTGTCGAATGTCATCTGCCTGTCTCAAAAATCCAATGTCATTGGTTTCTAGGCCTGGAGACCTCCAACGTGTTCCCATCTGATAAGTCCATGCGCTCCCTCCTTGTTTACCGTACTCCAAGCGTCCTCCAGTACCAGAAAGTCTAGTAAGGGTAGTATCGACCTCAACATGGGAGGCGTCGCTGCGTTGAAATAAGTGAACAATACTTCGCTGTGTTCTTGTTATGGCCTCTGGAGTTCCATTAACTGTGCTACCCACAAAAGTTCCAAACAAGTACTTGCTAAAATTATCCCAGCTGTGTGCAAAATCAACGCCATAAGAGTAGGCGCTTTTGTGTAGATAATTCAAGTTTTCTGGAAGTTGGCGATTTGTTCCGGTTAACATGAGTCCAACAAAAGATTGTCGCTCGTTCAAATCTTGTTGTAAACGCACCACAGAATAATTGGTGAGTGGCTCTACCACTTGAGAGCTTCGCTCGTCTTCAGTTCTAATTTCTGCACTCATCTCTGCAGTGAGGGCATTAATGATTCCTATAGATAAGCCGTCTTTGGTTTTTCCTGAGAATTTAGCGGCACCTAAAATAGTAGTATTATTGGGTGTGTTTACATAGGCTCCGGCAGGTCTAGATACAAATCCTTGTGGGCTTCGTCCAATGCGTCTTGAGTAAAAGAGATTGTCGTTGCCGTCGGCAAAACCGTAATCAAAAATGTTGTTGTTTTCGATAAAGAAAGGGCGCTGTTCTCTAAAGAAAATTTGAAAACCATCTAGTGCGATGGCTCCGGGGTCAGCTTCGACTTGGCCAAAATCAGGATTAATGGTGAGATCAAGAGTTAAATCATTGGTTACACCAATTTTCGCATCCAGTCCGAATTTGGTAATCTGATCATTACCAGTTTTAAAGGGATTTCCTTCTTCTTTTGGATAACGATCATTTTGTGCGACCACAAAGGGTTGTATTTCCAACTGCTTTTGGGGAATGATATTTTTAAGACCTTCTAAGGTGCCGATTTCTGCGATAGGAGCACCCACATCTAAAGGAACTCGATCCCAAACAGAGACCTCATCTTCTCTAAAAATTCTTCGATTGACCTGCAAGCCCCAAGTTTGCTCTGAATCGTCTCCAAATTTCAACTGTGAAAATGGAATTTTAGATTCAACCATGTAGCCGTCATCTTCAATGCGACTTGCGGTATACCAAATCGGATTCCAGCTTTCATCTCCATCGCCAAAGGTTATAAATTCATCTCCTTTAACACCGGCAGCAGTAGTCGTAAAGCTGTATGCAGTTCGTTTATCGCCTATGCTCGCAAAAACGACCTGTACGAAGTCACCTTCGAAACCATCTCGTCGAGACATGCGTTGTTCAATTTGATCAGAAACACTATCGTAGGCTTTAATCGCGACGTAAAGAAATTTTTGATCGTATAATATTTTAAATGCAGTAGGTTGAGAGGGGAGTGAATTTTCATCGGGAGTGCGTTCGATAAAATTACCTGACCATTCTACCAAGTCCCAAACGGGCTCCTCGAGTTTTCCATCGATTTTCGGCGCATCAGCATTTTGAATTTGCACGGTGTAATAGGTTTTTTGGTCATAAAGCTCCTGTTGGCCCCAAGCATAGCTGACCATAAAAAGTAAAAGCCAGAAAAATTTTTCACTCATTTCAACAAAATCAAAAGTATCAAAGTTAAGACCTCTGCACAGACGAATTGTTACATTAAACTCAAAATTTAATGCTTCATTTAAGTGGACTTAGGCTGTTAAACAGATTATTATTTTATTTTTAAATTGAAAATCCTTAAAAAACAACTAATATGAAAAATGTATACGCATTGCTTTTTGCGCTAATCACAATGACTATGAATGCACAACAACAAGAGCTTCCATATGCAGAAATAGGTCCTTATCAAGATGAATATACAGCTCATACCGTGCTCTCGAGAATGGTAGAAGGCTTGGGATATCGATTTTATTGGGCTACAGAATTGTTAACAGAAAATGACCTGAGTTATAAGCCAAGTGAATCCGGAAGGTCTTCAATGCAGACCATTGAACACATCTACGGGTTAACAGAAGTGGTTATTTACGCCTTTGAAGGTAAGCAATACGATTTCTCACAGGACCCTATGACTTTCGAAGAACTTCGAAGCGGCACATTGATGAATCTGAAAAAAATGCAAGAAATGTTAGCAGAAAATCCTGACTTAGCAACTACGCCGATAAAATTCAATCGCAATGGACAAGACATGGTCTTTCCGTTTTGGAATGCAATTAACGGACCTCTTTCAGATGCTTTATGGCATACTGGTCAGGTTGTAATGCTAAGGCGTGCAAGTGGTAATCCACTTCCACAAGGCGTCAACGTATTTACAGGAAAAACAATGAGGTAAATTTTAGACCACAAGCATATTGAGCCATCAGTTTTTTATAAGCTGATGGTTTTTTGTTTGTGCAAAGGATGTTTTAAATTTAAACCGATAATTAGTCAAAACAGCGCCCCAATGAATTTTTTAGATCGCTTATCTAAAGTGGCAGAAATTGTAGGCTCCTTAGGGATTGTGATCAGTTTATTTTTGGTTTCAGTTCAATACAAAAACAATTCTCTAGCCTTAGAGACTTCAACGGCCAATTCGGTAAACGCGAATATTGCCGATTGGTATAACTCCTTTTTTGAAAACACTCAAGAAACCGAATCATTTTTAAAGTTTTTAGCCGATCCAGATTCAGTGAGTCAAACTGAAAAATTTCAATCCATCATGCGTTTGCATTCGCTCAATCTACATCTGCAAAATGCGCTTTACTTGGAGCGCCAGGGTGTATTAGATGAGAATTTAAGAAAGACCATTTCAATGGCTGTATACAGTGGATTAAAACAGCCTGGATTTTACTTTTTTTGGGATCAAAGAAAATCGATGTACACTGAGGAATGGCAAATTTTTGTAGAAGATATTATAGCTTCTCAGAAGCATACAGAGCTAGAAGAACTTTTTGATGCCTACATTGAAGAAAACACCTCTGAATAAAGTTAAAACTATCGTTTCCAACAACTTACATTAATCCTTAGGATATAGTATTTAGGGATAATTAATCGTGTAAATCAGACGTTCACCTGTCAGTTTTATCTTATAAACTGATGCTTTGTCAGTGGTTCATGGGAAGTTTTAAATTTATCACCAAATAAAAAACAGTACTCCAATGAAATTTTTAGATCGTTTATCTAAAGTTGCAGAAATTGTAGGTTCCTTAGGAATTGTCATCAGTTTGTTTTTAGTTTCAGTTCAATATAAAAACAACTCCCTTGCCCTAAAGACCTCGACCGCTAATTCAGTGAATGCCAATATAGCCGATTGGTACAACTCCTTTTTTGAAAATACTNAAGAAACCGAATCTTTTTTGACGTTTTTAGCCGATCCAGAATCGGTAAGTCAAACTGAAAAGTTTCAAGCCATCATGCGCTTACATTCGCTCAATTTGCATTTGCAAAATGCACTTTATTTGGAGCGTCAGNGTGTGTTAGATGAAAATCTAAGAAAGACCATTTCAATGGCGGTATACAGCGGTCTGCAACAGCCGGGATTTTATTATTGGTGGAATCAAAGAAAATCAATGTACACCCAGGATTGGCAAAATTTTGTTGAAGAAATTATAGCCTCAGATGAAGATACAGAGTTAGAAGAGCTCTTTAATGTTTTCACTAAAGAGGAGAATACTAAAGAAAGTCAAAACAGCAGTTCCCAATAACTCACGTCAATCCAACGGTTGAATTTGAATCCGACTTCTTGAAGTTGCCCCACTTTTTTGAATCCCAATTTTTGGTGAAACTTGACACTTTGTTCATTGGGTAGTGCAATACCGGCCAATACAGCATGAAACTTTTCTTGTCGAACAGCCTCGAGAAGATGGGTGTAGAGGGTAAGACCAATTCCTTTAGAATGATGGTCTTTATCTACATAAATGCTTACTTCAACAGTGTTTTTATAGGCTGATCGGCGTTTCCATGGGGCAGCAAAGGCATAGGCGAGGATCTTTTGATTTTCTTCATACACCCACCAAGTCATTTTGGGATGAATATTTATGCGCTGAGCCATCTCTTCGGCACTAAGACCAACNTCTTCGAAAGTAAAGCTGGAATTCAAGATGTAGTAATTATAAATCGAAGCGATTTCTGCCGCATCGGATACTTCTGCTTTCCNAATCATCAGGTGCCAAAAATTTATGTGTTATTTTTAAAATGAAGATACTAAATATATACGGTCATGAACACTTNTATTCGCCTTACCACTTCCTTGTTTCTTTTTTTAATTTTTGCGTCATGTTCTTCTTCAAATGAACTTCAATTTGAAGTGACTTATGACTCGAGTTTAGCTTCGTCTGCTTTTGATGGTAGACTACTTGTTTTAATCAGTTCTTCAGACCGAAGCGAACCTCGATTTCAAATCAATGACAATGACGATACTGGAATTGTNATTGGTAAAGATGTATCCAACTGGGAGGCAGAAACTCCTGAATTGGTCGGAGGAAATCAGGCCATTTACCCACTAGAAAATTTAAAAGAACTAAAGACGGGAAGGTATTACATTCAAGCCTTATTACACAAGTACGACACCTTTGAATTGGCCAANGGGCACAGTGTTCAATTGCCCATGGATCAGGGTGAAGGGCAGCATTGGAACACCAGCCCCAAAAATATTTACAGCGCACCTCAGTGGATAGAAATCACAGCTAATACCAAAAAAGTAGAGCTACATCTTTCTGAAGAAATTCCTCCTATAACACCAGTGGCAGACTCAGAATACATCAAGCACATTCGCATTAAAAGTGAAATGTTAACCGCCTTTTGGGGTAGACCTATGTACTTACAGGCCAATGTTCTTGTACCTCATGGATTCGATAAAGACGCAGCTACTGAGTACCCTTTAATGGTATTTCACGGACATTTTCCAAAGACTTTTGGTGGTTTTAGACCAGAGCNCCCAACAGCTCCCGAAAATGACGATGTGTATAATGCCAGATTTGGCATAACAGGATATGAATACATTCAACAAAAAGAAGCACATGACTTTTATCAGCAATGGGTTTCTGACGATTTTCCGCGATTTATTGCCATAGAAATTCAGCACCAAAATCCGTATTACGACGATTCTTATGCCGTTAATTCAGCAAACCTAGGACCTTATGGCGATGCGATAACCTATGAATTAATCCCTCATGTTGAAGCCATGTTTAACGGAGTTGGAGAAGGTTGGAGTCGATTCCTGTACGGTGGTTCTACGGGTGGATGGGAAGCCTTAGCGGTTCAAGTATTTTATCCCAAAGAATACAATGGATGCTTTGCGGCCTGTCCAGATCCTATTGATTTTAGAGCCTATACCGTGGTCAATTTATACGAAGATGAAAATGCGTATTACAGTGAAGGTGCATTTAAAAAAACACTTCGGCCAGGTAGACGAGACGGAAAAGGACTTATTCAGTCTTCGCTAAGACAGATGAATCGAAGAGAAATGGCATTGGGTAGCAAAGGCCGATCAGGAGATCAGTGGGATATNTGGCAAGCCGTATACTCCCCTGCAGGAGAAGACGGATACCCTAAGCCTATTTGGAACAAAGAGACCGGGGAGATAGATAGAGAAGTCGCTGAATATTGGAGAGAGAATTACGATTTGAGCCATATCATGAAAAGAGACTGGGATTCTATTGGAGAAGATCTGGAAGGGAAAGTGCATTTGTACTGCGGTGATATGGACAATTACTACCTCAACAATGCAGTAGTATTGACCGAGGAGTTTTTAGAAAGCACTACTGACCCATACTACAACGGGGAGGTTGATTATGGAGATATGGCTGAGCACTGCTGGAATGGAGATCAAGAAAATCCCAATCACATCTCGAGATTACGCTACAATACAATGTATCTCGAAAAGATTCAAAAAAGGCTAAAATCAACTGCTCCAAGAAATCACAGATTAAAAAACTGGGGTCTATAAAGTCTTTATTCCGATATAGGAGTAAATCCTAATAGGGCAGAAATCATTGGTTTTCCATCTACTGCAGTTATGATATAGTACGCATGTCGCTCTTTAGCTCCCATTACAGCTCCTGATTTCAGGTATCGAGTAAAGCTCATTTTAATTATGGCTTTAGACTGATCGTTTTCTAAGGTTGTTACTTCAATCACCTTAGAATGGGAGTACTTGTTTTCTTCTAATTGTTCAAAGGCGTTGACCAACCATTGATAGACCTCNTCTTTGGTGTTAAGTACTGTTTTGTGATCGGTGTAAATAGAGAAAGGCGTACTGTAAATCGAATTGCTAATGAATGTAGCGTCGGCATCAGACCAGGCGTTGCTATACTTTTGCATCATGGCGTCAATCTTGTCTTGGGATAAATCTTGAGCGCTGCAAAGACAACTGAAGAAGGCAAAAGCTAGTAAACTAAAAAATCTCATAGGTGTGTTTATATTCAGT
The DNA here is from genome assembly GCA_002691645.1 of Flavobacteriaceae bacterium. Classification (GTDB taxonomy): domain Bacteria; phylum Bacteroidota; class Bacteroidia; order Flavobacteriales; family Flavobacteriaceae; genus UBA3478. Next base: position 23,278 of record NZIP01000025.1, read on the forward strand.
TAAAGGTAATTATTTTAATTGCAAATTAAAATAATTGTATTTTTTACTCCATTATTTAATGATGAGCTTCTGCGTTTGCTCCACCGTTTCTCCTGAAATTCGAATCAAATAAATTCCTTCTTTGAATAATCCCAAGTTCAAGTTGATGACACGACTGAAAGGCACTTTTATCGTTTGGTCGTACAAACTTTGTCCAACGATTGAATTAATTCTGACCTTAACCTCTTGGTCTGATCCTGCTACAAAAATATTTACCTCTTCTGTTGCTGGATTTGGGAATAGCACTACTTTTTCAGAAACAAATAATTCCTTGTAATAAACACCCTGACAATCAAGGTCGGTATAAATTTTTATGCGATTCAGCCCTTTGTTTAGTTTAAGGCTGAGTCGAGTGTCAAAGGAGGTAAACTTCTCGCCATTGAGTTCAACTTGATAAGAAGATGGTCCAGATATTTCTAGATCTAAGCCATNTAAATCCTCATTTAATTTTGAAGAAACTTGAAGGGGTAAAGGTTCTTCAATAGTGACCGTATAGCAACGCTTATAATTCGGTTGTCCTTCTACACCCAAGCAAACCGAATAGGTCGCAGGGGATAAGTTTTCAATAAGAATCNTATTGCCGCTTAGAGGCTGCGCACTTTCATCATCGATACTATAGGTATATGAATAATTAGAATTCGTTGCTTCAATACTAATACTTCCGTTGGATTCTCCGATACAGGTCACCGAGCTAGATTTGACCACAAAGGTGTCGGCAGGAAGGGTAAACACTTCACAGCCGTTAAAGTCTANATCTACTCCTTCAGGGGTATTTGGACATAAATCTTCACCATTTGGAATCCCGTCGTTGTCATCGTCATCAGATGCAGATGAACAATTGTCACCAATGGTATATTTGATGTATTCAGTTACAGCGAGACCTCCAGGAAAAGCGAATTTACAGGCATAACTTATTTCGCTACCCAGTGTTTGATTGGCGATGGTCGCGGTAAATTTTTGACCTCCAAGGGCTGTCATCGGACTTTCGCTAAAAGGGGTCTCTCTCCATAAATAAGCAATGAGGTCTGTTTTGCTGTCTAGNAACTCAAATTCGACCTTTACATCATTTCCTTCTGTGACAAAACTGTAGGTGTATCCAATTTCAAAATTGCCTTGACTCGCAACATCAGATTGGCCGGCACATGAGTTATTTTGATTCTCAGTGGTTGTCGCGCTGAGGTTGACTACTTCACTTGAGGTATTTCCGTAGACATCGCTAACGCTGATGTTGAAGTTATAGGAAGTTTNAGGATTTAATCCTGTGTAAGTGGCATTAATNTGTTGAGACGAGGTTCCACTGAATAGCTGTTCTTGGCCGTTTTGCACTACGCTATAGACTACTGAACCCGAATCATCAGATGCCGAAAGGTTGAAACTGACATTAGTAGAACCTACATCAGTAACACTAGCACTTAAATTTGTTGGTGGATTTTCGTCTTGATCAGTTGAAAGTTCTCCGTAAACTTCAAATTCAAATAAGCTGTACCCGTATTCTGTATTTCTGCTCAATAAATTCAATCGTATAAATCTCCCTTGGCCATTTAGATTTATGGCCTCGGTTCCGCCATTTGCATTGGCGGTGCTGTAAATGGTCACCCATGAATTATTGTCGATTGAGGTTTGAATTTCATAGCTTTTCGCAGAGGCAACCTCCCACAACAGTACAACTTCATTGATTTGGTAAATGTTTTCTAAATCTACACTGATAAATTGAGGATCTGAAAATAGACTAGACCATCGGGTTTGATCGTCTCCATCGACTGCAAGGTCTCCGCCAAAGGCTCCTTCTTGACTACTGGTAGTCACTGATTTATTAAGTGCGAGATTCGTTTTAGATAATACGGTTATCGTAAGTATATCGCTTGCCGAAGCACCTTCATTATCAGTAACCTTTAGNTCGATTTGATGGGTTCCTATTCCCAAGGTAATAGGAGTTGACGCTGTGGAGGCAACAGAAGTATTGTCTTTAATCCATTCATAGCGGTAAATAGAACCATCCGAATCGCTACTCTGAGACCCATCAAGTGTTAAGGTAATCTCATTGCTGTTGCGATCTGCATATACTTCTAAATCATCACCAGCATTTGCTGTTGGAGCATTATTTGAATTTCTTGAAACAAATACAGTGACTGAATCTTCAGCTGTAGTTCCAAAGTTATCTGTAACTGCTAAAGTCACTTCATGAGNTCCTATGGCAAAGTCATAGTCGAGCTGCTGCTCACTTCCAATAGTTTGATTGTTGTATTGCCATTGATAAGCGGTGATTGAACCGTCTGAATCATAACTCTGAGATCCGTCGAGGGTAACTGTTTCTTGCGCATCTCCATCGGTATCAATTGCGATTTGTTCATCTCCGGCTTCACTTATAGGGCGTTGGTTGACAATGACACTGATTTGATCAGTAGAACTCACACCATCGTCGTCTTGAACCTCAAGGGTTATAATATGTTCGCCTAAATTCAGTTCAATTTCTATGTTAGCTTCCGTACCTAGTACTTCATCATTTTCAATCCAGCGATAGACCTCAATACTTCCGTCTTCATCTGAACTGAGAGAAGCGTCTAGTACGACCTTTTCGAGCTCGTCTAAATTGGTGTCAATAACCAATTGGTCATCTCCGGCGAGAGCCATTGGTGCCGAATTATCTGGGTCTACAAGACTTAAGGTAAAGCTGCTTGATCCTTCAGCTCCATCATTATCTGTTACCACTAATTCGACAGAGTAAACCCCAGTGCTTAGTGCAGAAACAAAAGAAACTTCTTCAGAGACCAGAGTTTCATCTATGCGCCAAGCGTAGTANACTATGGTTCCATCATTATCAAAACTTGCAGAACCATCGAAGGTAACCTCAATAAGGTCATCACCATCTTCATCGTTGATGCTGCGATCTTCTCCCGCAACTGCTGTGGGTGCTTCGTTATCAGGATCTATTGCAGTGATGACTACTTCGTCTGTTGCTGACATCTCATCCTCGTCAGTGACTTTTAATGTAATGATGTGTATTCCTGTAGAAAGTTCTATTGTGGGGTTGACTCCACTGGCTATGAGCACTTCATTTTCAAACCATTCATAGGCAGATAATGGCGCAGCAACTGCTTCAGAGGCTGATCCGTCTAAAGTAACAGTGACTAGATCGTCTTCGTTATCGTCTTCAATTTGCTGATCCTCTCCTGCGTTAGCAATAGGGCCTAAACCTCCACTGCTTATAGTAATTAAAAGCTCGTCACTAGCTTGATTTCCGTTCTGATCTGCAATGGTCAAAATAGCGGTATAGGTTCCACGAGGAAGTTCTAGCTGGCTCGAAGCTGAGCTTGCCACTTCCTCACCGTCAATAGTCCAGCTGTATGAGGTGATTTCTCCAGAGTGATGTGTACTTGAAGTTCCATCGAGATAAACGGTCTCTACACCATCACCATTTTCGTCTTTTTTGACAATATCTGGTCCAGCATTGGCAATTATACCTGTTTGAGTAGCTACTTCTCCATAGCCATTCCATTTGTATACNCGAATGTAATCCACCAACATTTTTGCGGGAAAATCAGCAGTTACTTGGTTGTTGCTAAGCGCATCTGTAAAGTTTCCACCAACAGCCAAGTTGATCACAAAAAAGAAGGGTAAATGAAATTCTTCTGCATCTGCACCTAAAGGAAAAGGGCCTGTATAGAATTCAAACTCCTGGCCGTTGTCAACGACGGTAAGTTTAATTTCATTGGGGTCCCAATACATACGATAGGTTAAAAAGCGATCGGTTAAGGTATTNGAGGAACTGCGATACGGCCTAGAGTAGTATTTATCAAAAGAAATACTGGCAGCGCAGTCTGGATTATCTGGAGCACAGGCCTCATCTGAATAAAAGATGATGTTTCCGCCAACAACTTCATTTTCGGTTGCATTTTCAAAACCTTCGTCCTGGAGCGATTGTTGTTTGTACCCCATCTCCATCATGTCGATTTCACCAGATCTCGGCCAATCTACCTCAGAAATATTGTTTCCAAGTAGCCAAAAAGCAGGCCAGAGCCCTGTTGATAAATCATCTGGAACTTTAATACGCGTTTCGACTAAGCCGTATTTAAGTGTGAGCTGGTCTTGGCTTTTAACTCTCGCTGAGGTAAATGCAGATTGATTGTCATTTTCGACTTTTGCTTCAATGACTAAGGCATTATTTTCAGCTTCCCCAGGAATAGCTTCGATGTAAACATTTTCTTGTTTGTAGGATTGCAACTCATCGTTACCCCAGCCGCAAAGGCCTTGATCACATCCGTCGCCAATTTCCGCCTNCCAAACATCGGTATTGAATTCGTTGAAGTTTTCTTCCCAAAGGATTTCACGAACGTCTACCTTCACAAAATCTTCAGATTCATTGCCAAATTCATCTCGAATTAGGAGTTTAATATTGTGTATTCCAGAGCCTAAATCGACGTTTGCGGTCTGCTCTTGCGAAAGTACTACATTGTTTTCGCTCCACTCGTAAGAGGCGATAGGTCCGTAACTTGATGAAGCATCAAGCGTGACGCTTTCAACGCCATTTTTATCCAAATCTTCAAGGATAATCTCATCTCCTGCATTGGCCAATAAAGGACCTTGTGAAAAAGAAACTTCTCCTTGGCCTTTCCATTTTTTTACGCGCACATAATCGATAAGTAATTTACCCGGAAGCGGTGCACTAATGTCGTTATCTGTTAATTGTCCAGTGAAATTTCCACCAACAGCCAAATTCAAAATAAAGTAAAACGGCTTTTTAAAGACGTCTTCATTTGGACTGATCGGAAAGGGGTTGGTGTATAAATCGTATTCGGCTGAACCATCGACTACCGTCAGTCGAATTTGTTCATCGCTCCAATACATACGGTAAGTTACAAAGCGGTTGTTAAGTGGGGAAGAACTGGTATAAGGCGTTGAATAATTTTTGTCAAAGGCAATACTGGCTGCACAACTCGGATTATCTGGCCCACAGGCTCCACTGGCGTACCAAATGAGATTGGCTCCTACAAAGTTGTTCGCAGGGCCGAAATAATCATCAGCCTGTCGGGTACTCTGGGCATGACCCATCTCCATCATATCGATTTCACCGCAATAGGGCCAATCGACTTGTCTGTGGTTGATTCCTAATAGCCAAGCAGCAGGCCATAAACCATCTTGAACATCTGGTGCTTTCATTCGCACCTCAACCACTCCTTGTTGAATGGCGACTTTATTTTCTGTGGTCACCTTTCCAGAGGTGAAATTTAAATCACCTACACTTTCATTCTTTGCCTCAAGAACAAGTGCAAAATTCCCGGGTTCACCATCGATTTCTTCGATGTAAACATTCTCTTCTTGGTAGGATTGTAATTCTTCATTACCCCAGCCGCAGATGCCTTCATCGCATCCATCGCCAATTGACACATTCCAATTATTCTCGTCAAAAGAATCGAAATTGTCCTCCCAAATGACCGCTCCGATTTCGCTATTACCCACTGTGATTTTGACCGTGTCTGAATCGGTGTTTCCTTGTTNGTCTGTAATCTTAAGTTCAAATTCATACGTACCTTCTGAAAGGGTCAATTGATGTGATGAACTATTCGCCAAGACTTCACCACCCTTGTAGCTCCACTGATAGGTGCTAATAGGTCCGTAACTTCCAGAGGCGTTCAGTTGAATACTTTCTCCAACCGCTATTTGTTTGTTCGCCCCGGCATTGGCCATGATTTTCTCTGGTGTAAAGACCTCACCTCGGCCGTTCCATTTTTTGATTTTAATGTAATCGACATACATTTTTGCTGGAAAATCAGCGGTTACTTGAGAAGCGTTTAAAGCATCTGTAAAGGTTCCACCAACAGCTAAGTTCAGCAGTAAGTAAAAGGGTTTAGTAAAGGCTGAAGATCGATCACCAATCGGAAAGGGACNCGTATAGAGATTTTGAACAGTACTTTGATCTTCAACCGTAAATCGGATGTAGTTTTCGTCCCAGTAAAGGCGATAAGTCAAAAAACGATCTGTGAGGTTTGAAGGGTCGTAATAGAGTTCGTTGTAGTATTTATCAAAAGCGATGCTCGCGGCACATGTCGGATTTTGATCTGAACAAGCTTCTGTATCGTAAAAGATTAGATTGGCACCGACCAAATTATTTTCATTGGCAAAACCAAATTCTTGTTCAGCTCTAAAGCCAGAATTGTGCCCCATTTCCATCATATCCATTTCTCCACTGAACGGCCAGCCGTCTGACTCGATGTTGGTGCCGAGCAGCCAAGCCGCGGGCCATAATCCTTTTGATAAATTATCGGGAACCTTTATTCGGGTTTCAATCATTCCGTATTTGACTCCCAGATTATTTTTAGTTGTTACCCGGCCTGAAGTAAAATTATTTTGATTGTCTTTTTTGGCCTCGAGCACCAAGGCAAAGTTGCCTGGTTCACCTGGAATTTCTTCTATGCNAACATTTTCGTTTTGGTAGGTTTGCAATTCGTCATTTCCCCAACCGCACAAATCAGGACATCCATCCCCGAGATCGACATTCCAAATTGCAGTATCAAAGCTGTTGAAATTTTCTTCCCAAAGGGTTTGACCCACTTGAGCTTTTGTAAATGAAGTCAAACAAAAAGCGAGAAGTATAGGAAGCTTCAGGAGGGTATTTCTCCCAAGGGCAGAATCGAACATGTATAGCGTTTAGTTAGTTCTCTAAGATCTTTTTAATATCTGAGCTTACCTAAAAACATTGGATACAAAACCCATACAGAAAAAGATTAANAACCAATAATTGACAATGACCTATACAGAACCACTACAACGAAACTATCACGGAATTACTTTTAAAACAGTGTCAGAATTCGTCTATTCATTTAAAGTGCTAGATTTTTGATAGGTATACAGCATTTTTTCTGTATCAAGTTGCTGTNTTTCGAGCAATTCATAGCCATTTTGGGGCTGTATCTCTATGTTCCAGTTGGGCTCATTTGATGTCACCTCTAGGGAGTAACCGTTTGTGTTTTTCTTGTAAAATAGGCTGATCTCATTGCTTCCAATGCGAACATTTTTGAGATCGGCAAAATCCCATGAGCTCGGCATTAAGGGCTTAATTACCACACTTTGCTTAGCAGCTTCAGGCGAAATACCAAAAAATTGACGAACTACAGGAACGGCATAACTGTAAATATTCCATGCCTGCGCGAACATACCATAATCGGGAGAAACCTCGTAAATACTTCCTGGCAAGGCAAAACTGAAACTTCGCCCCATTCGCGTTAAGTAATCAAGGGCCCAGTCAGGATTTCCATAATTGTTTTCTGCAACTGCGGCAACTCCTGTAGGGAGTGTCATCACAGCGCCGGTATACGAGAAAATTTTGCTTCCTTTAAAAGAGCCAAAATCTTGACCAGCTGTCTCGTCTCTATCGATTCCGGTGACAAATGCGCCAAAAGGATTGACAAATTTTCGAGCTGTTTCAAGGGCTTTTTGTGCTTTGTCCTCAGGAGCAATTCCCACTTCCATAGGAGTGTTTACTACCCAATTGTGATGAAGCACAAAGGGACGTTCTTTTTTGGAAGGGTTTTTTAATAGATAGCTTTTGGTTTGTTTGAGTTCTTCAACAGCCCATGGCTTTCCTAAGGTTTCAGCCCTTAGGATTGCATCTTCAATAAGTTGAAGGGTCTCGGAATCATTAGCAATGAAATCACCATACGAATTAAAATCGTCTACCCAGAATCTCTCATTAATTTTAACCTTGAGTTCAGCTGCTTTTTGCTCATAGCTGCGAGCTTGTTCTTCGTCTTGAAGCACTGCAGCTATTTTAGCGGCATCCTCCAAAGCTTTTTGGGAGTAGGCAGCCACATCAATCATTTCAGAGTCTAAACCGTGAATTTCCATCATTCCAGAGCCTTCAGGAAATCCGTTGGCATTAGCATCTTTTTCACCCAAAAGCCAAGCCATTCCTTTTTGAAGTAGTTCATAGTGCTCTTCTAAAATGCTGCGGTCACCAGTCCACAAATAGGTTTGCCAAAGCAAAGAGACGAATTGAGGGGTTTCATTGATATTTCCAGGATTGAACACTACACCATTGGTAGAGGCCTCGTGAACAATTCGTCCATTCGAGTTGGTTTGATTGGAGAGTGATGCCAATAGCGCGATACTCGAACGCGTGATGTCAAAATTTCCAGTAGCCAAATAACCTTGTAGGGCATATTCACTGTCACAGCCAAACCACCAAGGGTAATCAGGATATCCTGCAGCAATTCCCCTACCAATCTCGGGAACCTCTCTAATGAACCATTCCGAGTTGTATTTAATCCATTTAAAGACCTCATTAAATTGCTCGTCTGAAGTGTACAGCTGACTGTAGTATTCTAATTCTCGAACGCGTTCTACTTTTTGTTCAAACAACGCTCGTTCGTTATTTTTTATACGGTTTAATTCATCAATGGCCTCATCGCTGCTTTGTACAGAACTCGAAATAAAAAAGCTTATTTTTTGCTTTTCGTGTGGTTCAAGCTGCAGTGAATAATGAAATATCTCACTAAACCCCTTCCCTTTATATTTTGAAGGCTGAGTACTCATTTTTTCAGCTTGCGGAATTGAACTTAATGCCGCATACCAGTTGTTTTCATTGTCTTTAGCTATAAAAACATCCTGATCTTTTCTATCGTCAGTATAATATTTGTCTTGCCCATCTGTGATTTGTTGTCTCTCACTTAACCAAGTCGGTCTTAAATCAAAATCTGTTTGAAATCGTACACCTCCATCAAAGCTTGTTTTGTGAAGATTTAGAAAGGTATATTCCACAAGCATTCCTTGAATACCATCAGGAACAAACTGGGTTTGTGTCACTTCTAAACCCAATTGATTTTCATAAATAATCTGGTTGCCCAATGGAAAATTGTTGAAACTTCCGTCCTTTAGTGTGAGGCTATCTTCTTGGGTGTTTAAATGCAATTGAAACCCATCGGCCACTTTGATGGGATGATTCCAAAGTCCGCCCATTTCACCATTAATATGCCAACCGATTTCAGGAAAACTACCATCTTGTGCACCGATGGCATAAAATCGATCGCCCGCAGTGATGTATGGGCTGTGTTGGTATTCTTTTTTTCCTTTCAATGAAGTGATCGTTGTCATTGCTTCTTTGACTGAAAAATCTTCAGTTTGGCAACCAACTATAAGGAGTGTTATAAGTACGCATATTCGTTTCATAGCCTTAAATATAAAGACCAATTGTCAATAGCCAAGCTTCGAAACATACACAAAAAAATTGCACCACCTGTTCAGTTGAAGACGAACAAATGATGCAATGCTAAACACGTGCTAGTAATCTCAAATTATTTCCAAGAGAAATCTGAGCTTGTTTTTGATCGGATAATCACATAAATCATGACAAGCGCAATAGCTACATGCATATATCCGTAATGTGCGGCTACATCTTCTCTAACCTGAAGAATGATATAGGCTTGAAATAGGTTGATAATTAAAATCATCAATCCGATTTTACGGGCAATTGCAGTGGCCGCAAGATTATCTGCGCCATAGCTTGCTTTGTTGGGTAAAGCGACGATGGCAACACCGACAAAGGCGATCATTGTAATTAAATTGCCCCAATTGTTTGTAGCCGAATAAGCCATATACTCGCCAATAATGGGCAATAAGCTAAATAGCACAATGCCAAGTAAGAAGTTGTTTCTGTTTTGTTTGAGCGCACCGAATGCACATAATAAAACAGCTAATGTACCAGAAATAGTAAAAATTAAATCAGAAGTTTCCATATTTAAAATAGTTAAGTTGTGTTCTGCAATATAATTAATTATTTTAATTGAGAATAACCCTTACTTAAAAGTCAATTCTATTGTAATTTTTTAAGATTTTTAGAGTGTACAGGGTTTGCATTCCTGCCCATTCTAAACGAGTGCCATCACTTAAGCCGTACCAAGTATCCCATCGGCCGTCTTGTTTTTGGCGCCGAATCAATTCGTCTAAATCGGCATTGATGATTTCTTGGTCATAAAGTGTAGCCAAAATACCCGTTGGGGATGGAGCGTAATCAAGACTGTGAGGTTTACCGTATAAGCCCCAACCTTCGTCACTGTAGTCTACGCATCTATAGTTTTTAAGCAGTATACTTTTCTTCAAATAATTAAGTTGTTTTTCAGCTTTTATGCGGTTTTTAGTATGCCTCAAGAAGCAGAGCCAACGTGGGACGCAGAGGTAACAAAAACTATGTCTATCTTGTATTCGCTCAAATTCAGACCACACAAATTCTTCCGCAGTAACCATCCACGGGTGATTGACCTTATATTTTTCTAAAAGCCCTAAAAGAGATGAGGTAGTGCTCAAAGCGGCCCATTCTTTAACCGTTTTAAAATGATCTTGGCAGGGATAATTAGAAAGAGGTCTGAACATCCACGGAATACCACCCTTTTCAGTGGTGATTTTTTCAAAATAGGGCATGAAATCTTCTAAAATGATTTCTTTGTTCAGATAGTTTACTTCATCTAAAGTTTCTAAAGCCATAATGCTAAATAAGGGTTGACTTTCTGGAGATGCGGTATCTGGCTCCATGCCATGCCCAAAGCCGCCACCTTCATTTCGATAGGCATATAATGCGTGATATACTCCCTCTGCAGAACCTTGCTCAAAGTAAAAATGAAACAGCCGTCTCTCGATCATACGCGCGTTAACAAGTATAAAGTCTCTGGCGTTTTTAAGGTTTTCTGGAGTAAGTTGCATTACAAGTTCTTTTAACTTTTAGGCAAAATAAGTAGAACTCGTCAACAAAAAAAGAAGCACGGTTTGTGCCGTGCCTCTAACAGTTTTAATGAAAAATGAACAAAGTTCTCAGATTAGAATCTGATTCACACATTAAGTCTAAGTATAAACCCTTCATAATCAAAACTTTGTTTAGCATTATGCAGGGGGTCTTTTACTAAGTAATTCTCCGCATGCTGTAATCTGTAACCCTTTCCAAAAAAACGAGATAAACTCTTTATAAGCTATAAGCTTCAACAAATAAATTCATTTTGCAAATAGAGATAGGTCAGCAGACGAATTAACAAGCAATTATTTGTAATTCAGTTCAATACTCCTTGTTAGAGGGATAAAAACAATCCATAAAAAGCACTTCAACAACTTTGGTTATATCGTAATTCAAAACAGACCGCAACCAATGAAAAAGTACTATATCAGATACGCGCTCGAATTCTTGGTCATTACCCTTGGAGTCACCTTGTCTTTTTTAATGGAATATCGACGTGAAAAACAATATAAGGAGCAACTAAAAGAGCAATCACTCAGCAGAATTTATGAAAATATCAGCAGCAACGACATTCCAGATTTTGAATTAAATATTCGAATACATGAAATGTCTATTCGATCTGCCGAATGGATTTTTGATCATCATCATGAATTTAATGAGCAAATGCGAGATTTTATTGGATATCACGTGATGGTCGTCTCAAATATGGGAACTGTTTTAGTCGACAATCAAGAAGAATACAGAAGTCTTCAGAATTCTGGTCTAATTGAGCTTATAGCAAATGAAGATTTGGTTAAGGGCCTACAAAACAAATACACCGTTCATAATTTTATTAAAACAATAGAGGATTACAACAATGAAATGTTCATGCAAAATTTNCAGGGCTTTGCCAGATTAAACATGCTCATTTTAAGCAAAGAGTCTACCGAATTTTATTTACCTGTTAGGTCGCGATATACCGGAGATTTNCGATTGCCCGATNGCTTCTTATACGACATTCGATTAAAAACAAATATCGACAAGCAGTACATCAGTTTAGTGCAACAGCGTTTACTTCAAGACAGAAATATCCTCGAACAAATTGAAACTGAAATTAAATAATCACTAACTTCTACTTCTTTAAAAATTAAATATATGTACGCAATCATTTTAGCTGCTTTACTATCCTTTCAAACCAGCACTGTTCAAGGAACTTGGGTGAATATTGATGATGAAACTGGAGTCGAGAAATCAGAGATTACCCTCTATGTCGAAAACGGAAAACTCTACGGCAAAATCGAGCGTTTATTGCTGCCTGAAGATCAAGGAAAGGTATGCGAAAAGTGTAAGGGTAAAGAAAAAAATCAACCTATTGAAGGTTTGATTATTGTGAAAGGTTTAGCCAAAGATGGAGAGGTCTGGACCGATGGAAAAATTCTAGATCCAGCCAATGGAAAATCTTATGATTGCGCCATCAAATTGGACGATTCAAACACCTTGAATGTAAGAGGTTACTTGGGCTTCTCTTTTATTGGTCGTTCTCAAGTTTGGAAACGAAAAGCCTAATCTTTTATGAAAAACGCGATTATAATTGGGGCTTCATCTGGAATTGGAGAAGCCTTAGTTGATTTTTTGGTAAACGATGGTTACGTGGTTGGAATTACGGCAAGGCGAGAAGAGCTACTTGTGGCGATCCAATAAGGTTTCCAGATCGGGTTTTTTATAAGGTGATGGATGTTCAGCAAACCGACAAAATCGAACAAATTTGCGAGGATTTAAGCCAAATCATCGGAGGGCTTGATTTGATGATTATTTCTGCAGGAATAGGTCACCTGAATAAGAATCTCGATTTCGAAATCAGCCACGATGTTGTAAAAACTAATGTGGGTGGTTTTACTTGTGTAGCGAATTGGTCGATGAATTATTTTCAAAAGCAGGGTTATGGTCATCTAGCGAACATCAGTTCTATTGCAGGGTTATTAGGCAACGGAATTGCCCCTTCATACAATGCCACAAAAGCCTACCAAATCAACTATTTCAACGGATTACGAAAAAAAGTTAAAAAATTAAAACTCCGTATTGCTCTTACGGATATTCGACCTGGTTTTGTCGATACCACAATTCTAAAGGGTAATGGATTGTTTTGGATTGCACCAGTAGATAAGGCCGCAAAACAAATTTATGCGGCAATTCGCAAGAAGAAAAAAAGGGTCTACGTAACCAAAAGATGGGCCTTAATTGCTCTTATCATTAGGCTTAAACCTTCGTTATTCTGATTTTTAAAAACGGCCGAGCAGAATGTAAACCATCAGTGTAATTAAGCAAAGTACTACTGAGAGTTGTTTGGTGTATTTCCAAGATCGCATTGGAACAATCTGCTGGTCAATGATTTCAAAGTTCTTGTCATGAGGTTTAACCTTAGATATGAAAATCATAATTCCCATGTTGAGCACAAATTCAATCCCCCATAAATGAACAAAGTGCAGGTCGATCTTATAGATAAAAGTGAAGAAAAGGTAAAATACCAAGCCAAAGATTAACGCCGATTTTGCTGCTAATGCAGTTATGTTTTTGGTGAAAAAACCAGCTAACATGATCGAAGCTATTGGTATAAAGAAGATTCCATTTAATTGCTGAAGGAGTTGATACAATCCATCAGGAGCGTTAACGACCAAAGGAGCTACAAGAATAGAAAAAAGCGCTAAAAGGGTAGAGACGGTTTTTCCAACTCGAACCAGCTGAGCGTCTTTAATTTCGGGTCGTATGTGCTTTTTATAAATATCAAAACTAAAGATGGTCGAAGCACTATTTAATACACTGTTGAAGGTGCTGAGCACTGCCCCCATGACGATGGCTGCAAATAAACCTGTAGCACTTTTTGGAAGTACTTTTTTAATCAGTTCAGGATAGATCAAATCTTGCTTGTCGTAAAGCATCTCTCCGAAGTAGTAAAATCCAATGACCCCAGGAAGAATGATAATTACTGGAACAATTAATTTCAATATCCCAGTGTAGAGCAAACCTTTTTGAGCTTCAACCAGATTCTTTGCACCTAGTGCTCTTTGAATTATAGTTTGATTCATGCTCCAAAAGTAGATTTGGTTAATCATCAAACCCGTAAACAATACCTCAAAGGGCATAATCGAATCTTTGGCCCCAATGACGTTAAATTTTTCTGGAGCAAAATCATAGACCTTCTTTAATCCGGTTAAAATGCCGCCATCTCCAATTTGATAAAGGGCGATAATAGGGATGAGTGTACCTCCAATAAGCAAACCGTAGCCATTGATGGTGTCAGATACAGCAACTGCTTTTAGGCCACCGAATATCGCGTAAATGGAGCCCACAATCCCTATTCCCAGAACGGTAATCCATAATCCTTTTTGAGGAGAAACACCGAGATTTTCTGAGATTGAAAAAATGCTTTCTAGATTGATTGCTCCTGTGTATAACACAATAGGTAGAAGGGTCACGACAAAAGAAATCATCAAGAAAAATGCCACTAGAGATCGGGTAAATTCGTCGAATCGATGTTCCAAAAATTCTGGAATGGTAGTAAGCCCCATTTTTAAGTAACGAGGCACAAAATAAATTGCAGCTAATACTAATGCCAGAGCTGAAGTTACTTCCCAAGCAATGATTATAAATCCGTTTTTATATGAGGAGCCGTTCATGCCAATTAAATGCTCTGTTGAAATATTGGTTAAAATCATTGAGCCTGCGATAACCACGCCAGTAAGACTTCTTCCGCCCAAAAAGTAACCCTCCTTGGAGTTCAAGTTTTCATGTCTCAATTTATACCAGGAGTAAAATGCAACAAAAAAAATGAAGCCTAAAAAAGTAATTAGCGTTTGCATATGTTGTTGGTTAGGTTTAAAATGGATTAAAAAGCCATTCTAGGTCATTGATTTCCAATATACTCAAAAATCTAGGATTTGAATTATGTGATTTCGTACTTTTAAAGCACACTGCGGATAAAAATGGCAGTGCGCTACTATGAAACGCTTTTTAATTAAAAACTCGAATCTTTTTTTAATGCTCGGTGGGGCTTGCATGTTAGTAGGGGCTTTATATCCAGATGAAACCGTAGCTGACAATTATACAGCAGGGGCCTTTTATATTATTGCTTCTCTAGCGTTTATGTCATCTGCCTTAGGACAGATTTTAAACTCTAGACAGAAGTAAGATGTACAAGGGGCTTTGGTGTATTTTTGAAAAGATCTAAATGATAAAAAACATGAGAATAGTAGTCTTCTCTTTGATAACCTTGGTCACTTTAAGNACTTGTAAACCTCAATTTTCGCGAAAAGACCATTCCATATATTGGCAAAAAAATGCCACTGAGTATAAGGCGCTTTGCATACAAGCATACAATTCGGCCAAATTAGAACTCGATAGGTTATTAGCCTTGCAACATGAAAAACCAATTGCTGTTGTGGCTGATATAGATGAAACAGTACTCAATAATCTACCCTACAATGAAATGCTTATCGAAAAAGACTTGAGTTTCTCTCAAACTACTTGGTCTGAATGGGTAAACAAAGAAATAGCTACGGCTATTCCAGGAGCATTAGAGTTTTATACCTACGCTGAANGTATGGGAGTAGAGGTCATTTATATTTCGAATAGAAGGGTGGAGAATTATGCTCCTACAAAGTCAAATTTGATGGCGCTTGGTTTTCCTTTTGACGAGGATACCGTTATGCTTTTACGTGATGAAACAAGCAGTAAAGAAAACAGGCGTAATCAACTCACCGACTTTAATGTGGTACTCTTTATAGGGGACAACCTCTCTGATTTTGNCGTTGTTTTTGACAAACAAACAAACAATGAACGCAACCGAGCACTAGAGGAAAAAAAGTCAGATTTGGGACAAAAATTTATTTTGTTGCCCAACTTAATATACGGTGCTTGGGAAGATGGTTTTAAGTAAGGCGTTAAAATAANACTACTAGTCTTCGATGCGGTATACTTTTCGATAGATGTGATCTTTATCGTCNATCGTAAAAATCTTTCCAAGTTCAGAATCCCAAAATGAATCGTTCAGTTTCTGATAGGCCTTACTGACATTATGGGTCATTTCATAATGCTTGTCACTGGTGTACTGGCTGATCATAAAGTATCGGTATTGGCCAGCCTTGTCACCGTCAGTAACGCGGTATAATTTGTAAAAATCTTTGCCAAAGCCAGCATCTTCTAGCATTTGATTTCTGGTTTTGTTAAAGGCTAAAAATTCTTCAACTAATTGATCAGGAACATCGAAATAATGAACACTGAGTCGTTCTTGATTTTGGGCAACTGCAATACTTGTAAATACAAATAAGCAAAGGCTAAAAAGGATTGTTTTTTTCATTGGTAATGATTTTATTTTAAAACACAATTTAATAAAGATCAGGTTAACGAAAAAATGTATTTATACTGTCGATTTACTTTAAACAAAGGAAGTCTTCACGACAAGTGAAGACTTCTGAACTAATTACTACTAAAAATGAATACTAAATATTAAGATTTACGCGAATAAGGTAACCGAGCTTGGTTTTAATTTACTGATCGCATTTTGAACAAAAAGTTGAACCTCGTGTTTATCGGCTTCTTTTTTGGCCAGCACTAAGGCGTCTTGNNAATTGTCACGCTCTTCTATACATTCACTCTCATGAAGGTTGTGTCTTANAACTCTAAAGGAAAATTCTTCTTGATATTCGCCTAATTCAGATTTCTTATAAGATACATTAAGAGCTAAAGAGACAGCTATAGCTTCTTTTCTGTTTTTGATTTTCATGCGTTCAATTTATAATGGTAAAATTTGGGACAAATTATGATTTGGGACTAAGCAAAAGGGCTGAAATAAATCGGCCAACTAAAACTGTGATAATTACTGTGGTTAAAGACATTANATAAGGNTTTTTAAGTACTTAANAAAAAGTAATCCAAAATAAAATAGGNAGCCAAATAACCGAGGATAATGCCTGAAAATACTGGTAATGCTAATTGTTTCATGATTGATTTTTATTAAATTATACCGATGAGTGTTTAACTTTTCTAATGCGATTTATGTGGTCAAAACAAACATCAAAATGGTAAGATTTGGTTGCACAAACNTAAGATGGTTTTATGTATAAAAATTACANTTTATCGATAAAATATGCATTTCATCGATTTTATTGCTTTTTTATCCATTGTGTACCAGGTTAAAAGTTTTTCTATGTAAAAGANAGGATCAGTGAGATATTTTGACCGATTATCAAGTCTTTTTAAAAAGTTCGCAAGTTTTGAACGTATTTAATATCTTTCGAAATACAAATAATTTAATTCTGCCTTCAGTTCAATTAGTTCATCTGACATAATTTTTGACAGCTCAGCCCTAAGTTGAGTAAATTCTGTGGTGTTGAATCTTTGAATTAACGCAGTATTTATGTGGGGTTCGGTGATAATCAAATGAAGTAACTCCAAGGTCGTGCATTGAAAATGGGTAAGGAACACTTCAGATTTAAGCAGACTAAATTCTTGATTGAATCGATTTTTATCTGAGATATGTTCATAATTCAATTTTTGAACATTTAATTGTAGTAAATCAATGGCGTATGAATAATCTATTTTAAAATCAGCTACTATGACCCTGCCTGTTTGTGATAAACCAAGGAGGTATTGATTTAGTTCCTTGTCATTTATGTAAAAGAGTACACCGAAAAAACACAGTAAGTCATAGGGTTTTGAAACCTGGGTATAGAACGATTCATAGCGTATCTGTGGATGTTGATGAGCTTGCTGCAACATAAATGCACTAGGTTCGAGTCCAATGACCTCTTTGCAGTAGGAGGTCAGGGCAATACTTGAATGCCCAACACCACTTCCTACATCTAAACCGCGTTGAAATGAATCCGCTTGTAAACATTTTTTAAGTAAAACCGAATGCAGCTCAGGGCGATAGGCCTTGTAGTGACTTGCGATTTCTTTAGAATATGCTGCTGCGCTCTTCTCCATGTCATGAAAATATANTGATTATTGAGGGCTTTGTTTAAAAAATTAAATAAATTCATAAGGCTAATTGGTGTAGAANGAGGTTTTTGTTTTTAGCATGACTTCTGAAACCCAGCAAATATTTGATATGGAAAAACCAAAAGCGAATCCACTAAAAAGTATGGATCATTGGGAAGACGACTTATTAGAGCGCTATCCAGATCCAGAGACTTCAAAAGAGAAAAGTGAATTTAGAAATTACGTAGATTCAGATAGAGATGCTACTGTTCGCGAATTTTATCAATTAAACCACAAGTTTCAAACCTATGATTTTGTTTGTGAAAAAGAGAAAGAATTCTTGGCCTTCAACAAAAGAGAAATGTCGATATGGGATGCTCTCGAATTTTTAAACACCCTTGTAGATGACAGTGACCCAGATATTGACCTGGATCAATTGCAGCATCTGATGCAAACCTCTGAGGCCATTCGAAAAGACGGTCACCCTGATTGGTTTGTTTTAACCGGTTTCTTACACGATCTTGGAAAGGTACTTTGCTTATTTGGTGAACCACAGTGGGCGGTAGTTGGTGATACTTTTCCAGTGGGATGTCAATTTTCTGATAAAATAGTCTATCCTGATTTTTTTAGTAATAATCCAGATTCAACTCATGAAGTCTACAGCACTAAGCTCGGAGTCTATCAAAAGCATTGTGGATTAGATCAGGTCAAAATGAGCTGGGGCCATGACGAATACCTTTATCAAATTGTCAAAGATTATTTGCCCAAGCCTGCTCTTTATATGATTCGTTATCACTCTTTCTATGCCCAGCATAGAGAAGGAGCTTATGATTTTCTGTTAAACGATGAAGATCGAGAATATTTCAAATGGGTAAAGGCTTTCAATCCTTATGATTTATATTCCAAGGCGCCAGAACCTCCCAACGTAAAAGAATTAAAGCCCTATTATGAGGATTTAATCGCCAAGTATCTTCCTGAAACACTTCGGTTTTAGACGCTAATTTTTTTGAAATGATCAAATTTGGAATTGTCGGATTAGGAAGAATTGGTAAGGTGCACCTCTTAAACGTGCAACGCTATTGTGACAAAGCCCAAATCGTTGCTGCTTGTCCAGTTAGCTCAAAGCATCTCAGGTTTCTTCAAAGTCAGGGTATTACTAAGCAGTATGATTNTTTTGATGAGATGTTGGAACTCTCCGATATAGATGCAGTCATTATTGCCTCACCAACCGCTTTTCACTTTGAACATATCGTCAAAGCAGCAAGGGCCAAAAAACATATCTTTTGTGAGAAACCCATAGATCTTAACTTTGAAAAGGTCAATGAAATTGTATCGATTGTTGAAGCCAGCGACATCAAATTTATGGTGGGCTTTAACAGAAGGTTTGACCCTCATGTCATGAAACTCAAAGCATCGATTGAAGCGGGTAAAGCAGGTGCTGCTCGCGTGTTAAAAATCACCAGTAGAGATCCGGCTCCACCTCCTTTGGAATTTGTCAAGCACTCAGGGGGATTGTTTTTAGACATGAGTATTCACGATTTCGACATGTCTCGTTATTTGGTGGGTAGCGAGGTGAAAGAAGTCATCGCTCATGGAGCAGTATTTGGAGATTTGCCTTTGCAAGATTACGATGATATTGACACGGCCGTAATTACTTTAATTTTTGAAAATGGCTGTATGGTTCAAATTGATAACAGCCGTTACAATTCTTATGGCTATGATCAGCGCATCGAATATTTCGGAGAAAAGGGGAGTATATCCACTCAGAATTTAAAAGAAAATGAGGTGCTTATCGCTGATAAAGACGGTTATCATACCGCAAAAGCCAGACATTTTTTTATTGAGCGCTACGAAGAGTCTTACAGAAATATCATGATTGATTTTGTAAATCACCTAGACCGAGGAAGCTCACCCACAGTTACCGCAAATGACGGATTGAATGCTTTAAAAATTGCACTTGCTGTCAAACAATCCTTTACAGAAAAGAGAGCAGTACAGCTATAAGGGCTTGTAGTTCGCTCTTATTTCGTCAAGCTGTGAGGGGTCGCCAGTCATTTCCCATCTTCCCAGCGAAACAGGAATATTGCCGATGCTATTCAGGCTATCAAAAAAGTTTTTAAGCTCAAATTGAGCCTCATCTTTTTTGGCGACTTCCATCATCATTTCTTCGATGAGGTATTTGCCTGTAATATAACTCGTGCCGTATCCGGGTTGCCTTAAGTACAAATGCTGCTCGAATAGAAGCAATTCTTTTTCTGTTTTCATCCAACCTCTTGGAGTGTANTCTGCGTGTATTTTCCCNGCCTCTTCCATAGGCATCATATTGGCGTGAGCGTATAAGGAACCCAATCCTCTTGCAGCCCTCTGGGATATCAAAATGTAGACGATTTCTCGAGCTCTTGGGTTTGAACTGTNCAATCCGGCTTGCATGAACATTTCTTCAACGGCTGTGGCAAGACCTTCATTTCTAGAATCAAAGATGTTGTACAAGAGTGCTTGTTTTCGAATGGGTCTTGGGTTGGGGTCCTCTTGCATTCGCGCCAATTCAAACCAGTGGTAAAAATGTGAAAACAATGGCTTAGGGTCTAGATGCGCTGTAATCCAGAAAAAGTTTCTGGTTTCTTCTGGAACAAAACCACCCAAATGCNCATTTAAAGCNCCTTNNAAATAATCGGCTACNGTNACAATNTCATTNTTGTCNANAAANTCGAGNAATTCTTTAGCGGCTTTTTGTGCCAATGCATCATAGGCTTCGGGGGAATCTGCCGCTGAGAGTTCTTCTAAGGCTCTGTTTTTGTGTTCTTCGAGCTTAAGAGAAGACCAGGAGCGCGCTAATTCTCTTTTCAATAAAAAGACTTCATCTTCCCAAGTGAGTGGAACCAAGTGTACATTTTGCTGATACCATGTGTAATGCTCTTTACCTATGCCAGAAGGTCCATTTTTGGATGGCGCTTGCTCTTTTAACCAATCCGCCAACGCTATAGTTGCCTTTTGAGCCTTGTCAATAGCGGCTACTAATTCCTCATTTTCGGCTACTCCAGGTTTTTCTGAAATAGATTGGAGCACCTTTACTTGTGTTTCAATATCGCGTATTCCTGCAATCCATAAATCTCTAGCATTTCCTGTTAGGTTCTCTTTAGCTTGCTCGTAGAAATTGGGAATAAGCCCTATGTCTTTTGTGAATTTAGCCCTCTGTTCGGCATTCAACGGAAAGTCATACTGCCATAGTTCAATGACAAAATGTGGAGTTGGACCTTCATGAGCAGGAACATCACTTTTAGCCGTCCATACCACCTTGTAAAAGGCAGGATCTCTTTGCCAAGACTTTAGTACTTTGGTGTTGAATTCATATCCATTCATCTCAGCCCAAAGAATATGCCAGTCAATTTGATCTTCAATAGGCCACTCATCTTTAACTAATGCCTCTAAGGTGTTTCGCAGTTTTTGAAAGTCGTCAGCGCGGCGTTCAAAAGTTTCTTGTGTATAATCTGGCACTCCATTTCTGAGTGGAGGTATTTCAAAGGCTCTCCAATCATTAAAGAGTTCTTCTAAACTAATTGAGGTATCGATATTTTGAGCAGTCTTATCATCAGTACATGATAAGAGTGTGATTGAGAAAAGAAATAAAACTATTTTTTGTCGCATTGCCTTGAATTTATTCGTTTGATAAGGATTTAAAATGGTCCTTAGAGATTGTTTTGTTTCGTTTTAGCGCAATCCACCGCAGTGCAAATATTATATTGGCTAACCCCATGACAAGAAGCCAAACATAGGTCGAATGAAAGTACCAAGCACTTACAGCAGTTGCACTCAAATCTTTATAAGTATGTATTCCCAAAAAGAGCGTTAGAAAGATAATACCTCCCCAGCCTACAAAACCTTGTAAGCTTCTTTTTTTTAAGACTTCGATTTGTTGGTACAAAAGCGCATTGTATTTTTTGATACGGATTACCGTAATGCACATCAGCAGAAAGTTGACCAGCATAGAAGTTACCATTATGTCTATACCTAAGAAAAAATCTCCAGCAAAATGAGAGCCTAAAACTCCGATACTAGCGCAAATTCCTGCAACGATTAAGGCGGTAATTGGTGTTTTTCTCTTGGGATGTATGTAGGCAATACTTTGAGGCATAATATGGTCCTTAGCCCAGGCAAACATCAGTCTCGAAACGGACAGTAACATGGCAGGAAGGTCATTGATCAGTGCAATTGCTGCACCTAAAATAATCAATGTATCTAAACCACTTGGCAAGACGAAACTCAAAAGCCCAGGAGCTGTAATATCTTTTGTCTGGTCTTGCTCAGCCACATAACTCCATGGAATAATATGATATACCGATCCGGCAAAAAGAAAGTAAAAAAGCCCTACGCCTAAAATAGCCACGAGAATAGCCAAGGGTAGATTTCTTTTTGGATTTATAGCCTCACTACCCGTTTGGGCGATGGCATCAAAACCAATAAAACTCGAAAAAAGAACTGCCGCTGCCGAGAGAAATGTAGCCCAATGAAAGTTGGGAGCAGGAGGAATTTTATGCTGCACTCCTTCTTTTGTGGCGATGGCCGAAAGAAAATCCGATTGATCAAAAAACAGCCCTGAAAGAATGACGATACTTCCCAAACAAAAAATCACAATGACCATTGGAATCAATAATCTCGCATAAGATTTGACCCCTCGTATGTTCAAGTATACAAAGCCCCAGATAAAACTCAAGGCAAGGCCGACGCGAATCCATGAAATTTCTAAAATTTGAGAAAGGTTGAGCATACCATAACTATGGGCGATATCCCTAAAAAAAGGAACTACGATATAGGCGATGACGCCTATGACAATCGATAATCCAAACCACTGCGAAAAACTTGCAACAAAA
The DNA here is from genome assembly GCA_002691645.1 of Flavobacteriaceae bacterium. GTDB lineage: Bacteria > Bacteroidota > Bacteroidia > Flavobacteriales > Flavobacteriaceae > UBA3478. Next base: position 45,853 of record NZIP01000025.1, read on the forward strand.
CCGAGATAAGGATTTAGACCTCTACTCACATAGAGGTAGCTGCCTCCTGCTCTGGGCATGGCTGAAGAAAGTATGGCATAGGCTAACCCCGCAAACAAGGCTGGAATCGCTGCAAAGGCAAAGGCCCAAAGCACATAAGGTCCAATATCAGGAACACTTCTGTGAATCATAAAGGGAACCACATTGATTGATGCACCCACCATAGACGAGACCCCCGTAGCTATGACGGTGATTAAACCCATTTTACGAACTAAAGTTGGTTTAGGTTCCATTTAGAAGAGATCCTTTTAAAAGAAAAGTAAATTAAAGTTTCTCGCCCAGGTTACATGCGAACATAACCGTTCATCAAATAATTTGACATCACACTTGAGGCCGATAGTGCAAAAACAATGTGCTCGTTAATCTCATCTCTTTCTAGATCTCGAGGATATAAAGCTTGAGAACATACGTAAAGCTTTACATTGTTTTCTGTTAGGAGTTTAATGAGCTCAGTGTTTGGATTTTTAGTTCCGTATTTTTTCATATAAGCTTCATCGCTGAGCAAATCGAAAGTAGCCTTGCCAGATACAGAAGCCACTATGCGAACGTCTTTTAAATCAACACCAGACACGCCAAACATATTTAAGGCATGCGCTATACCGTTAAGGCCTCGATTTACCCCGTTTCTTTTTTCATCATCTGTGATTTTATACAAGAGCTTATATTCAAAATTTTTCCGAGGTTGAACACTTGTTGTGGGATCGTACACAATTCCACCATAACCATCTATGACAGGTGTTGACCATTGTTGACCATAGCTTAAAGAACAAGTGATAAATAGAGCTGCATAGATGAGGTTTTTAACGGATGTTTTAAAAAGTGCTTTCATGTTTAGTACAGGTTTTAGATTGCACATCAAGTTAAAACAAAAAACTGAGCTAATATCCACCTATAAAATAGCTCTCAACGTTACGATTAAAAAAAACGCAGCTTTTAGGGATTAAAATTTAAGGCATTATCAATCAATGCAAGATGAGAATAAGCCTGAGGGAAGTTTCCTAATAATTCTTTGGTCTTGAAATCTAAATCTTCACTGAACAGCCCCAAATGGTTACTATACGATAAGAGTTCATCAAAGAGCTGCTTGGATTTTTCACGTTCTCCAATTTGAAACAGACTATTTATAAACCAGAAGGTACAAACGGTAAAAGAAGAGCTCGGCAGCCCAAAATCATCTTCATTCTTGTATCTGAAGAGCAAACCGTCATGCATAAGGTCCTTTTCAATAGCCTTAACCGTTTTAATATATTTAGGATCTTTTCCTTCGATGAATCCGTAATACTCCATGAGTAAAACAGAGGCGTCTAGGTGCTCTGATTGATACGATTGTGTAAAGGCCTGTTTTTTTTCATTCCATGCATTTACCATGATATCTTCACGAATTTCGTCTCGAAGCGTACTCCATTTTTGAACTGATTTACCTCCTTGAATCAAATTTGAAATCTTTATGGCACGATCTACCGCAACCCAACACAGTAATTTTGAAAATGTAAAATGACGATCTTCTTGTCTGAATTCCCAAATTCCCTTGTCTGCCGAACGCCAATTATTTCTGACCACATAAACGACTGACTTGACGATAGTCCAAAGTTCTTCGTGTTTGTCATCATCCTCTTTGTAGTTTTCAATTTGGTAATGGATTACATCCATTAGAATACCATAAATGTCATTTTGCTTTTGAGAGAAAGCGGCATTACCTATTCTGACTGGTCGCGATCCTTGGTATCCATCCAAATGGTCAAGGATTTCTTCGGTAAGTATTTTTTCTCCATTAATGCCATACATGATTTGCAACTTTTCGTTTTTATCTGGAATCAAATCAATGATGTAGCGAATGAAGTTTTTTACAATCTGGGTATGTCCAAGTTTGGCGATGACTTTTATAACCATTGAGGCATCTCTAATCCAGCAAAATCGATAATCCCAATTGCGAACTTCACCAACGGTTTCTGGAAGAGATGTTGTTGCCGCCGCCAAAACTGCCCCAGTCTTTTCAAAAGTCAATTGCTTTAAGGTCATTGCACTTCTCAAAATCTCTTGATTGTAATTTTTGAAGGTGGGCGTTTTATGGCACCAATTAAGCCAGTATACCTTGGTACGTTCATATTCAAGAAGTGTATTTTCGAGGGTAGGAACGTTTATCTTTTCGTTGTAAGAAACGGTAGTAAACTGATCTTTTTCTAAGGTAAATTCTTTACTTGACAGTACACTTTCTTTATCGAAATCTGTATACAAGAAGAGGGTGTCGTAATGCTTGTCGTCCACAACGCTGACAATAAAATCCTCTTTGATATAATTATTGGTTTCTCCTATAGCATACTCCAAACGTGGGTCATAAATAATCTTAAGTTTGGGGCTGCCGCTTATATGCTTAAATACACGTGTGAGTTCTGGAGGTGCGTAATAAAGACCATCTTCTTTTTGATATCGGGGCATGAAATCATGAAGTTCAAAGATGTTTTCACCTTTTGAAAATCGAGTGCATAGAATGTTGGTGTTTTCGATGTAGGATTGTTTGATTTGATAAGAGGGGTCACATTCAATCTTAAAACTCCCTCCAATCTTTTCGTCAATGATTTTCCCGAAGACAGACGGGGAATCAAATTGTGGTAAACAGCACCAATCTATTGAGGAATCCTCATTTATAAGTGCTGCAGATTTGCAATTTCCTATTATACCTAAATTAAGACTATTCTTGTTCTTCAAATTGTTTGTAATTCAATAGCTTAGAAGTAAAAAAAAGCTAATGGCTAAGAATATTATTGTTTCAAACCGCTTACCCATTCGCATTACGAAAGTAGAAAATTCATTTAAATTTACACCTACCTCTGGAGGTTTGGCCACTGGAGTAAAATCAATTCATCAAGATAAAAACGCCTTGTGGATTGGTTGGCCTGGTATAGGCGTAGATGAAATAGAGGAGGATCTACTTCCGTATATAGACACTGATTTGAGGGCTAAAAATTTTCTTGCTGTTCATTTAACCCAAAACGAATTAGACAACTTTTATTACGGTCTGCCGAACAAGTGTTTATGGCCTCTTTTTCATTACTTCATAGAATACTCTGTATTCAATGAAGGGCAGTGGACTTCATATATCGAGACCAATCAAAAGTTTGCAGATAAGGTTATCGAGCAAATCGAACCCGGAGATACTGTTTGGATTCACGATTATCAATTATTGCTTTGTCCAAAAATGATAAAAGATGTTTGTCCAGATGTTCAAATAGGCTTTTTTCTGCACATTCCCTTTCCGTCTTTTGAGATATTTAGAATATTTCCGTGGCGTGAAAAATTATTAGAAGGTATGCTGGGAGCTGACCTTATTGGGTTTCACACTTTCGATTATCAGCGACACTTCTTGAGTTCGGTCAAACGAATTGCAAAATTAGATGTGCGCTTTAACCACATTTTACAAAACCAACGAGAAATAGTAGTCAACACCTTCCCCATGGGAATTGATTTCAAAAAATTTCAAGAGGCTGCAAGAAATCATAACCTGCAAAAAGAAGCAGAAAAATCAGAATTAAAAAGACAATTAGAATTACACAAGAAAGCCTCAGAATCTGGTAAGTTAATTCTTTCTATTGATCGTTTAGATTATACCAAAGGTGTAGTGAACCGCATTAAAGCCTTTGATTTATTTCTGACCAAATACCCGGAGTATTACGAAAAAGTGAGATTGGTGATGCTTACAGTTCCTTCTCGTTCTGATGTACCCGAATACATGAAATTAAAAAAAGAGACAGATGAAATTGTGGGTAGAATAAATGGTAAATACGCCACAGTGAATTGGACACCTATTTGGTATTATTACAGAGCCATGGATTTTGAAGATCTCATTGATTTGTATATGACCTCTGATATCGCGATGATTACACCGGTGCGTGATGGGATGAATTTAGTTGCTAAAGAATTTGTTGCTACTCGCGTCGAGGGGGATGGAGTGCTTATACTAAGCGAAATGGCTGGAGCTTCCAAAGAACTTTTTGAAGCTGTTTTGGTCAACCCCTTCGATTTAAATGCCATGGCAGATTCTTTGCTAGAAGCCATTCGCATGCCATTGAATGAGCAAAAGCGAAGAAATTTAAGTATGCAAAAAAGGCTTAAGCGTTATTCTGTGGAACATTGGGCCCAAGAATTTATGAAATCTCTTCAAACCACGCAGCTGCTTCAATTTGATGAAAACACACCCAAACTAAGCTCAAAAGTGCAAGACGAAATTATAGAAGCATTTCATAATGCTAAAAACAAGGCTGTATTGCTCGATTACGACGGAACACTTGTTGAATTTCACGACAATCCTGACATGGCTGTTCCTGACAAACATCTCCTGCAAAATCTTAAATATTTCAGCGAGCAAGCACATACGAGTATTTCGATCATTAGTGGACGTGACCAAAAGTTTTTGAGTCATCATTTCGAAAATGTTGAGCTGACATTAGCCGCAGAACACGGACACTTTATAAAGCACAAAGGCAGTGAATGGAAAGGTGCTACCTTGAAGAGCAATGATTGGATACAAAATTTAGTCCCCATCTTTGAATCTTTTTCAGATAGAACTCCAGGAACTTTTATAGAAGAAAAGAAAAACAGTCTCGTTTGGCATTACCGAAAAACTGATCCTGAACTTGCTGATCAGAGAGTGACTGAACTCAAGACGGTTTTATCAAGTCTTATATCGGATCGTCTTTCAGTTATGGATATGGATAAAGCCTTAGAAGTTGTAGACCAAAGAACAGACAAGGGAACAGCTGTTTCAGAAATCATTAGACAAAAGAATTATGATTTTATTCTTTGCATTGGAGATGATGTCACAGATGAAAACATGTTTGCGGCCTTACCAGCTCACGCCATAAGTATCAAAGTGGGAAGAAAGCCCACAATTGCTTCATATTACCTCGAAAACGTATCTCAAGTGAAGGCCTTACTAAAGGCCATGAATTGCGTAAAGGTTGAAAGCTAAATAATGGATTTTTTAGGTGGACTCAAAAAAATTTATAACGACGTAGTTGAGGCTCCTACAACAGAAACTCCCCAGCAGATTCGAATTAGAAACGCCCAACAGGTCAAAGACTTATTTAATTCGCTTGAAATTGAAATCAAGGGATCTGAACATCTTCCCTACGAGCGAGATAGTATTTTCATATACAATCACCTGCATAATCATCAAAATCTTCACGTAGCCAAAAATTTTCAAATCACCTTGGACAGCCACTTTATTAGTAGTGTTTTGTATTCGTATTACGGTGACCCTGGAATTAGAGTTACGCGACACGCATTGCCCGACGAGATTTATCATAAAAAATACTACGACCGTTTAGATTATATACGTGTTTATTCTGATAATTTCATTCCACAAGGAGTAGACAAATTCCTAATCAAAGAAGCCAACAAATCTTTTTATCAACGGGCCAAAACGGTTTTAAATGATGGTCGTGCACTGATTTGCAGCCCTGAAGGAAATTCTTTTGCAACTCATGACTCTCCAGGACCATTTAAGAAAGGAGTTTTTTCTCTAGCCAGTAGTTTAAATCGTCAGCCTAAAATCGTACCCTTAGCTTTGGCAAATTTCGATAGGCTTCCACAAGAAACCACCTATAAATTACAGGTAATGCCTCCTCTCAAAATGTCTGATTACGGCATCACTTCATCCAAAGATCCTAAGATTATTGAAGTTGCTGAAACACTCAACATTTCCTATAAATCATGGGTTGACAATTTAAGTATTGATGATAAAAATTTTAAAGTTGAAATCGAGTTGTTAAAACAAAAAAGTCAGGCCAAACAAAACCAAAAGGACCTCATTGTTTTTTTCGGAAGTTCTACCATTCGACTCTGGTCGAATCTAGAGCGAGATTTTCCAAAACACAATGTCTTAAATCTAGGGTTTGGTGGGGCGTTTATTCACTCAATGGTTTCGCATTTTGAATCACTCTTTACAGGATTAACTCCAAAAGCTATCTTTTTATACCTAGGTGGAAATGATCTCAATCTCGACCTTTCAACCGATAAAATAATAGCGCAATGTAAAGCACTAATAGAAGCTATACACCAAAGATTTCCCCAAACTAAAATTTATCACATTTCAATTAAACCCTCCTTAGAGCGACAAGAACATCTACATTCGATTCTAGCCATTAATCACGCAATGCATAATCTGACAAAAGAATGTGCTTACTTGACTCAAATTAGACTTTTTGAGGCCTTATTAGACCTAAAACAAAACATTCGAAAAGATGTTTTATTGCAAGATGGATTACACCTCAATACAGAGGGATATTCTATTTTGAAAGGTTTAGTTCAACAAGCTCTTGAGAACGATTAGAGCGTTATTTTTTTACAGTTTGAAAGTTAGTTTGATTTAAACTTTAAGCCCGGTTTTAAGTCCTTAAATAAATACCATAACTTAATAACTAAACTAACTCTAATAGACTCAAACGAATAGCCATGAAATTACTATTAAAATGCAATCTTCTCTTCTTGTTGATTTTGACAAGTTGCAGTGAAAAATACAGTATAGAAATCACAGATGAGTTGAGCATTGTCAGCAATCAAAATGGAGCCACACTGGGCTATTCTAATAATTCTGGTGTGAGCTTGATTATTCAAAACGGCTATGCCTTTAAAGATTTAAATAAGAATGGCAGTTTGGATGCCTACGAAGACTGGAGACTTGATGTGCGCTCAAGAGCCACAGATTTGGCTCAACAGATGAGCATTCGAGACATTTCAGGTTTAATGCTTTACAGTTCACATCAATCAATACCGGGAAGAAGTCGTGGTTTTGGAGCTGCTAAATACAACGGAAAGGTTTTCCCCGAAAGTGGAGCTTTAGCCAGTGACTTATCAGATGAGCAGAAAAAATTTTTAAAAGAAGACAACCTTAGGCATGTTTTGATTACCTCTGTGGAGTCGCCCGCAGTCGCAGCACAATGGAACAATAATGCGCAAGCTTTTACAGAAGCATTATCCCTAGGTATTCCTGTGAATACGAGTTCAGATCCAAGACACGGTTCTGATTCTTATGCAGAATACAACGCTGGCGCAGGAGGTGCCATTTCAATGTGGCCAGGAACTCTTGGTATTGCAGCTACTTTTGACCCTGAGCTCATGCAAGAGTTTGGTGAAATTGCTTCCATAGAATATCGCGCACTCGGCATTGCAACAGCACTTTCTCCACAAATTGATTTGGCCACTGAACCGCGTTGGAGTCGATTCGACGGAACCATGGGTGAAGACCCTGATTTGGCTACAGATCTCGCTAGGGCTTATGTAGACGGTTTTCAATCTACAGCTGATGGCGGTTGGGGTTTTGAAAGCGTAAATACCATGGTCAAGCACTGGCCGGGTGGTGGCCCTGAAGAAGGTGGTCGCGATGGACATTTTGGCTATGGCGCCTATGCCGTTTACCCTGGAAATAATTTAAAAGATCACTTAAAACCTTTTACTGAAGGCGCTTTTAAGCTCCAAGGACCCACAAAAATGGCTTCTGCCGTAATGCCTTATTACACCATTTCTACTGGAGAAGGAGAAAAAGTAGCTAATGGCTATAATAAATATCTTATCACAGAAGTGCTAAGAAATCAATACGGTTATGATGGCGTGCTCTGNACCGATTGGGGTATTACAAATGACATGAGTTCGGTCTCTAAGTTTGAGGGTAAACCTTTCGGGGTAGAACACTTAACTATTGCCGAACGCCATTATAAAGCCATTGATGCCGGAATGGATCAATTTGGTGGAAACAACGATATAAATCCGGTACTTGAAGCCTTCGAAATGGGTTCAAAAGAATACGATGAGTCAGCAATGCGCAAGCGATATGAAGAATCAGCCATTCGATTATTGACCAATATGTTTAGAACAGGACTTTTTGAAAATCCTTATTTAGATGTAGAAAAAACCACTCAAATTGTTGGAAATAGCGAGTTTATGAAGACTGGGTTTGAAGCTCAACTTCGTTCAATTGTGTTATTGAAAAACAGTCAAAACACACTGCCAGTTAAAACCAAGAAAAAAGTGTATGTACCCCAACGCTATATTGCACCTACCACGAATTGGTGGGGAATCACTTCAGAACCAAAAACTATTGACCCCTATAATTTAGAAGTGGTTTCAAAGTATTTCGAACTCGTAGATTCTGCGCAAGAGGCTGATTTTGCGTTGGTGGGTATCGAGAGTCCTGATGGAGGTGTGGGTTACGATGAGGCTGATCTTAAAAAAGGCGGTAATGGTTATATGCCTATTAGTCTGCAGTACAAACCCTATACAGCAAAAACCGCTAGAGCAGAAAGTCTTGCTGGAGGAAGTCCTTTGGAGGATTTTACCAACCGAACCTATAGAGGTAAGTCGGTGAAAACAGTTAATGCTTTAGATATGGATTTGGTGAATGACACCAAATCAAAAATGAAAAACAAGCCTGTGATTGTTACGGTTAAAGTAGCGAAGCCGTTTGTATTTTCTGAAATCGAAAAAAGTGCTTCAGCCATTTTAGTTCACATGGGCGTGCAAGACCAGGCATTGATGGAAATTATTTCAGGAGCAGTAGAACCTTCTGGATTATTACCTTTTCAAATGCCTGCCGACATGCTAACTGTTGAGGCTCAATTTGAGGATGTTCCAAGAGACATGAAACCTTATACAGATCAAGAGGGTCACACCTATGACTTTGCTTTTGGATTAAATTGGAAAGGTAAAATAGAAGATGAAAGAGTTAAGACGTACAAATAATAAGAACCTTGCACTATTTTTTTGTGCTTTTTTATCAATTTTAAGTGAATTATATGCTGCACCTATTAGCTTAAATGAAATGAAAAAAGAAACCACGAGTTATATTGAGATTGTCGATATTTTAACAGGAAAAATTGAAACCGTTTTAAAGGTCAAAGGTCATTATGAAGCACCCAATTGGCACCCTGACAACTATTTGATACTCAATAGCTACGGCAAACTCAAAAAGCTTGATTTAGAAACCAAAGCTTTGAGTAAAATTTACACAGGAAATGTCACGGCTATCAATAATGATCACGGTCTTTCACCTGACGGAAAACTCTTGGTGCTCAGTAATTTTGACAAACTGGGCAGTGGTTGGAGTGAAATGGTGTCTTCACTGTATATTGTTCCTGTAGAAGGTGGAGAGCCAAAAAAAATATCAGAAGATCAAATATGTTTTTGGCATGGTTGGAGCCCGGATGGATCAACCTTGGCTTATGTAGGATGGGATAGTGAAGATTTAGACATTTATACCATAGCCGCTACAGGTGGTCCATCGAAAAGACTTACATCGACTAAGGGTTTAGACGATGGCCCTGAATATTCACCTGACGGAAAATACATTTATTTCAATTCTTTTAGAACAGGTCATATGCAATTGTGGAGAATGGGTGTCGACGGTTCAAATCCAGAACAACTAACTTTTGATGCATATTCAAATTGGTTTCCACATATCTCACCCGATAATAAATGGATTGTTTACATTTCTTATATCGAAAACCAACAACAAGGCCATCCCTTTGGTAAAAAGGTAAAGCTCAGACTGATGAATTTAGAAACTCAGGAAATTAAAGATTTAACTTCTGTTTTTTTTGGTGGGCAAGGAACGATAAACGTTCCTTCATGGAGTCCCGACAGCAACAAAGTAGCTTTTGTTAGGTATTCCGTTGATGAGTAAGCAAATTAGACCTTATAATTTGCTGGCTACTTCATTGTAGTACTCTTGAGTCAATACTTCTGTCCAAGAAGTAGGAGTGGTTCCGCCATAAAGCGCTAAATAAGTCACATCGCTATTTTTAGAAGAGGAATGCCAGTGTTCTGTCTGCCTTGGGCATCTGATAACATCACCGGTTTTCATGAGGATAGGATCTTTTCCTCTTTCTTGATAGTATCCTTCACCTTCAACGACGATAAGAACCTGTGTAGAGGCATGATAATGCCAGTCTAAAGTCGAATTTGCTTTAAAGGTCGCCTTGGTAATATTATAGGGTAATTCTCTGTCAGATTCGAGTAGCCGATTTAGATAAGCGTCTCCGATATAATGGGTGTTAGGGGCTCTATTCCCCTCGTCTTGATAAGATTTAATATTGTACTGGTTTTGAGAGAATAACATTAAAGGCAGGCCTGTAAATAGTAAAAGAATAAAGTGTTTCATGCGTATTGATTATCTTTTAAAGGTAATACAACTGAACTGGAAGTTCATATGAAAGATAAAAAAAATATCCTCATAAATAACCTTAGCAAGCAATTGATCGACATTCAAAAGAACAAGCTGTGGATGGGAGATAATTTTGAAAAAAAATTGAATAAGCTTTCAGCGGAGGATGCATTTGTTCGTCCTCTAAAGAAGCTAAATTCAGTTGCTCAAATCATCGCTCACCTGACCTTTTGGAATCGGGATTTAATCACAAAACTCAACACAGGCAAGGGCGTATTTTTAGAGTCTGATAAAGAAAACTGGAATAGCACAGAAGAACTTCAAAAGCAAGAATGGTCAACTATTTATAAGAACTATCAATTAAGTTTAGTAGAGGTTATTAAGATCTTAAATTCTAAAGATGATACTTTTTTAAAGCAGGTTTATTACGACCAGGATTTTAAACAACATTTCACATACGAATTTGCGCTCAACGGAGCCTTACACCATCATTTATATCATTTAGGACAACTTGGGATAGTAATAAAGTTGATCCAACTAAAACAGTATTAATTTAGTAATATCCATGAAAAAATTACTCTTAATTGGTCTTGTCTTATTATTCCCTATTTCGTGCGGGTCTTTTAAATCAGGACTAACAATACCCGCAAATCAAACTTTTGTGCTCGGAGAATTGAATGCCAAAAACTATTCGGCCGAATTGAGCAATGTTTCAGAGCTTAAGATTTTAGTAAGTATTCAAAGTAAGACTTCAGGTCAAATTTTAAATGAATTAGAACTAGAACCAAATCAAAAAATCAAGGTTTTCATCGGTAAAGATGAAGTCGCATACTTCAAAAATGACAACGAGCAAGCTGTGAAGGTAAATGTTGTTTTAAACAAAGGTGTCGAGGGAATGCGCTACATAAAAGAGAATTAGCACTAAAACAAGAGTTATTTCGTTATATTGTGAATAACAATAAACAAACACTCATGAAAAACGTAACCCTTGTTATAGCTCTTTTTTCGCTATTTGCATGTAATCAACAAAGCACTACTTTAGCTCAAATGGAAACACCTAAAAAACTGAATCAAAATAATGAACAGGTAACTGTAATGGTCGATGTATCGTATTCTTTAAGTGCCGAAGAAATTAAAACTTTTATCACCGATGAACATGCTCCTTTCTTTTTTGAGCTAGAAGATTCAGGAATCGTTCGATTCGAATGGTTTATGAATGAAGAACAAAGTACGGCCACATTAATTGAAGTATTTGAAAACGCACAAGCTTTTCAAGAATTAGGAGGTAAAGTTTTGGGTTCTCCAATAAACTTAAGATTCAACGAATTATTCAAAAGAGAAGGTGTTACTGTTCTAGGAGAAGTAAGCGATGAATTCAAAGCAAAATTACAGCCAATGAATCCAGCTTTCAAAACATATACAGGCGGAATTAATTAAAAATCGCAGGTCATTATCAATCACATATTTTAAAAGTTAGTTCTTACCTTTATTAAAATTGTGATGGAATGGATGTTATAAAAGCGCAAAGCAATTTATCGAAATTAGGGTACCTCAATTTACCTATCCCAAAAGGAATTGACCTTAAGAAAGCCATAAAAGATCTCAAAACAGAAAAAAATGCTGTTTTATTAGCTCATTATTATCAAAATAAAGAGATTCAAGAGCTTGCAGATTATTTAGGAGATAGCCTGTATTTAGCGAAAGCGGCACAAAATATCGATGCAGATATCATCGTTTTTGCTGGAGTACATTTTATGGCTGAAACAGCCAAAATTATAAATCCTTCAAAAAAAGTACTCTTGCCAGATTTAAATGCAGGTTGTTCATTGGCGGATTCCTGCCCACCCCAAGAATTTGCCGAATTTAAAGCGAACTATCCCAAGGCAGTAGTAGTTACATACATCAATTGTTCAGCAGAGATCAAAGCGCTGTCAGATATTGTATGCACTTCTTCAAACGCTGTTCAGGTCATAGAATCTATAGATAGAGATACCCCCATTATTTTTGCACCAGATAAAAATCTTGGACGTTTTTTAATAAAAGAAACAGGTCGCGATTTAATTCTATGGGATGGGTCGTGCATAGTACATGAGGCTTTTAGTTTCGAAAAGATTGTAAATCTTGCCAAGGCTCATCCAAAGGCTAAATTTATTGCACATCCTGAAAGTGAATCCCAAGTATTAGACATTGCTCATTACATCGGTAGTACTTCGGGCTTGTTAAATTTTGTTCAAAACGATGATGCTGATTCGTACATTGTGGGTACTGAAGCTGGAATCATTCATGAAATGAAAAAAGTAGCTCCACACAAAAACTTTATTCCAGCTCCAGTCGAAGATGACACTTGTGCCTGCAGTGAGTGTGCGTTTATGAAATTGAATACCCTGGAAAAACTATACTTATGTATAGAGCACGAAAAACCTGAAATTTTAATGGATTCCAAATTAATGCAAAAGGCCTTGAAGCCAATTGAAAAAATGTTGAGGCTTTAATGTATTCTGACGTACTCGTTATCGGTTCAGGAATTGCAGGTCTCTCTTATGCGATTGAGTTAGCGGAACAAAGGCCAGATTTGAACATTGTCATTATTTCAAAAAGAGAAGTTTTTGAGTCTAACACGAAATATGCTCAAGGTGGAATTGCAGTTGTTCAAAAT
>NZIP01000026.1 GCA_002691645.1 Flavobacteriaceae bacterium
TCTTCTCTCACAAGGAGTGGTATCGCGCATTTAAGCAGGATGTCATGGACGCCGACAACGGTGGCTTTCGACTGTCTGCTAGCGATGATGACAACGTCTTCCTCGGAGTGTCGATAGAGCGGCTCAACGATGGCGCGATCAAGATTCACCAGTCGCGATACGTGCGAGAGCTACTCGACCGCTTCCTGAAGAAAGGGGAAAGTACCGCTAGAGTCCCCCACTTCAGCACGGTCAAGCTCAGCAAGGAAATGTCACCTAAGACCGCAGATGCGATCAAGGAGATGGCGCTGTTGCCCTACCGGTCCATGATCGGCGCACTTAACCATTTGGCCAACTACTCGCGACCCGACATCGCGTGCGCGGTCAACATCTGTGCGCAGTTCTGTGCGAACCCGGGCAAGCAGCACTACAAGGCGGCATTGCAGATCATGAAGTACCTTGCTGGCACCGTCGAGTACGGCATCATCTATGGGAGGAAGCGGACGGATCACATTCCGTACGCGGCCCTCTGTGCCTACTCGGACAGCTCGTGGGCGGATGACCCCGACGACCGCACGTCCCGTTCCGGGATCATGCTGTGGTCTTGGGGAGGCCCGATCGAGTGGCGTTCTTCGAAGCAGACAGCCCAGGCGCTTTCCACAACGGAAGCTGAGTACATGGCTGTCTGCGGGGCGGTGAAGAGTGTTGTCTGGGCTCGGCGCTTGTTCGCCGAGTTCGGGTATGGCGACCTCAGCATCCCCGACCGCGACTCGGTCAAGACCGAGGCGGAACTCGAAGGCGCCAAGCCTGTCACCGTGTTCGAAGATAACACTGGTGCAATCGTGTGGAGTCACAACGCCGGAGTCGACCACCAGAGGACGAAGCATATCGATCTTAAGTGGCACTACGTGCGTGCTCAGCACAAGGCAGGGGCAATCAAGCTGGTGTATTGCCCAACTGACGAGATGGTGGCTGATCTGCTCACCAAATACTTGGCAGCTCCTCGATTTGAGTTGCTTCGCGACATGATGGTCGCTGTTTCGTGACGTGCAAGGAGGCACAACACGAACGGCGTTTTTCAACGAGTTGAACACGATGGTTCGTCTCGGGAATTTTTGATCGCCAACCTCTCCATTGACATTAGAAGAAAGATGACTGACGTTGGGACGCGCGCATGCCTGGTCTGACCAGCAAGCTGCTCTGAGTGGGAGTATGATGATCGCCCAGGCGCTCGCCGCTAGGCCGCGCCGCCCAGGGCCTCGCCGCCCAGGGCCTCACTTATGATGACTACCTATAGTTACAGAGCGCTAGCTAGGGCAGACTGCGCTGCTAGTAGGACGCCACTAGGAACAGCTAGGCGCGATGTGCACGCCTCAGACGCCAGCCAGACGATAGTTACATAGTCTTAGACACCCCCTGGGGCTCCGCGGGAGCCCAGGGGGGGGGGCGCTTTAGGGAATCACCGTAGACCAGGGTAACTGGAACGGCGGTATCCTGTGACGAGCGTCAGCTAGAGCGGGCAAAGAGGTGGGTCTTTGGGGACTTTTAGTAAGTGCTCTCGGCATGTGCTGAGAGCGTAACACAATGCTGCTATGCAACCCTGAGCACAAGGTGAGCGGCGTTGAGGGCGGGCAAGCGCACGCTGGCGCACCCCCACCCAGGCGCATGAAGGCGCACGAGGTGCACTGCGACGAGGCGCAGCGCACCAACGGCATGACCCAGCTCGGCAACACCGGCCGGGCATCGTCACCAGCAGCCACGGAGGGCTGCGACAAGGACGGCAAGGGTGCGGCACCGCTTGGCGGCGCGTACCACCACATGGTCGCCCCGAGTAGTTCGATCGACTTCCTCTGCGACGGACGACGGGCAAGCTACCTCATGCTCTGCCTGATCTGCCTGGCCGTCTACTTCCTCAAGACGACCGAGCACGTCTGCGGCTGCAACTTCATGAACTGCGGCCCGGACAACGACTGCGCCGACGGCGGGCGCTTCGACATCGACGACGAGGGCGAGCACTCCGGCGTGCTCGTCCTCGGTGCGGCGGCAACGACGTGCCGTCGCGGTGACTTCAACACCACCAACAACACCGAGACCGACAACCCCGGCAGCACGTGCGAGGACTGCGACGGGGGGCGAGATGAACACGCACGACGTCTCGACGGGGGACGGGCGCACCATGATGGTGCGCCGTCTCCAGACTACGACACCAACACCTGCAACGACCACGACGGCAACAGCTACGTGCACGAGATGGGCAACCTGGGCGTCACCCACTGCATGGGCGAGCCCGGGCAAGAGGTCTACGTCAAGGAGGTGGCGAGAGCCACCGGGCAACGGTCGGTTCAGCATCATCATTTGCATCCGGACAACGGTCGGCTGGCTGCTTCACCGTCGGCCACAGCTTCGGACGAGAAGAATTGCGACGTCGACATCAACCCGTATGGACCACTATATGATCTCGGCCTGTTCTCGATCAGCCGGGGACGGCGGGAGCTCGACAAGGACATCATCGTTCGTGGAGAACATGGCGAAGGCCACGGTGCGCCACGACCGGCAGCTCGAGCCCGGGCCCACCGACGTCGGCTCCGACGTCACCTGCACGACGGCGGCGCTGGCGAGGAGGCCGGGGCTTCCAGGACGTGCACGCCAACCGTCGAGGAGACTGGCATCCAGGACGTCAGCTGCCACGCAAGAAATTCGTCGGCGCCCGGACAACAAGCGGGGCCTCGGCGGTCAAACATGCCGTTCGACCGACAAAACCAGATGAACCTCGACCTGAACCGGACCGGCGACGGCGACCTGAACCGGACCGGCGACGGCGACCTGAACCGGACCGGCGACGACGTGAACCCGAAAAACTTTTCGGACTGGCAGGAGGAGCACACCGACGTGGGCGAGATGGACGCCAAGGCGGGCGACATGGACACCAAGGCCGGGTGCAAGTTCGAGGTCGACACCGAGGTCGACACCGACATGACCAAGGCGGACCTGAACCGCCCTGAACCCGACGTGCCCGTACTTCGACACCCCCCGCTACTGGAGCTCCCGCGACAGGGACGTGCCCGCCTCTGTGCATGCGGCGCGCCGGGGGCGGGGGTCACTGCTCGGCCCTCGCCCTTGTCGCCCGTGTGCGCAGGTGGGTGCCCCTACGTGCGGAGCTCCACTGCCGAGGCGCGCGAGATCAACGCCGAGGCGCGCGAGATCAACGCCGAGGGCGAGATCACGGGCAACAGACGAACCGTCCAGATCGAGTCAGCTACGAGGACGGCTACACCCAGTACACAGACCGGCCACAGAGCGACCAACCTGCGACCTGCGACCAAACCCTCCCTCTCGGAGATACCCGGCTGCTCTGCCGCTATGCGGAGCAGCGGANGCCCACGGCAAGGCTTGCCGTGGAAGGAAGCCCAGCGGATATCGGCAACCCCGAACCAGAAATGGATTGGTGGGATGTGGGACCTTGAGGGAGGTCANCGTCTGATGCTTCATTGCATTAGCAGTGCATTTGGGGAGACCCTGTCTCCCCTGCTGTACCAGTGCTTGTACACTGCCCGGAAGGGAGGTCCAGATGGAATCCAGATGGAGTTCAGACTCCATCTGGATCTGGTGCCTGAACTGCTACCTGGGAAACCAGGAGGGATTACACCAGACCGCACTCGTGACTTGTCCCACCGGACTCACTACGAGCTGTGGCTTGGTCGCGGGCAATCGCATTCCCTAGACACCACTACCGTCGTCATCCCCGCAGCCGAGCGTGTTCGCCACCCACGACCGACAGGAATCTTTTTCCTAGATCCGGCAACTGTCGCGGTTCTCGCGAACAGTTCCGGGGAGGTGAAGGGATCATGGTTGGACCCCGGNGTTGGGGGATTGACATCCCGATTGACGACAACTTGGACCAAGAGAACTTCGCACTCCGTGAACCAGTACCCACAGATCTATTGCACGGGCAACACGACTGGCGGCACGGGCTTCAACTACGGCACGTGCACCACGGCTGGCGGCACGGGCTTCAACGGCGGCACGGGCTTCGACTACGTACAGGAGGCCGGCCTAAGTCTCCAAGGCGGCTGGCAGACACTGTGCNNCCTCAGTGTTCTGCTGTTCATCGACTACTACGCCAGCTCCCTGCTCATGCAGCGGAGCCTGGATACATCGCTGACCATCACCGGGGTGGCGATGCTGCTGTCGCTACAACCGGCGGCTGCGGCTCCTGGTGGACTTCGCGNNGATCACCACGGCAACAAGGCGGGAGGCGGCGCGTTCCTGGTCGTACCGGGCTTCGTGCTGGCCACTGCCTTCGTCCTGGCAACTGCCGCGGTCGGCTTCCAGATGCGGAGGCGGCGTCGAAGGCGGCGGAGGAACGACAGCGACGACTCCGACGAGGAGTATCGCCGCAAGCCTCCTCTGATCAAGTTCCCGGCTACGGCGACTATTAGCAAGATCTACCTCTGGCAGCAGGCCCTCGAACGGCATACGCAAGCGACCGGGTTCTGCTTCTACCTCCTCATGCCACACGACGGCATCGACTGCCCGATGCAGGAGACGGCCACTATCCTGAACTCGGCTTCGCGAGGGCCCCGGAGGCTGTCGATTACCTCGGTCTTCGACAGGGTCCCTGTCAACGGCGGCTCCGCTGCTGCTGAGACCAAGGCGAGAGAGGCCATCACCGAGCAAGAGGCCGAGTTGGCGCTGGCCCAGGCCAACAACCGGCTCATGGTACTCCACACCAGCCAAGAGGCGGTCAGGAANGCCATGGAGGAGAGCCTGGCGGAGGCTACCAACAACCTCGCCGCTGCGACTCTCGCGTTCGAGCAGATCCCGGACGCGGACGCGGACCGACGGGCCGAGGCTGAGGCGGAGATCACCCGCTCCAGGGAGGCGGTGCGGAAGATTGCTGAATCGAATGACCTCCGCCTGAAGCGCGACCTGGAGGCGGCAAAGCCTCTTCAGGATGCCGTGACTGAGGCCAAAGCCAACCTCGAGTTGGCCAAGGCTGACACCCGANTTGCTGTCGTCCCCCCTGGGTCTTCCTCTCTGAAGGAGCTCTGGGATGAGGTCGGCTACAACGTAAGGAAGATCATCAACAACCCGTACTGGGGCCAGCAAGAGTGGACTGAGTACTGGGCCAAGCTCGACCTGAAGGGCCGCATGGCGATCTGGCGGATGGCCGACAGCCAGCTCTGGGACATCATCCAGCGCACCCTCAGCGAGCAAGTCAAGATTCGGGTCAATGACCCCGAGCGGCCTGGCCTCAAAGGCGGACGCGAGCTCTACGCTCGGCTGATCTACCTGGCCCTCGGCAGCAACCGGCTGGACGCGGAGCAGGCTGCCATTGAGCACTTCGAGAACTTCAAGTGGGATGGTGACTTCGCCATGCACGAGCAGCGCGCCATCAAGACGTTNGAGGCTCTGGCTAACCTCCGCACTGTCGCCGCCCTCTACACCGCCATCACGGGCAGAGTGGTGGACGACAAGCAGCTGATGCTCAAATTCCGGAGCTCTCTCCCACGGCGGCTGCGCGGTGCTCTGGAGAAAATCAAGTACAACGAGGCCAAGGCTCGCCAGAAGATGCTGGAAGATGGCACGGAGCCAGTTCCCATCTCCCTTCAGGCCCTGGTGAGCCACCTCGAGACGTGGGTCGAGATCCACAGGCCCGAGGTCGAGAAGGCGGAGCAGGAGGTCACCCGCCGCATTCGCGGCCGCTCAAAGGGCTCCAAGGGCAGTGCCAAGGCAGCTCGCGGCGGCGACAGTGGCAAGTCCTCTCGCGACATGAGCACGGTGGAGTGCTACAACTGCGGCGAGCACGGCCACTTCGCGCGCGACTGCCCGAAGCCGACGGTCTGCGCCAAGTGCGGCGGCAACCACAAAACCTCCGACTGCAACAGCCAGGAGGAGCGACGCACCTGCCACCACTGCGGCAAGAAGGGCCACCTCAAGCGCGACTGCCCGCAGCTCGCTGGGAAGCAGCGTGGCGGCAAAGGCGGCGGCCGAGACAAGCGGAACAAGCCCAAGGGGCGCGGCAGCGCTGCCAAGGGCAAGGGCAAGGAAGGCCGCAAGAAAAAGGNGAAGCAGGGCAAGGGCGGTAAGAAGAAGAAGAAGTCTGGCAAGACCGAGTCGACCTCTGTCCTCGTCAACGCCGCCACCGCCAAGAACTTCGCCAAGATGGTCGCGAAGCACGGCGATGCGGCGGGCTTCCAGCTCAAGGTGGACCCTGAGAAGGGCGCTACCGGCTCTTTCTTCACCGAGGAGAAATGGAAGNAGGCGAAGCGCCGCACCGCCGCCGTCGGCAAGATGGCCGTGGCGCGGGCGCAGTCCNNCACGCACGTCCGGCGGACGCAGCTCGACTCCGGCTCCAGCCACAACTTGCTGCNCGCGAGCGAGGTCGAGCTGGAGGAGGCGAAGCAGACGAATCTGAAGATCGAGACGGCCTCGGCTGAGGGCTCGATGCTCGCTGACAAGGAGGGTTTCTATGTCAACAACGGCGCCAACTACGGCCCCGCCCTCACTGTCAAGGACGTCCGCTCTCCCCTGCTCTCCATCCGCGCGATGGCAGAGCAGGGCAACGTGATCTTCGTCTTCGAGAGCGACACGGTCTACGTCATGAGCGCTGAGAAGGACCCCGCCGTGCATAGCTTCATGTCCTTGCTGCGCAACAACAACGCCGGCAAGTACATTGGCTTCGCCCCGTCCAACTGGGTGTACGTGCTCGACGAGATGTCCGGCCGTGCCAACCTGGAGGCGGCCCTTCGCGGTGAGTGGTCTAGTGATGACCTCGAGACCGACTCTGATGAGGAGATCTACATGGGNAGCGACAGCTCGGCGGAGGCCTCCGGCACCATCGCGCTCAAGGCGGTGGCTCTCCCCACTGCTTTCTACCACGACGGCGACCGCAGTGCCATCCCCTTCTCCAACAACCACATCTCCCTGGACCGAGACTCCAAGGACAACCCGCAGCCGGGTGCCAACCACAAGGGATCCAACGACCCCAGNCGGCCGCGAATGGTCCCTGTGTCGCCTATTAGCAGCTGCAGTTCGGACAGCAGCGACGACGGCGGCGGTGANGTGGCGGAGGGAGCGGGAGCCATAGGAGGCACAGCGAGTGCTCCAGCTCCGGCACCTGCTCCGGCTCCGGCGCCTTCCCCGGCTCCGGCACCTGCCCCGGCTCCGGCACCTGCCCAGACCCCGTGGCGGTGGACCTCGGACAGCAGCGACGACGATGGCGGCCGTGAGATGGCGGAGGGAGCAGGAGCCACAGGAGGCACAGCAAGTGCTCCGGCTCCGCACCTCCCAGCCTATGCTGCATTCCAGACGAGGCGTCACGACTTGCTTCCGCCGGCGGTGGCGGCATTGATTTCGAGGCACCCGCCTGTGATATCCTTGCGCACCCCTCTGGGGCCTCCGGCTCCTCCAACTCCGGCTGCCCCGGACCACTCCGTGCCGTACCTCGACGCCTTCACGCCCGACCAGCCCACCGGCCGGCAGAGTCCTCCTCCACTTCCCCAGCGACAGCAGCGATTCGACCGTGGCCCGGTGCCTGGATCGGTCAATCGCAGCCTCCTGCCCGAATTCGAGGAAACCGATGCGNACGGCAACGCGGCAAGCGCGGACGNCCCAGAGGTACATCCGGCTCCGGCCGCNNGCGAGTCCAANGACAACGCCACCGAACGCGAGAGCAAGCTCAACCCGGACGAAGGCAGCGACGGCGACGATGAATCCTACGATGACACAGACGGCGAATTCGAGCTCGAGGGCGGTCGTTGCGATGAGTATGGGCCGCCTCGGCGCCGGCAGAGGCGCGACGAGCCGCCACCGTCGCCGCGTTTGCCGCCTTCGCCGCCAGCGCCANCGAAGGCGCCGCCGCCGGTGGTGACGGCGCAAGAGGAGGAGGCGGCGATACAGGCGTACAACCGGGGGTATGACGCCGCGCGGCAGAACCAGGGCCCGGATGATCGAATGAGAGCGGCAGCCTGTATGCTGACAGACCGGCCGCCGCACTTTGACGAGTATTGGCGAGGCTACCGCGACGGCNGAGACGATGCGAGAGNCGACAGCGACTTCTCGGCGGCGGTACAGGCGTACTCTCAGGCGTACAACCGAGGCTACCGCGACGGCAGAGACGATGCGAGAGACGACAGCGACGGTGGTGGCGGCCCTCCCGCACCACCTTCCTCTAATACAGCCACTTCCCCTT
This sequence comes from Flavobacteriaceae bacterium, assembly GCA_002691645.1. Classification (GTDB taxonomy): domain Bacteria; phylum Bacteroidota; class Bacteroidia; order Flavobacteriales; family Flavobacteriaceae; genus UBA3478. The sequence goes on from NZIP01000026.1 coordinate 8,174, forward strand.
TTTCTGCCCCTGGGCCCAGTGACGTGATTTTCCCTGCGCCCACAACCCGTGCACAGATGGGCTCTCCCCTGCCACCCCAGGCGGCCGCGAATGACCCCATCTGCATCACCTCTGGCCACTCTAGCTCTGGCTCAGAGGAGGACTCAGAGGAGGATTCTGATTCTACGATCGACAGCTGTGATGCTTGGAAAGCCAGTGGAGCACCCAGTGAAGAGGAGGAGACGGATCGCTGGAAGCCGATCTTGGACTCACTGGATACTGCACGTGGCGGTGGCCTCGATGACCCTGATCGCGACACTCTGCGCTCATGGCTGAATGCCTGCTACCCTGAAGATGGCTCGCCAGGCGCTGATCCCGACCTCAATGACAAGAATCGCAAACTCATTGGGCAGTACACCCTTCTGGTGTACTACCAGGATTCTCCGCAGTATCTCAATCGTTTTGGCTTCACCAAGAAAGCGGAGGACAAGCGTGCCGCNATTCTTCTCAACGGATCTGACGACGGCCCCACCGGAAAGCGGGACGTTGCTTTCCTTCTGGGCCCGCTCCCAACTGAGAACGTGTTTCAATGGCTCAACCACTTTCCCGCTTACATGTGGCACAGGCTTGGCGACAAAGTCTTTGTCCGTGGACTTGGCCCGGTCCCGAGCGAGAAATGGTTCTCCCGCGTGGAGTCCGTAAACGCGGTTGACAACACCTACGATGTGCGCACTATCTTTGATCAAAGGCTGGTGAAGAGCGTGCCATCACTCGACGTCTACTTTGAGCTTCCAGTGGACAACATTGCCCGTCTGAACGACAGGGCGTATCTTCGGCACAAGATCACCACCAACACGATCTTCTGGAACAATTNTCATCGCCGGCCCTCTCCTCCTCCATCGATGATGATGGACAATCACCAAGACCGCGACCCAAATCGAGATTCGTCGTCGTCTGGAGAGGATGATTTCGACAAAGTCACCGAAGCGGCACGGCAGCGCATCGTCCTGACCAACTTCACATCTGAGTCTGACTCTGATGGCGAGCGGACTGGAGTGCACGGCTTGCAGTCGAAGGAAGAGCGCAGCCTCTGCATAAATGTGAAGGCTTTCAGCAAAGAGTACGCTGAGGTCACTCGCCAGGCCGCAAGGCGTGACCATGACGAACGCAACACGATCTATCTCAGGGAAGGACGCAAGCTTCCGGAGTGTATCATTTGCTTGGACGCACCAGTTCAGCGGACCGACCATCTGGCTCGCTTCAACAACGGGCGGCAGATGCGGCTGTCACCCCTCTGTGGCGTGGAATGCGAACGCAAATTTGCTGAGTTGATTCGCACGAACCCGGCGCTTGGGGACGTCTGGGCCATCCACGAGCTGCAGGTCTGCCTCGACTGCGGAAGCTGGCTTTGCTGCAACGCTGTTGAGCGCCACGAGGGTCGCTGCATGCTCGCCATCTCCGACGGAACGCTCAGCCAGAACGAAGACTTGCTTGAGTACCTCTCGACATATATGGGAGGACTCAAAGTGGGCGACTTCATTGAGCCCGAGACAGATGACGAAGACGGCAACGGCCACGCCAACGCTGATGACGTCAAGGAAGAGGCCAAGCAGGAAGCCGCTATTGCCCTCGACCAGGACTCGGAGACTTGGACGTCGTACGGCCGTGATGGCAACATCATCCAAGGCCACACGNCCCAGGAGGCGGCACAGGCGCAGATCAAGCCCACCACGCTCAAGGACCTGTTGGAACCATGGGATTGCTCGCGATGCGTCCGGAGCAACCCTGGCGATAAGGATGTCTGCACTAACTGCAGTGCAATGAAGATCAATGGAAACCGTACAGCGATGTGGGCAACCGCAATCAAGGACCTAGCTGTTAAGGCACAGACCCTTGGNTTGGACTCCCGCGAGATGAAGCAGGAGATCATCAAGAACGCTGCGATGTCATCCTCCTTGGTTGAGACCATGCGCAACACGGCGATTGGCGCCAGTGGGAGGGCGGTGATGCCAGACATGTCTCCGGCTCAGCCTCCCACCTCGATCGACCTCTCCGCGGAAGCTGAGGAGGCCGACAAAGAAGAGGAAATGCTGTACGGCAAAATGCTGTACGGCGACATCATGAGCGGCGACGTCACTATGGTCAATGCTGCCACGAACACGGAACCCGGCGACCGTGACACCCATGAAATCTCTGAGGTCGGTGAGAACCTGGGGGATGAGTGGAGGGCGCTCTTCGGCAGCGACTCAGGGGAGGACGACGACGAGATCACCAGNTACTTCCTCGGCAAGAACGACAAAAGCGAACCGTCCAGCAATGAGGGCGGAAAGCAAGAGTAGGAAGTTGGCCTGCCTCAACTGNATGCATCTGCATCCAGTGGGGCAGGCTATCGCGACAACAAGCCCCTGGACCGTGCAGGGACGCACCTCGAGTGGTGGCACCATGCAATGGGCCATCCTGGAACGAACGCTGCACGCAACATGCTGAAGAGGGGGCTTGGGGAGATTAATGGGGTTAAGATCTCTGTAAAACAATTCAATTCCCATGATTCTTGGTGTGACACCTGTGCAAAGGTGAAATGCAAGAACAAGCACCACCAGCGCCGCAAGCGGCCGGACGCTGGTTGGCCGGACCATCCGAACCATCTACATGGAACGGACACAATGGGCCGAGAGACGGTCGCTAGCTTGTGGGGGGAACGATACAGTACTGTTGTCAAGGATTTCCATGATGGCAAGACCTGGTGCTACGCCCACAAGCACAAGGACGATGTCAGCGAGGTGCTGGAAGGTCATGAGCACGATGCGCTGNTAGACGCCCGCCAATCCAAGTCCTACGCTCAGTACGGTGGCACAGTTGAGTTCCCCGTGCGCTCCTACCGCAACGACAACGCGGGGGAGTTTGTTGGTGAATACGAACAAGAGCGCAGGCGTGTTGCCAAGATAGGCACACAACCCACCGTGCCAAACTATGGTCATGGACAGCAGAATGCCGTGGCCGAGCGAGGCATCGCGTTGGTGAGGACCATCAGCAACGCACTCATTCATTCCGACATGCACGACGTGCCGGAGAAGTATGCGGTGCGACTGTGGCCCTATGCCGACAAACACGCAGCCAATCTTTTGATGCTGCGTCCAACTTCACACAACCTGGACTCCGCCTCTCCCGCTGAAAAGCGGTACCCAGAGGGCAAAGGTGGGAACGACCCNGAGTGGATTGCTCGAGTCGTTCATATCTGGGGGAGCCGAGTTGTTGTGGTTGACAAATCCGGGAAGCGGNATCCCGCGGGACGCGATTTGACGTATGTCGGTGTCCCGGACAACTTCGCACCAGGCATCCTCTGCTGGGACGTGACCGCACCTCGCGTGCGACCCAGAGTCTTCAACTCTTACACGTTCCAAGAAGATGTGATGCTCGATCGCCGGCGATTTGCGGAAAATCAATCACCGGCAATCAAATCGACCCCACGCAAGCAGGCGAGTGGGAGCGACGAGGGCGACGACGATGTCCCCCTCTCGCATGATGTGCATGATGACGAACCAGACGAAATATTGCTGCTAGACGCGGAATCCGATTCAGGAGCGAGCGAAGTCGCCCTGGATCCTGATGACCCCAAAGAGCAGCACCCTGGACGTCCTCCTAAAACTCCGCACATACATGTCGACCACGGGGAAGGCCAGATTCTACTGTGGACCAAACCTGAAGATGATTCCTCATCGTCTTCCAGTTCGCCAGAAGAGGAGTCATCTGGCAGCAACCCAGCAATCCAACTCAGTTTCTCTGACCGTGTCAACCTTGCTCAAGAGAGTGAAGAAAGCACTGTTGAAGTCAGGCTAGACCAGGTCTCTCTGGACTCTGGAACTGANAATGATGATGGCTGGGGCGGCCGATGGATGATCGGCAAACGGACGCGCGATAAAAAGCGCGGCCGGCGTGGCAGGCCTCGACATCTAACGGTCAAGGCCATCTACAATGAACTCAGGCGGCGCGACCCTGAGCGCATGAAGAACATAGACNTGGATACCTTTCGTAGCCACAACGACAACGCTGACGCGCACGCGCGGCCAGCCATGAGGACGCCAGAGGGCGGCATCGGCTTCCTGTGGATCCCGACTGAAATGGGCGACCAGCGTCAGGAGGACAGCTGGAAGACCAAAAGGGTCACCACAGGTGAGGAGAGTGAAAGCTCAGTGGGAGCTGCGGCGTCTGGTGCTGAACTTTCTCCCAAGGAGAGCAAAGCAGCAGCCCCCGTTGACGAGGACGACCATAACTCGTCAGCCTTTGCTGCATTTCAGATGAGGCGTCACGAGGAATTCTCCGCGGCGCGCGAGAGCTGCTGCAAGAAAGGATGGTTTCGCACACTTGCTAGAACCTCCAAGGCCGTGAGCATGCCTTACTGTGGCACGGAAGAGTTACTCAATCGCGCCACGGTCATGCTTGAGCAAGCCCGCGAGTACGGACACAAGTCTGTTCACGTTGGAAAGCGCAAGCAGAGAAATCTCTACCGGCGCGGGCAAGCCCTGTTCAAGATGGCCAATGCGGTCCTATCCTTGGCAGTGGCGAATCTCACGCGGGGGCTCGAAGGAATTCGAGCGCGAGATATTCCAGAACCAAAGTCGTACAAAGAAGCATTGGAATCCGACTACCACGAGTTCTGGAAAGACTCGATTGGCGTTGAGCTCGCCAACATCGAGGAACACGGCGTCTGGGAATGGGTGGACTTACCACGCGGACGCCGTTGCATCGACACCACCTGGGCGTTCAAGGTGAAGACCAACGCAGAAGGTACTGTGGACAAGCTCAAGAGCCGCCTTTGCGGCCGCGGGTTCAAGCAGATCTTCGGCATTGACTTCACTGAGAGCTACGCCCCGGTGACGGTGCTCGCCAGTTGGCGAGCGTGCCTGGCGGAGGCAGCGCGGTACAAGTGGGACGTTGACATCTGGGATGTCAAGGGCGCCTATCTCAATTCACCCCTCAAGGAGGTGATCTACTGCAAGCCACCGCTTGGAATGTCGACGAAGGGCCACGAGGGCCAAGTCCTGCTGCTGAAGAAGGCGCTTTATGGCCTGAAGCAAGCAGGGCGCGCTTGGAACCAGAAGTTCACAACATGGCTTGTGGAGCATGCTTTTGAGGTTTCAGACGCAGATCCCTGCCTTTTTCTCAAGACGCGAGAGATTGGTGGGACGACACAGCACATTCGGATGTGTGTGTACGTGGACGACGTTTGCGCTTTCTTCTCTCACAAGGAGTGGTATCGCGCATTTAAGCAGGATGTCATGGACGCCGACAACGGTGGCTTTCGACTGTCTGCTAGCGATGATGACAACGTCTTCCTCGGAGTGTCGATAGAGCGGCTCAACGATGGCGCGATCAAGATTCACCAGTCTCGATACGTGCGAGAGCTACTCGACCGCTTCCTGAAGAAAGGGGAAAGTACCGCTAGGGTCCCCCACTTCAGCACGGTCAAGCTCAGCAAGGAAATGTCACCTAAGACCGCAGATGCGATCAAGGAGATGGCGCTNTTGCCCTACCGNTCCATGATCGGCGCACTTAACCATTTGGCCAACTACTCGCGACCCGACATCGCGTGNGCGGTCAACATCTGTGCGCAGTTCTGTGCGAACCCGGGCAAGCAGCACTACAAGGCGGCATTGCAGATCATGAAGTACCTTGCTGGCACCGTCGAGTACGGCATCATCTATGGGAGGAAGCGGACGGATCACATTCCGTACGCGGCCCTCTGTGCCTACTCGGACAGCTCGTGGGCGGATGACCCCGACGACCGCACGTCCCGTTCCGGGATCATGCTGTGGTCTTGGGGAGGCCCGATCGAGTGGCGTTCTTNGAAGCAGACAGCCCAGGCGCTTTCNACAACGNAAGCTGAGTACATGGCTGTCTGCGGGGCGGTGAAGAGTGTTGTCTGGGCTCGGCGCTTGTTNGCCGAGTTCGGGTATGGCGACCTCAGCATCCCCGACCGCGACTCGGTCAAGACCGAGGCGGAACTCGAAGGCGCCAAGCCTGTCACCGTGTTCGAAGATAACACTGGTGCAATCGTGTGGAGTCACAACGCCGGAGTCGACCACCAGAGGACGAAGCATATCGATCTTAAGTGGCACTACGTGCGTGCTCAGCACAAGGCAGGGGCAATCAAGCTGGTGTATTGCCCAACTGACGAGATGGTGGCTGATCTGCTCACCAAATACTTGGCAGCTCCTCGATTCGAGTTGCTTCGCGACATGATGGTCGCTGTTTCGTGACGTGCAAGGAGGCACAACACGAACGGCGTTTTTCAACGAGNTGAACACGATGGTTCGNCTCGGGAATTTTTGATCGCCAACCTCTCCATTGACATTAGAAGACAGATGACTGACGTTGGGACGCGCGCATGCCTGGTCTGACCAGCAAGCTGCTCTGAGTGGGAGTATGATGATCGCCCAGGCGCTCGCCGCTTAGGCCGCGCCGCCCAGGGCCTCGCCGCCCAGGGCCTCACTTATGATGACTACCTATAGTTACAGAGCGCTAGCTAGGGCAGACTGCGCTGCTAGTAGGACGCCACTAGGAACAGCTAGGCGCGATGTGCACGCCTCAGACGCCAGCCAGACGATAGTTACATAGTCTTAGACACCCCCTGGGGCTCCGCGGGAGCCCAGGGGGGGGGGGCGCTTTAGGGAATCACCGTAGACCAGGGTAACTGGAACGGCGGTATCCTGTGACGAGCGTCAGCTAGAGCGGGCAAAGAGGTGGGTCTTTGGGGACTTTTAGTAAGTGCTCTCGGCATGTGCCGAGAGCGTAACACAATGCTGCTATGCAACCCTGAGCACAAGGTGAGCGGCGTTGAGGGCGGGCAAGCGCACGCTGGCGCACCCCCACCCAGGCGCATGAAGGCGCACGAGGTGCACTGCGACGAGGCGCAGCGCACCAACGGCATGACCCAGCTCGGCAACACCGGCCGGGCATCGTCACCAGCAGCCACGGAGGGCTGCGACAAGGACGGCAAGGGTGCGGCACCGCTTGGCGGCGCGNANCACCACATGGTCGCCCCGAGTAGTTCGATCGACTTCCTCTGCGACGGACGACGGGCAAGCTACCTCATGCTCTGCCTGATCTGCCTGGCCGTCTACTTCCTCAAGACGACCGAGCACGTCTGCGGCTGCAACTTCATGAACTGCGGCCCGGACAACGACTGCGCCGACGGCGGGCGCTTCGACATCGACGACGAGGGCGAGCACTCCGGCGTGCTCGTCCTCGGTGCGGCGGCAACGACGTGCCGTCGCGGTGACTTCAACACCACCAACAACACCGAGACCGACAACCCCGGCAGCACGTGCGAGGACTGCGACGGGGGGCGAGATGAACACGCACGACGTCTCGACGGGGGACGGGCNCACNATGATGGTGCGCCGTCTCCAGACTACGACACCAACACCNNCAACGACCACGACGGCAACAGCTACGTGCACGAGATGGGCAACCTGGGCGTCACCCACTGCATGGGCGAGCCCGGGCAAGAGGTCTACGTCAAGGAGGTGGCGAGAGCCACCGGGCAACGGTCGGTTCAGCATCATCATTTGCATCCGGACAACGGTCGGCTGGCTGCTTCACCGTCGGCCACAGCTTCGGACGAGAAGAATTGCGACGTCGACATCAACNCGTATGGACCACTATATGATCTCGGCCTGTTCNCGATCAGCCGGGGACGGCGGGAGNTCGACAAGGACATCATCGTTCGTGGAGAACATGGCGANGGCCACGGTGCGCCACGACCGGCAGCTCGAGCCCGGGNCCACCGACGTCGGCTCCGACGTCACCTGCACGACGGCGGCGCTGGCGAGGAGGCCGGGGCTTCCAGGACGTGCACGCCAACCGTCGAGGAGACTGGCATCCAGGACGTCAGCTGCCACGCAAGAAATTCGTCGGCGCCCGGACAACAAGCGGGGCCTCGGCGGTCAAACATGCCGTTCGACCGACAAAACCANATGAACCTCGACCTGAACCGGATCGGCGACGGCGACCTGAACCNNANNGNCGACGGCGACCTGAACCTCAACCTGAACCTCGACCTGAACCTCGACCTGAACCTTGACCTGAACCGGACCGGCGACGGCGACCTGAACCGGACCGGCGACGGCGACCTGAACCGGACCGGCGACGACGTGAACCCGAAAAACTTTTCGGACTGGCAGGAGGAGCACACCGACGTGGGCGAGATGGACGCCAAGGCGGGCGACATGGACACCAAGGCCGGGTGCAAGTTCGAGGTCGACACCGAGGTCGACACCGACATGACCAAGGCGGACCTGAACCGCCCTGAACCCGACGTGCCCGTACTTCGACACCCCCCGCTACTGGAGCTCCCGCGACAGGGACGTGCCCGCCTTTGTGCATGCGGCGCGCCGGGGGCGGGGGTCACTGCTCGGCCCTCGCCCTTGTCGCCCGTGTGCGCAGGTGGGTGCCCCTACGTGCGGAGCTCCACTGCCGAGGCGCGCGAGATCAACGCCGAGGCGCGCGAGATCAACGCCGAGGGCGAGATCACGGGCAACAGACGAACCGTCCAGATCGAGTCAGCTACGAGAACGGCTACAACCAGTACACAGACCGAACAGACCTGCGACCAACCAGCGACCTGCGACCAACCCTCCCTCTCGGAGATACCCGGCTGCTCTGCCGCTATGCGGAGCAGCGGACGCCCACGGCAAGGCTTGCCGTGGAAGGAAGCCCAGCGGATATCGGCGACCCCGAACCAGAAATGGATTGGTGGGATGTGGGACCTTGAGGGAGGTCACCGTCTGATGCTTCATTGCATTAGCAGTGCATTTGGGGAGACCCTGTCTCCCCTGCTGTACCAGTGCTTGTACACTGCCCGGAAGGGAGGTCCAGATGGAATCCAGATGGAGTTCAGACTCCATCTGGATCTGGTGCCTGAACTGCTACCTGGGAAACCAGGAGGGATTACACCAGACCGCACTCGTGACTTGTCCCACCGGACTCACTACGAGCTGTGGCTTGGTCGCGGGCAATCGCATTCCCTAGACACCACTACCGTCGTCATCCCCGCAGCCGAGCGTGTCCGCCACCCACGACCGACAGGAATCTTTTTCCTAGATCCGGCAACTGTCGCGGTTCTCGCGAACAGTTCCGGGGAGGTGAAGGGATCATGGTTGGACCCCGGTGTTGGGGGATTGACATCCCGATTGACGACAACTTGGACCAAGAGAACTTCGCACTCCGTGAACCAGTACCCACAGATCTATTGCACGGGCAACACGACTGGCGGCACGGGCTTCAACTACGGCACGTGCACCACGGCTGGCGGCACGGGCTTCAACGGCGGCACGGGCTTCGACTACGTACAGGAGGCCGGCCTAAGTCTCCAAGGCGGCTGGCAGACACTGTGCGCCCTCAGTGTTCTGCTGTTCATCGACTACTACGCCAGCTCCCTGCTCATGCAGCGGAGCCTGGATACATCGCTGACCATCACCGGGGTGGCGATGCTGCTGTCGCTACAACCGGCGGCTGCGGCTCCTGGTGGACTTCGCGAAGATCACCACGGCAACAAGGCGGGAGGCGGCGCGTTCCTGGTCGTACCGGGCTTCGTGCTGGCCACTGCCTTCGTCCTGGCAACTGCCGCGGTCGGCTTCCAGATGCGGAGGCGGCGTCGAAGGCGGCGGAGGAACGACAGCGACGACTCCGACGAGGAGTATCGCCGCAAGCCTCCTCTGATCAAGTTCCCGGCTACGGCGACTATTAGCAAGATCTACCTCTGGCAGCAGGCCCTCGAACGGCATACGCAAGCGACCGGGTTCTGCTTCTACCTCCTCATGCCACACGACGGCATCGACTGCCCGATGCAGGAGACGGCCACTATCCTGAACTCGGCTTCGCGAGGGCCCCGGAGGCTGTCGATTACCTCGGTCTTCGACAGGGTCCCTGTCAACGGCGGCTCCGCTGCTGCTGAGACCAAGGCGAGAGAGGCCATCACCGAGCAAGAGGCCGAGTTGGCGCTGGCCCAGGCCAACAACCGGCTCATGGTACTCCACACCAGCCAAGCGGCGGTCAGGAAAGCCATGGAGGAGAGCCTGGCGGAGGCTACCAACAACCTCGCCGCTGCGACTCTCGCGTTCGAGCAGATCCCGGACGCGGACGCGGACCGACGGGCCGAGGCTGAGGCGGAGATCACCCGCTCCAGGGAGGCGGTGCGGAAGATTGCTGAATCGAATGACCTCCGCCTGAAGCGCGACCTGGAGGCGGCGAAGCCTCTTCAGGATGCCGTGACTGAGGCCAAAGCCAACCTCGAGTTGGCCAAGGCTGACACCCGAGTTGCTGTCGTCCCCCCTGGGTCTTCCTCTCTGAAGGAGCTCTGGGATGAGGTCGGCTACAACGTAAGGAAGATCATCAACAACCCGTACTGGGGCCAGCAAGAGTGGACTGAGTACTGGGCCAAGCTCGACCTGAAGGGCCGCATGGCGATCTGGCGGATGGCCGACAGCCAGCTCTGGGACATCATCCAGCGCACCCTCAGCGAGCAAGTCAAGATTCGGGTCAATGACCCCGAGCGGCCTGGCCTCAAAGGCGGACGCGAGCTCTACGCTCGACTGATCTACCTGGCCCTCGGCAGCAACCGGCTGGACGCGGAGCAGGCTGCCATTGAGCACTTCGAGAACTTCAAGTGGGATGGTGACTTCGCCATGCACGAGCAGCGCGCCATCAAGACGTTTGAGGCTCTGGCTAACCTCCGCACTGTCGCCGCCCTCTACACCGCCATCACGGGCAGAGTGGTGGACGACAAGCAGCTGATGCTCAAATTCCGGAGCTCTCTCCCACGGCGGCTGCGCGGTGCTCTGGAGAAAATCAAGTACAACGAGGCCAAGGCTCGCCAGAAGATGCTGGAAGATGGCACGGAGCCAGTTCCCATCTCCCTTCAGGCCCTGGTGAGCCACCTCGAGACGTGGGTCGAGATCCACAGGCCCGAGGTCGAGAAGGCGGAGCAGGAGGTCACCCGCCGCATTCGCGGCCGCTCAAAGGGCTCCAAGGGCAGTGCCAAGGCAGCTCGCGGCGGCGACAGTGGCAAGTCCTCTCGCGACATGAGCACGGTGGAGTGCTTCAACTGCGGCGAGCACGGCCACTTCGCGCGCGACTGCCCGAAGCCGACGGTCTGCGCCAAGTGCGGCGGCAACCACAAAACCTCCGACTGCAACAGCCAGGAGGAGCGACGCACCTGCCACCACTGCGGCAAGAAGGGCCACCTCAAGCGCGACTGCCCGCAGCTCGCTGGGAAGCAGCGTGGCGGCAAAGGCGGCGGCCGAGACAAGCGGAACAAGCCCAAGGGGCGCGGCAGCGCTGCCAAGGGCAAGGGCAAGGAAGGCCGCAAGAAAAAGGAGAAGCAGGGCAAGGGCGGTAAGAAGAAGAAGAAGTCTGGCAAGAACGAGTCGACCTCTGTCCTCGTCAACGCCGCCACCGCCAAGAACTTCGCCAAGATGGTCGCGAAGCACGGCGATGCGGCGGGCTTCCAGCTCAAGGTGGACCCTGAGAAGGGCGCTACCGGCTCTTTCTTCACCGAGGAGAAATGGAAGAAGGCGAAGCGCCGCACCGCCGCCGTCGGCAAGATGGCCGTGGCGCGGGCGCAGTCCGCCACGCACGTCCGGCGGACGCAGCTCGACTCCGGCTCCAGCCACAACTTGCTGCGCGCGAGCGAGGTCGAGCTGGAGGAGGCGAAGCAGACGAATCTGAAGATCGAGACGGCCTCGGCTGAGGGCTCGATGCTCGCTGACAAGGAGGGTTTCTATGTCAACAACGGCGCCAACTACGGCCCCGCCCTCACTGTCAAGGACGTCCGCTCTCCCCTGCTCTCCATCCGCGCGATGGCAGAGCAGGGCAACGTGATCTTCGTCTTCGAGAGCGACACGGTCTACGTCATGAGCGCTGAGAAGGACCCCGCCGTGCATAGCTTCATGTCCTTGCTGCGCAACAACAACGCCGGCAAGTACATTGGCTTCGCCCCGTCCAACTGGGTGTACGTGCTCGACGAGATGTCCGGCCGTGCCAACCTGGAGGCGGCCCTTCGCGGTGAGTGGTCTAGTGATGACCTCGAGACCGACTCTGATGAGGAGATCTACATGGGCAGCGACAGCTCGGCGGAGGCCTCCGGCACCATCGCGCTCAAGGCGGTGGCTCTCCCCACTGCTTTCTACCACGACGGCGACCGCAGTGCCATCCCCTTCTCCAACAACCACATCTCCCTGGACCGAGACTCCAAGGACAACCCGCAGCCGGGTGCCAACCACAAGGGATCCAACGACTTGATCCCTGTATCGCCCATCAGCAGCTGCAGTTCGGACAGCAGCGACGACGGCGGCGGTGAGGTGGCGGAGGGAGCGGGAGCCATAGGAGGCACAGCGAGTGCTCCAGCTCCGGCACCTGCTCCGGCTCCGGCGCCTTCCCCGGCTCCGGCACCTGCCCCGGCTCCGGCACCTGCCCAGACCCCGTGGCGGTGGACCTCGGACAGCAGCGACGACGATGGCGGCCGTGAGATGGCGGAGGGAGCAGGAGCCACAGGAGGCACAGCAAGTGCTCCGGCTCCGCACCTCCAAGCCTATGCTGCATTCCAGACGAGGCGTCACGACTTGCTTCCGCCGGCGGTGGCGGCATTGATTTCGAGGCACCCGCCTGTGATATCGTTGCGCACCCCTCTGGGGCCTCCGGCTCCTCCAACTCCGGCTGCCCCGGACCACTCCGTGCCGGACCTCGACGCCTTCACGCCCGACCAGCCCACCGGCCGGCAGAGTCCTCCTCCACTTCCCCAGCGACAGCAGCGATTCGACCGTGGCCCGGTGCCTGGATCGGTCAATCGCAGCCTCCTGCCCGAATTCGAGGAAACCGATGCGGACGGCAACGCGGCAAGCGCGGACGGCCCAGAGGTACATCCGGCTCCGGCCGCAGGCGAGTCCAAGGACAACGCCACCGAACGCGAGAGCAAGCTCAACCCGGACGAAGGCAGCGACGGCGACGATGAATCCTACGATGACACAGACGGCGAATTCGAGCTCGAGGGCGGTCGTTGCGATGAGTATGGGCCGCCTCGGCGCCGGCAGAGGCGCGACGAGCCGCCACCGTCGCCGCGTTTGCCGCCTTCGCCGCCAGCGTCACCGAAGGCGCCGCCGCCGGTGGTGACGGCGCAAGAGGAGGAGGCGGCGATACAGGCGTACAACCGGGGGTATGACGCCGCGCGGCAGAACCAGGGCCCGGATGATCGAATGAGAGCGGCAGCCTGTATGCTGACAGACCGGCCGCCGCACTTTGACGAGTATTGGCGAGGCTACCGCGACGGCAGAGACGATGCGAGAGACGACAGCGACTTCTCGGCGGCGGTACAGGCGTACTCTCAGGCGTACAACCGAGGCTACCGCGACGGCAGAGACGATGCGAGAGACGACAGCGACGGTGGTGGCGGCCCTCCCGCACCACCTTCCTCTAATACAGCCACTTCCCCTTTTTCTGCCCCTGGGCCCAGTGACGTGATTTTCCCTGCGCCCACAACCCGTGCACAGATGGGCTCTCCCCTGCCACCCCAGGCGGCCGCGAATGACCCCATCTGCATCACCTCTGGCCACTCTAGCTCTGGCTCAGAGGAGGACTCAGAGGAGGATTCTGATTCTACGATCGACAGCTGTGATGCTTGGAAAGCCAGTGGAGCACCCAGTGAAGAGGAGGAGACGGATCGCTGGAAGCCGATCTTGGACTCACTGGATACTGCACGTGGCGGTGGCCTCGATGACCCTGATCGCGACACTCTGCGCTCATGGCTGAATGCCTGCTACCCTGAAGATGGCTCGCCAGGCGCTGATCCCGACCTCAATGACAAGAATCGCAAACTCATTGGGCAGTACACCCTTCTGGTGTACTACCAGGATTCTCCGCAGTATCTCAATCGTTTTGGCTTCACCAAGAAAGCGGAGGACAAGCGTGCCGCAATTCTTCTCAACGGATCTGACGACGGCCCCACCGGAAAGCGGGACGTTGCTTTCCTTCTGGGCCCGCTCCCAACTGAGAACGTGTTTCAATGGCTCAACCACTTTCCCGCTTACATGTGGCACAGGCTTAACGACAAAGTCTTTGTCCGTGGACTTGGCCCGGTCCCGAGCGAGAAATGGTTCTCCCGCGTGGAGTCCGTAAACGCGGTTGACAACACCTACGATGTGCGCACTATCTTTGATCAAAGGCTGGTGAAGAGCGTGCCATCACTCGACGTCTACTTTGAGCTTCCAGTGGACAACATTGCCCGTCTGAACGACAGGGCGTATCTTCGGCACAAGATCACCACCAACACGATCTTCTGGAACAATTTTCATCGCCGGCCCTCTCCTCCTCCATCGATGATGATGGACAATCACCAAGACCGCGACCCAAATCGAGATTCGTCGTCGTCTGGAGAGGATGATTTCGACAAAGTCACCGAAGCGGCACGGCAGCGCATCGTCCTGACCAACTTCACATCTGAGTCTGACTCTGATGGCGAGCGGACTGGAGTGCACGGCTTGCAGTCGAAGGAAGAGCGCAGCCTCTGCATAAATGTGAAGGCTTTCAGCAAAGAGTACGCTGAGGTCACTCGCCAGGCCGCAAGGCGTGACCATGACGAACGCAACACGATCTATCTCAGGGAAGGACGCAAGCTTCCGGAGTGTATCATTTGCTTGGACGCACCAGTTCAGCGGACCGACCATCTGGCTCGCTTCAACAACGGGCGGCAGATGCGGCTGTCACCCCTCTGTGGCGTGGAATGCGAACGCAAATTTGCTGAGTTGATTCGCACGAGGCCGGCGCTTGGGGACGTCTGGGCCATCCACGAGCTGCAGGTCTGCCTCGACTGCGGAAGCTGGCTTTGCTGCAACGCTGTTGAGCGCCACGAGGGTCGCTGCATGCTCGCCATCTCCGACGGAACGCTCAGCCAGAACGAAGACTTGCTTGAGTACCTCTCGACATATATGGGAGGACTCAAAGTGGGCGACTTCATTGAGCCCGAGACAGATGACGAAGACGGCAACGGCCACGCCAACGCTGATGACGTCAAGGAAGAGGCCAAGCAGGAAGCCGCTATTGCCCTCGACCAGGACTCGGAGACTTGGACGTCGTACGGCCGTGATGGCAACATCATCCAAGGCCACACGACCCAGGAGGCGGCACAGGCGCAGATCAAGTCCACCACGCTCAAGGACCTGTTGGAACCATGGGATTGCTCGCGATGCGTCCGGAGCAACCCTGGCGATAAGGATGTCTGCACTAACTGCAGTGCAATGAAGATCAATGGAAACCGTACAGCGATGTGGGCAACCGCAATCAAGGACCTAGCTGTTAAGGCACAGACCCTTGGCTTGGACTCCCGCGAGATGAAGCAGGAGATCATCAAGAACGCTGCGATGTCATCCTCCTTGGTTGAGACCATGCGCAACACGGCGATTGGCGCCAGTGGGAGGGCGGTGATGCCAGACATGTCTCCGGCTCAGCCTCCCACCTCGATCGACCTCTCCGCGGAAGCTGAGGAGGCCGACAAAGAAGAGGAAATGCTGTACGGCAAAATGCTGTACGGCGACATCATGAGCGGCGACGTCACTATGGTCAATGCTGCCACGAACACGGAACCCGGCGACCGTGACACCCATGAAATCTCTGAGGTCGGTGAGAACCTGGGGGATGAGTGGAGGGCGCTCTTCGGCAGCGACTCAGGGGAGGACGACGACGAGATCACCAGTTACTTCCTCGGCAAGAACGACAAAAGCGAACCGTCCAGCAATGAGGGCGGAAAGCAAGAGTAGGAAGTTGGCCTGCCTCAACTGCATGCATCTGCATCCAGTGGGGCAGGCTATCGCGACAACAAGCCCCTGGACCGTGCAGGGACGCACCTCGAGTGGTGGCACCATGCAATGGGCCATCCTGGAACGAACGCTGCACGCCACATGCTGAAGAGGGGGCTTGGGGAGATTAATGGGGTTAAGATCTCTGTAAAACAATTCAATTCCCATGATTCTTGGTGTGACACCTGTGCAAAGGTGAAATGCAAGAACAAGCACCACCAGCGCCGCAAGCGGCCGGACGCTGGTTGGCCGGACCATCCGAACCATCTACATGGAACGGACACAATGGGCCGAGAGACGGTCGCTAGCTTGTGGGGGGAACGATACAGTACTGTTGTCAAGGATTTCCATGATGGCAAGACCTGGTGCTACGCCCACAAGCACAAGGACGATGTCAGCGAGGTGCTGGAAGGTCATGAGCACGATGCGCTGGTAGACGCCCGCCAATCCAAGTCCTACGCTCAGTACGGTGGCACAGTTGAGTTCCCCGTGCGCTCCTACCGCAACGACAACGCGGGGGAGTTTGTTGGTGAATACGAACAAGAGCGCAGGCGTGTTGCCAAGATAGGCACACAACCCACCGTGCCAAACTATGGTCATGGACAGCAGAATGCCGTGGCCGAGCGAGGCATCGCGTTGGTGAGGACCATCAGCAACGCACTCATTCATTCCGACATGCACGACGTGCCGGAGAAGTATGCGGTGCGACTGTGGCCCTATGCCGACAAACACGCAGCCAATCTTTTGATGCTGCGTCCAACTTCACACAACCTAGACTCCGCCTCTCCCGCTGAAAAGCGGTACCCAGAGGGCAAAGGTGGGAACGACCCAGAGTGGATTGCTCGAGTCGTTCATATCTGGGGGAGCCGAGTTGTTGTGGTTGACAAATCCGGGAAGCGGGATCCCGCGGGACGCGATTTGACGTATGTCGGTGTCCCGGACAACTTCGCACCAGGCATCCTCTGCTGGGACGTGACCGCACCTCGCGTGCGACCCAGAGTCTTCAACTCTTACACGTTCCAAGAAGATGTGATGCTCGATCGCCGGCGATTTGCGGAAAATCAATCACCGGCAATCAAATCGACCCCACGCAAGCAGGCGAGTGGGAGCGACGAGGGCGACGACGATGTCCCCCTCTCGCATGATGTGCATGATGACGAACCAGACGAAATATTGCTGCTAGACGCGGAATCCGATTCAGGAGCGAGCGAAGTCGCCCTGGATCCTGATGACCCCAAAGAGCAGCACCCTGGACGTCCTCCTAAAACTCCGCACATACATGTCGACCACGGGGAAGGCCAGATTCTACTGTGGACCAAACCTGAAGATGATTCCTCATCGTCTTCCAGTTCGCCAGAAGAGGAGTCATCTGGCAGCAACCCAGCAATCCAACTCAGTTTCTCTGACCGTGTCAACCTTGCTCAAGAGAGTGAAGAAAGCACTGTTGAAGTCAGGCTAGACCAGGTCTCTCTGGACTCTGGAACTGATAATGATGATGGCTGGGGCGGCCGATGGATGATCGGCAAACGGACGCGCGATAAAAAGCGCGGCCGGCGTGGCAGGCCTCGACATCTAACGGTCAAGGCCATCTACAATGAACTCAGGCGGCGCGACCCTGAGCGCATGAAGAACATAGACCTGGATACCTTTCGTAGCCACAACGACAACGCTGACGCGCACGCGCGGCCAGCCATGAGGACGCCAGAGGGCGGCATCGGCTTCCTGTGGATTCCGACTGAAATGGGCGACCAGCGTCAGGAAGACAGCTGGAAGACCAAAAGGGTCACCACAGGTGAGGAGAGTGAAAGCTCAGTGGGAGCTGCGGCGTCTGGTGCTGAACTTTCCCCCAAGGAGAGCAAAGCAGCAGCCCCCGTTGACGAGGACGACCATAACTCGTCAGCCTTTGCTGCATTTCAGATGAGGCGTCACGAGGAATTCTCCGCGGCGCGCGAGAGCTGCTGCAAGAAAGGATGGTTTCGCACACTTGCTAGAACCTCCAAGGCCGTGAGCATGCCTTACTGTGGCACGGAAGAGTTACTCAATCGCGCCACGGTCATGCTTGAGCAAGCCCGCGAGTACGGACACAAGTCTGTTCACGTTGGAAAGCGCAAGCAGAGAAATCTCTACCGGCGCGGGCAAGCCCTGTTCAAGATGGCCAATGCGGTCCTATCCTTGGCAGTGGCGAATCTCACGCGGGGGCTCGAAGGAATTCGAGCGCGAGATATTCCAGAACCAAAGTCGTACAAAGAAGCATTGGAATCCGACTACCGCGAGTTCTGGAAAGACTCGATTGGCGTTGAGCTCGCCAACATCGAGGAACACGGCGTCTGGGAATGGGTGGACTTACCACGCGGACGCCGTTGCATCGACACCACCTGGGCGTTCAAGGTGAAGACCAACGCAGAAGGTACTGTGGACAAGCTCAAGAGCCGCCTTTGCGGCCGCGGGTTCAAGCAGATCTTCGGCATTGACTTCACTGAGAGCTACGCCCCGGTGACGGTGCTCGCCAGTTGGCGAGCGTGCCTGGCGGAGGCAGCGCGGTACAAGTGGGACGTTGACATCTGGGATGTCAAGGGCGCCTATCTCAATTCACCCCTCAAGGAGGTGATCTACTGCAAGCCACCGCTTGGAATGTCGACGAAGGGCCACGAGGGCCAAGTCCTGCTGCTGAAGAAGGCGCTTTATGGCCTGAAGCAAGCAGGGCGCGCTTGGAACCAGAAGTTCACAACATGGCTTGTGGAGCATGCTTTTGAGGTTTCAGACGCAGATCCCTGCCTTTTTCTCAAGACGCGAGAGATTGGTGGGACGACACAGCACATTCGGATGTGTGTGTACGTGGACGACGTTTGCGCTTTCTTCTCTCACAAGGAGTGGTATCGCGCATTTAAGCAGGATGTCATGGACGCCGACAACGGTGGCTTTCGACTGTCTGCTAGCGATGATGACAACGTCTTCCTCGGAGTGTCGATAGAGCGGCTCAACGATGGCGCGATCAAGATTCACCAGTCTCGATACGTGCGAGAGCTACTCGACCGCTTCCTGAAGAAAGGGGAAAGTACCGCTAGGGTCCCCCACTTCAGCACGGTCAAGCTCAGCAAGGAAATGTCACCTAAGACCGCAGATGCGATCAAGGAGATGGCGCTGTTGCCCTACCGGTCCATGATCGGCGCACTTAACCATTTGGCCAACTACTCGCGACCCGACATCGCATGTACGGTCAACATTTGTGCGCGGTTTTGTGCAAACCCGGGCAAGCAGCACTACAAGGCGGCATTGCTGATCATGAAGTACCTTGCTGGCACTGTCGAGTAGGGCATCATCAATGGGAGGAAGCGGACGGTACCTTGCTGGCACTGTCGAGTACGGCATCATCAATGGGAGGAAGCGGACGGATCACATTCCGTACGCGGCCCTCTGCGCCTACTCGGACAGCTCGTGGGCGGATGACCCCGACGACCGCCCGTCCCGTTCCGGGATC